>CAYRHS010000080.1:0-14637 GCA_964424125.1 uncultured Burkholderiales bacterium
CGATCGTTGCGGGTCGGCGGCGAGCTCACGCGCGCGTTCGATTGCGCCCGCGGGGGCGACGAGCGCGTGGAGACCGTCGTCGAGCCCGAGCCGCTCGGCGACCGGGCGGTCGACCACGGTCGGCGTGCCCAGGGCGAGCGCCACCAGCGCGGTCCGAGCCGAGGACACGACCGCGGCGGCGCTGAGCGCGAGCGCGGTCGTGCCCAGATCGGGGCCGAGCGACCACGAGTCCGTTCCCGCGTGGACGGTGTCGCTCGCGCACTCGACGACGAGGTCGTCCGGAAGGTCGAGCCGCTGTCGCCACCGCTGACGCACGAAGGGGGAGACCGTCGGGTGCGCAGCAGTGTCGACCGCCGGGCGGTGGATCAGCACGGTTCCTTCACCGAGGTCGGCGGCGAGGTCGGGCTCGTGCGTGCAGATGACCGCGGCGCGGGTCGGGAGGTCCTCGCGGGTGGCCTGGCCTGCCTCGACCACGACCGCGACCGGGATCGTGGGGTCGTCGAGCGCGGCATCGATGCCGACCGCGTCCGGCGCCGTCGCCAGCCGGGCCGCGGGTGCTCCGAGCGCGGGATCGGTCGCACGAGGGTCGCACCACGCCCCGAGCGCACGCACGAGTGGCAGGGACCAATCGGCGCGTCCCGCCGCGACGAGCAGCTCGACGAACGGCTTCTTCATGGCGCCGTCAGGGTCCGCACAACGTCGCTCCAGTCGAGGTCGGCCACGCGCGCCCGGCCGGCCGCGCCCATTCGTCGCGCTCGCTCCGGGTCGGAGGCGAGGTCGTCGATCGCAGCCGCGATCGCGGTGGGGCTCCCGTCGGTCACGTAGCCGGTCACGCCGTCCTCCACCCACTCGAGCACGCCGCCGGAATCCTTCGCCGTGACGACCGGCTTGCCGGACGCGAAGGCCTGGAGCGTCACGTACCCGTAGTCCTCGTCGACGGGTGCGTACACCACGCCGAGGCAGCCCGCGTAGCGCTCGACGAGTTCGTCGTCGGGCACGAAGCCGGCGAGCTCTACGGTGCGCCCGAGCTGCGACTCGGCGACGCGGGAACGAAGCGCGCCGTCGCCACTTCCTCGCCCCGCGATCACGAACCGCGTCGCGGATCGGAGGTGCGTGGCGGCCTCGACGAGCAGCTCGGGACGCTTGTTCGCTTCCAGGCGCGTCGCGCAGAACGCGTAATCGCCGAAGGGGCCGGGGCGCAGGCGCTCGAAGAGCGGCGGGGGATGGTAGAGGGGTTGGGCGTCCAGTCCGGTGTACCGGGCCAACCGGTCGGCCACGACGCCCGAGGTGGTGTAGCGACGAGTTGCCTCTTCCAGCGCCCGTTGGTCCCATTCCGTCAGGAGCCGCTGGGCTTCGAGGCCTTCGTCGTCGAGGCCGAAGTCGGACCACGCCGAGTCGGCCGCGTCGTAGGCCGCCCGGTGCTGGTGGAACAGCCACACGACCTTGTTCGGATGGCGGACGAAGTACGAAGGGAAGTTCGTGGCGATCACCAGATCGGCGTCGACGGGCACCAGCCGCCACGCGAGCGCGGCGTCGAAGATCCGCTCGCGGTCCCAGGCCGTCGGGAGACGGACGAGCTCGGCTTCGTGGCCGCCGCGCTCGAGCGCCTGCACGAGATTCTCCATGTGGAGCTCGGCGCCTCCGCGTACGAAGGGCACCTGTGCGCCACAGACACAGATCCTCAACGCGCTCGTGCTCCGGTGACTCGTCGGCGGGGTCGTTCCATCGTACCGGCGGTTCGGGGTGCCGCCCCGTTGGTCAGCCGTTCCCGGCGTCGACCGAACCGCTCGGCTGGAGGAGCTCGCTGTCCGGGGCTTCGTCGATCCGGCGGACGACGGCCTCGATCGCGCCCGGTTCCACCCGCTTCGAGAACACGTAGAAGCCGAGTCGACCGGGAAAGGTCCGGCGCAGGAAGTCGTCGTAGCGCCGGTGGAGCGCGCGTTCGATCGATAGCTGCCGCTGGAGTCCGACCGCGCCGAAGCGGCGGACCCACCACGGGGAGTCGGCCCAGATCAGGTGTCCGAGCAGCGGGTAGCCGTGGTCGTCGACCGGCACGGCGGCGAAGTGGGCCCCCCGAGCCTGGTCCCGACGCCACTCGGGGAAGCGGACCGGGAACGTGGTCCCGAACCCGGGATCGTCACCGAAGACGGGGATGTTCGCGAAGACGAAGCCGCCGTCGAGGAGCAGATCGGCGATCGCGTCGAGGTAGCGATCGATGCGGTTCGGGTTCAGGTGCTCGAAGATGTCGAGGCCGAACACGAGATCGAAGCGCTGCCCGAGCTCGAGGTCGAGGAGGTCACCCCGGTGGATCGAGTCGCGCACGCTCGGCGCGGCCTTGTCGATCGCCAGCTCGCTGATCTCGACTCCTTCGGCGCGGTAGCCGAGGCGGAGGAGGCACTCGATGACCGCACCGCTGGCGCAGCCGAGATCGAGGGCGAGCGAGGGCTCGAACCACCCCATGACCTCGGCCATCACCTGCTTGTCGAGATCGGCGCCGAACGACCAGACGCCCGGCTGCTCGTAGTAGCCGTGGTCGAGGATCGCCGCTTCGAGCCAGTCGAAGTCGTCGGCGCCGCGGGCGACGAAGACCCGCTCGGTCTCACCGTCGTCGCCGGTGATCGTCCGGTACCGCTCGGGGCGGAGGCTCGTGAGATCGGTGAGCGATCGGAACTCGCGACCGACCCGGTTCAGATGCTCGTCGGAGCCCGCAAGGGAGCCGACCACGGAGCGGCGGTCGGTCCCCGACGACAACGCCGCGAGCCAGCTCGCCCGACCCGGCGCGTCGACCTCTCGCCCGAGCAGCATCGTGTACAGCGCTTCGAGGAACTCGGCGTCCGACCGTCGCCGGCCCGCCTCGTCTCGGTCGGCGACCCCCAGCATCCGTTCGACGTACTCGTCGGAGGTCGCGAGCTCGCCGACCACGTCCAATCGGCTCGCGCCGGACCGGAGGCGGTCGCCCCACAGACGACGACCCGACCGGTCGGGCGCGCGCCCGAGCAGGGTGCGGTAGGCACGATCCAGGAAGCGTCGGTCGCCGCTCGAGAGCGGACGCAGGTGTCGGAGCCGAGCCTTGACGGACTGCACGAGGCCCCCGGAAGCGTTCCTGTCGGGGCAGGAGGTCGCAGGTCCTCCTGCCGGTGGGCGGATCGTAACGAAGGCGACACCGTTCGCAGCGAACGCGAGGATCGGCGAGGGTCAGAGGCTAGTGTCGGATGGATGGAGCGGACCGGCCGGCTCGGCTTCGTGACGCCGAGGTACGGCGCCGAGGTCGTCGGCGGCGCCGAGGCCGTGATGCGAGAGTCCGCGCGGGGGCTCGCGGAGCGGGGCTGGGACGTCGAGGTGCTGACGACGTGCGCCCGCGACCACTACACGTGGGTGAACGAGTACGAGCCCGGCCTGACGAGTGACGGGCCGTTGCGTCTGCGCCGGTTCCCAGCGGTGGTCGACACGTCCCGGGCCGAGCGGGCGCAGATCGAGGCGGCCGTCCTCGCCGGCGAACGGCCCCCGATCGAGATGCAGCAACGGTGGGTCAACGACGACTTGCGGGTGCCCGAGCTCTTCCATCATCTGCTCGACCGCGCCGAGGACTACCGCGCGCTGATCTTCGCTCCCTACATGTTCTGGCCCACGTTCGCCTGCGCCCAGATCGCCCCGACCCGCTCCATCCTCATGCCGTGCCTCCACGACGAGCCGCATGCGGCGCTCGAGATCTACCACCCGATCTTCACCGGCGTGCGGGGACTGTGGTTCCTGTCCGAGCCCGAGCGGCGCGTGGCGGAACGCCTCCATGCCCGCCTCGCTGCCAACGAGGTCGTGGGTTCGGGCATCCACGTGCCGGAGAGCTACGACCCCGGAGGGTTCCGCGGGCGCTACGGCATCGACGGCCGTTTCGTGCTCTTCGCCGGACGACGTGAAGGCGCCAAGAACTGGGAACGGCTCCTCGCCGGCTTCGGACGGGCGATCGAGCGGGGTGGGATCCCCTTCTCGCTGGTCACCATCGGCACCGGGGTGGTCGCTGCTCCCGACGCGATCGCCGATCGGGTGCTCGATCTGGGGTTCGTCTCGGCACACGATCGGGACGGTGCGTTCGCGGCCGCGGACGCGTACCTCCAGCCGTCTCCCTACGAGAGCTTCTCCCGTACCGTGATGGAAGCGTGGCTCGCGGGGACGCTGCCGATCGCGAACGGCGAGTCGGACGTCGTGCGCTGGCACTTCGATCGCGCGGGCTCGGGTCTCGTCTACGACGACGACGTCGAGCTCGAGCAGTGCCTCCGCTTCATCGGGGACGCGCCGGACGTGGCCGCGTCGCTCGCGGCACCGGGACGCCAGTACGTCCTCGAGAACTACACCTGGCCGCCGGTCCTCGACCTCATGGAGGCGACGATCGAGAAGTGGCTGCCGGTCTGAGGGAGGAAGCCACGCCGTGCGCATGCTGATGGTGACTCCCTACCCGCCGGTCCGTGACGGCATCGCGCAGTACGCGGTGCAAGAGGTGAAGGCGCTCCGGAGAGCGGGGCACGAGGTGGAGGTGCTCTCGCCCGGCCCGTCGGCCGCGCATCACCACCTGGAGCTCCGGGGTGCGAGGGGAGTACTCGCGCTCGCCCGTCGCGTTCACGACTACGACCGGGTGATCGTCCAGTACCACCCGGACATCTTCTACCCGCACCCGTGCGCCCCCACCGAGCGTGCACTGGTGACGGCCGCGCTCCTGATCGCGTTCCGCCGCGCGCCGGAGCTGGAGGTCCGCGTCCACGAGATCGACTTCGCCCGGGGAGCCGACTCGACCGTCGACCGACTGCTCTGGCGCTCCGCCGACCGCATCGTCGTGCACACGGACGCGGAGCGGGACCAGTTCGTCGCCGCGTTCCGGGTCCCCCCCGATCGTGTCCTCGTCGAGGCGCACGGCGCACATTTCGAGCACCGGACGGCCCTGTCGCGAGCCGAGGCCCGCGCGCTGCTCGGACTTCCGGAAGACGAGCGGATCTTCCTCTGCATCGGGTTCATCCAGCCGCACAAGGGCTTCGATCGCGCCGTGCGAGCATTCCGCGGCCTCGATGCGGCGGGCGCCCGGCTGGAGATCGTCGGCTCGGTTCGGGTCGAGCAGCCCGAGTACCTCGAGTACGCCGACGAGCTCCGGCGGCTCGTCGACGACGCCCCAGGGGCGAGGTTGCACGAGGAGTACACGAGCGACGAGCGGTTCGACGCGTGGATCGTGGCTTCCGACGTCGTGGTTCTCCCCTACCGCTTCATCTGGTCGTCGGGGGTGCTCGAGCGCGCGGCCCTCTACGACCGTCCCGTGATCGCGAGCCGGACCGGAGGCCTGGGCGACCAGGCGCCTCCGGGCACGACGCTCGTCGCCGACGATCGCGGGCTCGAGGCCGCGATGTCGGCCGCGCTGGGCAAGGAAGCGGCCGTCGCTCCGAGCCTCCCGTGGCCGGACGCGCCCGTGGAGCGCGAACGGATCCAGGCCGAGGTCCAGGAGCGGGCGGCCGCCGTTCGTGGCGTCCCGTCTCGGGCGCGCCCGAAGGGGGAGCCGGCCGTTCGCGGCGACGGGGCGCGCGCCCGGAGCGCACCGCTGCGGCGCGTCCCGCCGCTGGCGCCCCCGATGCCGGTCTCCGCTCGCCCCGGCGCGTCGACCCTCAAGCGGCTGGTCCGTAGGCTCACCGCCTGGGAGATCGACCCGCTGGTCCACCAGGTGAACAAGCTGCGCGACGCGGCGATCGCGTCGACGGAACGCACCGACCCGCCTGTCGACGGACCGAGCGCGCCTTGAGCAGGGTCGCGGGCCTGGCGGGTGCCCCGCGACGTCGCGCGCTCAGCTCGTCGCCGACGCCCCGCCGCGCTGGACGGCCGCGTAGCCGGTGACCGTCCGGCTCGCGCCCACCCAGCGGTCGCTCGGCTGCCACCAGGAGGCGGGGCTCCCCGGTGCCGTGCCGAACCGGTGGACGGCTCCCCAGCCGTCGAACACCGCGTAGCCTGTTCCGTCGGGCATCACGACGAGGTCGCGGGCGATGTCCCAGCCTTTCCAGTAGGTGCTGCCGAGGGAAGGCGCGCCGTTCCGCTGGTGCACCACACCCCACCCGTCGAGGATGTACACGCCTCCGGCGCCGTCGAGCTCGACGTCGCGGGCGATGTCCCAGCCTTTCCAGTACGGACCGACGACGTGCGGTGCCGTGCCACGCGGATGCGTGCCGCCCCATCCGTCGAGCACGATCACGCCGGCACCGTCGGCGGTGATCGCCAGGGCGTTGGCGATGTCGAATCCGTGCACGTACCACGGCTGGATCGCGCCCATCGGCCCGACCGCGGCACTGCCGTAGCGCCACAAGCCGCCGAAGCCGTCGAGGACGATGTAGCCGTCGCCGCCGGGCATGACCTCGATGTCGCGCGCGATGTCGAACGCGAAGCTCGGGTGCCCGAAATCGGGTGCACCGCCGCGTGATTCGACGAGGCCGTTGCCGTAGAGCACGTAGTGACCGCCGCCGGGGTGCGCGGCGACGGCACGCGCGGGGAACAACGCCTTGCCTGCGTAGCGCGTGGCCGCGGCGTAGAGGTCGAGGATGCGCTGACCGTAGGTGGTGCTGCTCGCCCACGTGCCGCTCAGGGAGCCCCAGGTGGGTGCTTTCCCCTTCGGGCTGACGACGTTGAAACGCGGGTCCACGAGCGGGTGCGCGAGCTTCGACGCCGTGACCGTCGCGTCCCCGTAGGCGCGCAGGTGCTGGATCTGCGCTCGGACTCCTTCGCGCGGCGAGGCGAACTGGTTGGGCGTGCTCCCGCCGTCGACCGCGCCGATCCCCGCGTAGTTGTTGTACCAGGGCCGGACCTGACCGCTGTCGGGGAACCAGAACCACCCGGTCTCGAGGATCGACTGGGCGAACGCGACGTCACCGCGGATCCCTTCGTCGTTGCCCTCGTCAATGAACAGCTGGGCCAGCTCGTCGATGCTGATGGGGAGCCGGTGCTGGTCGCCCTTCACCGAGCGGAACCAGGTGGCCAGGTCGGCCGCGCCGAGCCGGTTCGGGCCGAGGATCGACAGGTCCGGAGTGGACGAGGTCGCAGGCGCGGCGCCGCCCCCGCCCGAGGTGGGCGCACAGGCGGGTACGAGCAGGGTCCCCAGGACGACGAGGGGAAGCAGGAACGATCGCCGCACAGGTTCCCTCCGTGGCGGGACGGCCTCACTGTAGGTCTCGGCGGTGAGGGCGCCGCACCTTAGCGGTCTGGAGGAGTCCGTCTTCCTGCCTCGGCTTGGCGCCTCCCTCAAGCGCGGGTTCCGGGGCGCCGATGTCAAGGACACGACCGTCGGGTGGTGATCTGAGGTGGGAGGGGCGACGATCCACATTCGAGGTTCCCGGGGCAATCGTGCAGCCGTCTGTCTGCTCGGCGCGGTCGCCCTCGCCTGCTTCGGCGCCCCCTCTGCCGTCACCGCCCAGGAGCAAGAACCCCCGCTGACGACGTCCGCCACCACCAACCTCAGCCTCCAGTGGACCGCGGGAACGACGTACGGCGCATTCTTCGTCAAGGGGACGCACGAGTCGTTCGCCTCCGCCGCGGTCGGCGACATCAGCGGCGACGGGTCGCCCGACGTCGTCACCGGCGGCATGGACGGCCGGTTGCGCGCCTACCACGCCAACGGCAGCAAGTTCCTCGAGGTCGACACCGGTCCGGGCGCGATCCAGGCCAGCCCTGCGCTGGTGGACCTCACTGGGGACGGGGTGCTCGACGTGCTCACCGCCAACACCCGTGGCAGCGTCTCGGTGTTTCGCGGGAACGGCCAGCGGACCTTCTGGCGCCACGACAACTGGAACGCCAAGGTCAACGGCTTCTTCGGGACGCCGACGACGGCGGACATCGACGCCGACGGCCAGCCCGAGATCATCGCCACGAGCTTCGACCACCACGTCTACGCCTGGAACCTCAACGAGTCCATGGTCTCCGGCTTTCCCCGGTTCGTCTACGACACCATCTGGTCGAGTCCGGTAGCGGCCGACATCGACGAGGACGGTCGGCCCGAGATCGTCTTCGGGGGCGACATGGACGCCTACGCCGGCGCGCCCTACCCGGCGGGAGGGCTGCTCTGGGTCCTCGAGCACAACGGCGTGCCGAAGGCGGGCTTCCCCAAGTCGCTCCCGGGCCAGGTGATCTGGTCCACGCCCGCCGTCGTGGACCTCACCGGCAACGGACACCTCGACATCGTCGTCGGCACCGGTCTCAACTGGCCCGATCCCGCCGGGCGCAAGCTCTACGCCTTCGACCGCAACGGTCAGCACCTGCCGGGCTGGCCCCAGACCATCTACAACGGTCGCGTGATGGCGTCTCCCGCGGTCGGCAACCTGGTCGGGGACTGGCGTCCCGACATCGCGATCCTCGCCGACGACGGTCGCATCAACGTCTACGACGGCGGCGGGACGCTGCGCTGGTCGAGGTGCAACGTGGACTCGACCGGGAGCTGCCACGCCGGCTACGGCACGCACGGTGCGGTCTCCATCGCCGACGTCGACCACGACGGCCAGGCCGAGGTGGTCGGTCAGGCCGAGCACTGGATGCGGGTCTTCGACGGCGCCACCGGCAACCTCGAGGACTCGGTGGTCTGGCCGCTGGCGTGGGCGCCCGCGGCGGCTCCGACGATCGCCGAGGTCGGCGGCGAGACGTGGATCGTCCAGACGGCCACGAGCAACACGTGGAGTGATGGGAAGCCGGGGGTGAACGACACCGCCGGGATCTACGTCTGGAAGACCGGTACCCACCTGGGGACGGCCGAGTGGCCGACCTTCAAGAAGAACATGCATCGCACCGGCACCTACCTCGACGAGACGGTCCCCGTGGCGAGCGTCGACCCGCTCGCCGGTGTCCAGAACGCGGCGCCCTTCGACGTGGCCTTCACGGCGACCGACACGGGGACCGGTGTCCAGCGGTTCTCCGTGGACGTCCGCGATGCCGGTGGGACCTGGGTGCGATGGCTCGACGTGGCTCCCGACAGCGTCGTGGGCGACGCCGCGACTGCGAGTCGGCCGTTCTTCGGGATCCCCGGCCAGGCCTACGACTTCCGGGTGCACGCGCGGGACGGTGCGGGCAACACGTCGACGCTGTCGTCGGTCGTCTCGACCACGGTGTCCGGCGGCGCGACCAGCGAAGCTCCGTTCGCGGGCATGTTCGGCGCGAGTCGCCGGGGTTCGGTGGCGAGCTACTCGAGCCCGCCCGTGGTCGGTGAGAACTGGAGCTGGGACATCGCCCGGGGCCTGGCAACGCTCCCGGACGGCTCGGGCGGCTACCTCGCCGACGGCTGGGGTGGCATCCACCGCTTCGGCACCGCACCGGTACTTCCGTCGAACGGCTACTGGCCCGGCTGGGACATCATGCGCGGCATGGCCCTGAACCCCGACGGGCAGAGCGGCTACAAGCTCGACGGCTGGGGCGGCCTGCATCGGATCGGGAACGCCGCGCCGGTGGCCAACGGGCCCTACTGGCCCGGCTGGGACGTCGCCATCGACCTCGTCCTGCTCCCGAGCTCCACCGCCACCGATCCGGCCGGTTACATCCTCGACGCCTGGGGCGGCCTCCACCGGTTCGGCAGCGCCCCGCCCGTAGCGACAACTGCGTACTGGCGCGGGTGGCGCATCGCGCGGGGCTTCGCGCTCGATCCCGAGGGCCCGGGCGGCTACGTCCTCGACGGATTCGGGGGCCTGCACGCCTTCGGTGGCGCCGCGCCGGTGACGTCCAACGCGTACTGGAAGGGGTGGGACATCGCCCGCGACGTCACGTTGATCGCGGACGGCAACGCCGGCACCCCGCAGGGATACGTGCTCGACGGCTTCGGCGGTGTCCACCCCGCGAACGGCGCGCCGGCCGTCACCGCAGACGACTACTGGGGCTGGAACACGGGCCGCTACCTGGTCGCGGCGCCGTAGCTCGCCACCACTGATCGGGGGCCCGCGGTCTCCCGAGGGTACGATCGGAGCTTCAGCCGCGGGTGTCCACCCCGGCTCGATCCACCGTGAGCGACCTCACCGACACCGCGCCGCTCCCCGTCATCGGGGAGGACCGGGCAGCCCGACCGGGACCGCTCCAGCGCCTGCGGGACGTCTGGGCCTACCGAGAGCTGCTCGCCAACCTCACGCGCAAGGAGCTCAAGGTCAAGTACAAGGACAGCATCCTCGGGTTCGCGTGGTCGCTGCTCAACCCGATCCTCTACCTCGTGGTGTTCTGGGTCGTCTTCCAGATCATCCTCGGTGCCGGGATCCCCAACTTCGCCATCTTCTTCCTCGCCGGGCTCCTCCCCTGGAACCTCTTCTCGATTTCGCTCGGTTCCGGGACGACCTCTATCACGGGGAACGCGTCCCTCGTCACCCGAGTGTGGTTCCCGCGTGAGGTCCTCGTGTTCGCACCAATCGGCGCGAACCTCGTGCACTTCTTCCTCCAGTCGCTCGTGCTCGCGGGCGCGTTGCTCCTGTTCCGTCTCGCCCCATCCGCCGAGTACTCGACGTTGCTGCCCTTCGCTCTGTTCACACTCCTGCTGTTCCTCGGTGCACTCGCGCTCGTCTTCGCCGCGGTGAACGTCTATCTGCGCGACACGCAACACCTCCTCGAGCTGCTGCTGCTCGCCTGGTTCTGGATGACGCCGATCGTCTACCCGTTCCGCACCGTCGCCGACCGGTTGGGGAGCTGGAGCTGGCTGTTCCTCGCGAATCCGATGACCCCGATCGTCCTCACGTTCCAGCGAGCCATCTACAACCAGGTCGACACGGGGGGCGGCGCGGCCACGGGCGGCAAGGCGATCAACGTCGGTACAGGGATCCTGCCGGACGCGTCCGTACTCTGGTACTTCCGGAACCTGGCGATCGTGGCGGCGGCCTCGGTGGTGCTCCTCGGGATCGCGCTCTGGCTCTTCGGTCGCCTGGAAGGCGACTTCGCCGAGGAGATCTGATGACACCGGCGATCGAGATCGAGAGCGTCACCAAGCGGTTCCGCCTGTACCACGAGAAAGCTCCGTCGCTCAAGGAGCGCGTGATCAAGTTCGGTCGCCTCCCGCACGAGGACTTCTGGGCCCTACGCGACGTGAGCCTGGCGGTGAACGCGGGTGAGTCCCTCGGGCTGTTGGGTCACAACGGGTCGGGCAAGTCCACGCTGCTCAAGTGCGCGGCCGGGATCCTGCGCCCCACGAGCGGGCGGATCACGGTCCGCGGGCGCGTCGCCGCACTGCTCGAGCTGGGCGCGGGGTTCCATCCCGATCTCACGGGGCGGGAGAACGTGTACCTCAACGGTTCGATCCTCGGCTTCACGAGGAGCGACATCGACCGCATCTTCGACGACATCGTCGCCTTTGCCGAGATCGGCCCGTTCATCGACAACCAGGTCAAGCACTACTCGTCGGGGATGTTCGCCCGGCTCGCGTTCGCCGTGGCCGTCAACGTCGAACCCGAGATCCTGCTCGTCGACGAGGTGCTGGCCGTCGGGGACGAGTCGTTCCAGCGCAAGTGCCTGGCGCGCATCGAGGACTTCCGCAAGGAGGGCCGGACGATCCTCCTCGTCACCCACGCCGCGGACCTCGTGCGACGGATCTGTGATCAGGCCGCGGTGCTCGACCGGGGCGATCTCGTTACCGTCGGCAAACCGGCCGACGCCGTCGCCACGTTCCGCGAGACCCTCGTCAAGCGGGGTCTGGAGGTGCCCGACGAGGCGGTCGAGAGCCCGCTCTGGAACCCGCAGGACAAGGTCCGGATCCGCTCCGTGCGCGTCGAGACCGCCGAACCACGCCGAGGTTTCGTCCGGACCGGTGATCACATGAGCATCCACGTCGCGTACGAGGCCCGGGAACGGGTCACCGACGCGACGTTCGCGATCGCGATCTTCGACCCGACAGACCGCAACGCGTTCAGTACCAACACCGACATCGCGGGTGTGGATCCCGGGGAGCTCAGTGGTAAGGGGATCGTGACCTTCCGCTTCGATCGCCTCCCGTTGCTCGACGGGACGTACCAGGTGCATGCGGGCGTGCACTCCCGCGACGCGACCGTCAGCTACGACCATCACACCGATTGCTCGTTCGTCGTCTCGAGCGGCACCGGTGCACAGGGCGTCGTCGACCTCGCGCCCACGATCGACATCGTTCCCGAGGTCCCCGGTCGTGAGGCGGCGGGCTGACGGGACGTGGCCGATGGGAAGCGCAAGGCCATCTGTTCCATCGGCGCGGGGCCGCACGCCGAGCTCCTCGCGGTCTCCGGCGAGACCTTCTCGATCTTCGCCTCGGCCCATGGCTACGACGTCGTGTTGCGCACCGAGCTCCCCGCGCCCGAACGGCCGGCGTCGTGGAGCAAGGTCTTGTTCCTGCGCGAGCTGATCGACGAGTACGACTTCGTGTTCTGGGTCGATGCCGACGCCGCCATCGTGGACGCCTCGCGCGACGTGCTCGACGATTGCAGGCGGGGAACGTTCCTGGCGGTCGTCGCCCACCACTACGACGCTCAGGTGGTGCCGAACCTCGGCGTCATCGGGCTCCGATCGGGTCGTCGCGCCCGCCGGTTCCTCGACCTGCTGTGGGCCGACACGCGCTACGTCGAGCACAAGTGGTGGGAGAACGCGGCCGCCCTCGAGCTCCTCGGCTTCGAGTTCGAGCCCGTGCGGAGGGTCCGTCGCAGCCCCTGGTACCGCCGCACGACCTTCTTGCCGCGGGAATGGAACAGCATCGCCGCTGATCCCTCCCCGCACCCCCGGATCAACCACTACCCGGGGCGGTCACACGAGCATCGGATCGAACGGCTCACCGCCGACCTGGAGCTGCTGCGATCCAGGAGCGGGATGCCGAGATGAGGCTGTCCCGGATCGCGCCGTAGCATCGTCCGATGCGGATCGAGGCGCCCCGGGTGGAGCTGAGCGATCGCGAGGCAACGCTGGTCGCGCGCTTCGACCCAGCGTCCCTTCCCGGCTTCGATCTCCGCCTCAGCGTGGGGCGCGCGTTGGTGGGGGTGCTCGACGTGAGCTGTACACCCTTCGTGCCGATCGCCACGGTCCTCGCCACCCATCTCGGCGAGGACGTGGAAGCCGACGGGCCGGTCTCGGCGCAGCTGGCAGCCGGCGCCGAAGCGGCGGGCGAGCTCATGGCAGGCTGGTGGGCACAGCGTCCGGCCCGCGTGCTCGCCACCCGGGCCGAGCCGGGGTTCGCCCCGGGTACGGCTGAGGCTCTCTTCTACACCCGGGGCGTGGACTCCACCTGCTCGTTCGTCCGGAGCCGGGCCGGTGAGATCCCGGAGCGGTTCACACACTTCCTCGGGATCGCCGACCTCGACTACTGGGTCTCACCCGAGGCCCGGGCCGCCACGTGGGAGCGGACGAGCCGGGCCGCAGAGCGGCTCGGGCTCCCGATCATCCGGCTGACGACCAACGCCCGCGCGGTCGTCGACCCGATCGTGCCCTGGGAGCGTTCGCACGGCGCGGTGCTCGGGTCCGTGGCTCTCTCCCTGGGGGTGCTGCTACACCGTGTCGTCATCGCCTCCACGTATCCCGCGGACGCCGACCTCCCATGGGGCTCGCATCCCGCGCTCGACCCTTGCTGGAGTACCGAGCGCACTCGGATCCGCCACGACGGCGCCGAGCTCGGGCGGGTGGACAAGGTTGCCCGCATCGTCGGCGAACCCGGGCTTCTGCGCGACCTGAAGGTGTGCTGGATCGGCGACACGCCGGGCAACTGCGGGCGGTGCGTCAAATGCCTCAAGACGATGACGATCCTGGAGTCGCTCGGTGCGCTGGACCCCGGGCTCTTCGACGGCGAGCTCACGCGCGAAACCATCCTGGCAAGCGAGACGCTGGGCGCCCAGACTCCGCTCTGGTCGATCATCGAGCTGCTCGACACTCTCCCGATCGCTCGACCTGACGTGCGCGACGCATGGCGCGAGAAGATCTTCGCCGAGGGAATCCTGCTGCCCGACACCACGCCCCGGGGCTCGCGAAACGGGCTGGAGCTCGCCGGCCGTGCGCTCGCGGAGCCGGATCCGTTCGATGCTCTGTACGAGGCCGCAGAGGCGGGGTATGCATTCGGCACGGCCGCGCTGGCAACAGCGGACGGCGTGGCCATCGGCTGGGTCGGCGGACGACTTCCGCTGCGCTTCCCGCGTGAGCACGTCCACGACCGCCTGGCTGCCGTCGCGGCGCGCGAGCACCGTCCCGTCCGATGGTGCCTCGTCGACGAGCAGCGGCCGGCGACGGTCGCACTGGCCGAGCGCCTCGCCGCGGACTGGGGCGACGGAATCTGCTATCTGGCCGGCGTGCCCTGGAGGCCGGAGCAGGACCCCGGGCTCCCGCCGGCGGCGGTGAGCGGCCTCCTCCGAGCGTCCCGGATGCGGTTGTGGTGGTCGGACGGGGATGATCTCGACCCCGTGCGGGTCCTCGAGTCGGCGGCCAACGGTTGCGTCCCGGTCCAGGCGATGCCGGTCGGCCGGGCGGAGTTGCTCCGTCCGCGCCTCCCTCACCGCTTGCGGGCCCTCGTGGTTCCGGTGCCCGACCACGGTCCGATCCCCGAGATCGACGACGAGACGCTGGCGTCGAGCCTCGACGCGGTCACCGCCGAGCTCGCGACGGGATCGTTGGAACGCGACGTGGTGCTTGCCGGTGCCTGAGCCGTTCCGATCCCGTGCGCGCCGGTACCTC
>CAYRHS010000081.1:0-14631 GCA_964424125.1 uncultured Burkholderiales bacterium
GGCTCGCGACCCTCGAGGCACCCCCGGCCGGTTACGTCATCGTCGGCGGCGGCAAGACCTCGATGGACGCCGCCTGTTGGTTGCTCGACCAGGGGACGTCGCCCGACGACATCACCTGGATCCGTCCTCAGGAGTCCTGGTTGCTGAACCGCGCCTTCTTCCAGCCCGCTAACGGCGTCGTCCGCTCCTTCGAGGGGATCGTGTCGCTGGTCGAGGCGGTCGCCGAGTCCGACTCGACCGAGGAGGTCTACGGGCGGCTGGAGGAGCGGCAGGTGATGCTGCGCATCGATCGGAGCGTTCAGCCGACCGTGATGAGAGGCGCCTCGGTCAGTCTCGGCGAGCTCGATCAACTCCGGCGGATCGGCGACGTGGTCCGCCTCGGGCACGTGGAACGCATCGACCGCGACGAGATCGTGCTCGACGACGGGTCGATCCCGACCAGCGCCGATCATCTCCACGTCCACTGCGCGTCGCCCGGGCTGGGCGACAACCCGCCCAGGGCAATCTTCACCGACGACACGATCACACTCCAAGTGGTCACGCGCGGCAGCCTGAGCATGTCGGCGGCGCTGATCGGCTTCGTCGAGACGACCGGGCGGACGACCGCGGAGAAGAACGGCCTCTGTCGTCCCAACCCCTGGCCCCAGACGCCATTCGACTGGTTGCGTCACATCCTGACCGGGATCAGGACCGAGACGGAGTGGCGGGACGCCCGCGACCTTCGCGCTTGGATCGACGCTTCGCGGCTCAACATCCTGCGCGGTCTCGACCGCGACCCGGACGAAGCCGCCGTGCACGACCTCCAGGGCCGCTTCCTCGCGGCCCTCTTCCCGGCGCTCACCAACATCGAGGAGCTCGCGGCGCAGGCTTCTCCTTCCGAACGGGCGCGAATCTTCGAGCCGTCGGTGAGCCCGGCCGCGTGAGCAGCACCTGGTGAAGCGCCTCCGAGAGCCCGTGTGATCCCACGTAGGCTCCGTGTACATGGCAGCAGTGTTGGATCACCTTCGCTTCACGGATCCCGTCGATCCAGACCTCTCCACCTCCTCGTCGAGGTCGACGGTGTCGACGCGTGAGCCACCTCGCCGACCAGGGGAGTGACCAGCTCGGAGGGTCCTAGAGGTGCGACAGCGCGCGGCAGCCGATCACCTGCCCGTGCTCGTCACGCACCGCGTCATCGACGACGAGCAGGTCGTGGCGTTCGGCGTCGTGGACCTTCGCCCATAGCGCGACCGGGTGGCTCACCACGCACTTCACACCGGCCCGGGGCGCCGGGAGACCGCGCACCGCTCCGTAGGTCGTGCGGCAGATCGGGTAGTGCTCACCGTTGATCCCGACCTCGTCGATCACGGTGCGGTCCTCTTCGCACCGAGCACAGCCGTGGCTCGGGATCTCGAGGAGCACGAGGTCGCCCACGTAGAGCGTGATCGCATGAGGGGTGTAGTTCTCGACGACGACGGAACCGAGGTCGCTGCGGAACTCCGTCGGTGCCGGTCCGCCCTCGACCGTGCCGGCCGCTTCGGTTGCTGCCGTGACGTCCATGTCGGCCTCCCCGCTCGTGGGTCTCGCGAGGAATGAGGGCTCAGGCCGCTGATTCTGACGGAAAACGACGCCGTTCTGGCGGATATCCGGGAAACTTGCCGAGTCCGAGCGTCGGCCGCGGCCGCCACCGATGTGGAGGAACAAAAGGTCACGTGGATGCCGCTTGCATCAGCAAACGGCCTCTACAGTTGGGCAGCTGACGCTTTCGAAGAAGGGATGCTCCCATGAGTCGTTCGCTCAAGGCTCTGCTTCTGCTGGTCGCTGCGGTTTCGCTGGTCGCGGTCGGCTGTGGTGATGACGACTCCGATTCGTCGGCCACGACGACGGAGGCGGGTGGCGGAGTGACCGTGGCCACGGAAACAGGGACCCCGGTGGAAGTCGTACTCGGTGATGCGATGGGTGATGACGGGCCGATGACCATGGAGGTCACCCCGGATACCGTCTCGGCTGGCACCGTCACGTTCACGGTGAAGAACGAGGGCACGGTCGACCACGAGATGGTGGTCCTCAAGACCGACACGCCCTTCGACCAGCTGGAGGTCAACGCGGACAACAAGGTCAGCGAAGAGGACAGCATCGGCGAGCAGGGGGAGTTCGGGCCGGGTGAGACCAAGACCCTGACGCTCGACATGTCGGCCGGGAACTACGTGCTGGTGTGCAACATCGCGAAGCACTACGGCAACGGCATGCGGGCCCCGTTCACGGTCACCTGATGAGCCGACTGGCCGAATCGAGCCGCGAGGCGCCCGGGTCCCCCGACGGGGGACCCGGCACCTCCGGCGACGCTCACATCGGCTGGTTGCGCGCTGCGCTGTCGGCTGCGGCGATCCTGCTCGTCGGCGTGTTGGGCTGTGTGTACGTGCCGAACATGATCGTCACCAAGGTGGACGGGCTCTCACCCGACGCTCGCTCGGACATCGCTGCCGGACTGTGCCTGACGATCCTGCTCTTGATGGCCTGGGGGCTGCGTCGTCTGCAGGCCAGGCATCTCATCTGAATGACGGTCCCGCCCGTGGTTCCCGACGCCCGGTGGCTGTGGGACAACGAACCGTGCCGGGCGGCGTGTCCCGTCCACACCGATGCGGGCGCCTACGTGACGGCCATCGCCGAGGGTCGCTTTCGTGAGGCGTACCTGATCGCGCGCCGCCCCAACCCGTTCGCCTCGATCTGCGGACGCGTGTGCGCGGCACCGTGTGAGGCCGCATGCCGCCGCGGCACTGTCGATGCTCCGGTGTCGATCCGGGCCCTGAAGCGGTTCGTGACCGAGCGCTTCGGCGTCGAGAGCTTCGACACCAGCGCCAATTGGCACGCCACCCATGGTCCGGTGCCCGATCCCACCGAAGGGTCGGTGGGCATCGTGGGTGGGGGTCCGGCAGGCCTCTCGGCGGCCCACGACCTCCGCCTGGCCGGCTTCGCCGTCACCGTCTACGAGGCCGCGGACCGACTCGGCGGAATGATGGTGTTCGGTATTCCCGAGTACCGGCTGCCCCGCGAGCTCATCGCTCGTGAGATCGATGCGATCCTGGAACTCGGCGTGGACGCCCGCACATCGTTCCAAGCCGGCGCGGACGCATCGGTCACGGACCTGCTGGCCCGCCACGACGCCGTGTTCCTGGCGGTCGGGACCGGACGGTCCCGGGATCTCGACCTTCCGGGAAAGGATCTCGACGGGATTCTCCGCGCGGTCGAGTTCCTCCTCAACGTCAACCGTGGCTTCCGCGTGGACCTCGGACGCCGCGTGGTCGTGGTCGGTGGCGGCAACGTCGCGTTCGACGCGGCGCGGACCGCTCTACGCGCGGCGTCGGGCGGCGCGGCGGTCGAGGCCTCCCCGGCACAGAGCGACCAGGAATCCCGCCTCGCCATGGCAACAACGCTGGACGTGGCCAGGGCGGCGGTGCGCGCCGGCGTGCGGGACGTGACGGTCGTTGCCCTGGAGTCACCCGACGAGATCCCCGCCGACCCCGAGGAGATCGCGGAGGCAGAGTCTGAGGGCATCAAGATCGTCTACCGCCGCGGTCCGCACCGATTCGTCGGCGAAGGTGGTGTCACCGGCCTGGAAACCATCGCCGTGGAGTCGGTCTTCGACGACGAGGGTCGCTTTTCCCCTACCTTCCTGCCCGGCACGGAGGACGTCATGGAGGCCGACACGATCATCCTCGCGGTCGGCCAGTCGGCCGACCTCGGCCTGCTCGGAGAGATCGCGCTCGCCAGGGCACCGAACGGTGGTGTGGAGGTCGACGCGGCGACCCTGCGGACCTCCCACGAGCGCATCTGGGCCGGCGGGGACGTCGCCCACGGTCCACGCAACCTGATCGACGCGATCGCCGACGGGCAACGAGCCGCCGCCTCGATCCGCGACACCCTCACCGGTTCAGCATCGGGCGAGGGGTCCGTGCGGGTCGAGTTGCGCTCCAGACCGAGCTTCCGCCGGCTCTCCACGGCCTACGACGCCATCGAACGAGTCGAGATCCCCGCGGTGGCCCACGAGCGGCGGATCGGGTTCGCAGAGGTCGAGGTCGGCTACGACGCCCCACAGGCACGGCGGGAAGGCTTGCGCTGCTTGCGCTGCTTCGACAACATCCTGCTCGAGCCGTCGCTGTGCATTCTGTGCGGGCTGTGCGTAGACGTGTGCCCGACCGACTGCATCACGATCGCTCGCGCCGACCGCATCCAACTGGGTACCGAGAGCCAATCGGTCCTGCTCCTCGACGAGGACAGATGCATCCGATGTGGGCTGTGCATCAATCGTTGTCCACCGGGGGCGCTGTCGATGGCGCATGCCAAGGAGGTCGTGCATGACTGAGACCGGGGTCGGTTCCGGTCCGCCGCCCGAGGACACGCTCGAACCGGCCGACGCTCAGCCCGCTAACCGCGGGTTGTCGGCGCGCATCCAGCGCAGCGACGCCTGGCGGTCTGTCTTCCGGCATCCCCAGCTCGACACCCCCCGCGGACGTGCGCTGCAGTCGTTCTCCAACGTCTTCCTGCACCTGTACCCGGTGAAGATCCCGCGCCGGGTCCTGCGAATGCGCTACTCGTTCCGCCTCGGCTACATCGCCGCGGTGCTGCTCGGGATCCTCACGCTCACCGGCGTCGCGCTGATGTTCTTCTACACCCCCTCCGTGGGCTCCGCCTACGGGGACATGCAGAACCTGCGGACCAGCGTCGGCTTCGGTCAACTCCTCCGGAACGTGCACCGATGGTCCGCGCACCTCATGGTGGTGGTCGTGTTCCTCCACATGGTCCGGGTGTTCTACGCCGGTGCCTACAAGAAGCCCCGGGAGTTCAACTGGGTGATCGGCGTCGGGCTGCTCCTGCTCACCCTCGCCTTCTCCTTCACCGGGTACCTGCTCCCGTGGGACCAGTTGGCCTACTGGGCTGTCACCGTGGGGACGAATCTCGTCCACTACCTCCCGGTGGTCGGCGGGACCGTGCAGGACCTGCTGATCGGTGGGGACCAGATCGGCCAAGCCACGCTGCTGCGCTTCTACGTCCTGCACGTGGCGGTCCTCCCGGTCGCGATCGTCGTCGGGCTGGCGGTCCACATCTGGCGGGTCCGCAAGGACGGGTTCGCCGTCACCCGGCACTCCGTGGGCGCGTTCGAGGAGGAGGCGACGGTCGTCCCCGCCGCGGCTCCAGTCGAGCTGTACGACCACCGCACCCGCGTGCTCGGTGTGGTCGATCGGGAGTCGGTGACCGCCCAGGAACGAGCAGTCGACGACACGGTCTTCACCTGGCCGCACCTCCTCGTGCGCCACGTCGTGGTCGCACTCGGGGTCGGAGCGGTCGTGCTGGCGCTGGGCGTGACCTTCGCTGCGCCTCTCCGCGGCCTGGCCAACCCCGATCTCACCCCGGAGCCGGCCAAGGCACCCTGGTACTTCGCCGGGCTCCAGGAGCTCCTGTCCCATTTCCACCCGGTGGTGGCAGGGATCCTGGTCCCCGTCGCGGCGGCGATCACGTTGGTGCTCCTGCCGTACGCCGACCGCAACCCCGACACCAGGGCACGGAAACGCAAGGTCGCGATCATCGTCTTCTCGAGCCTGCTGGCGGTCGCCGTGGTCCTCACCGTGATCGGGACGTTCTTCCGCGGGCCGGGATGGCAGTTCATTGCACCGTGGACGCACTCGTACGTCGAGCTGTGAGGGGGCTCCGGTGAAACTCAGCCGACGCGAACTGCTACGAACCGGCTGGAAGGTCGGCGGCGCCTTCCTCGGCGTCGCCGCCGGTTGGACCATCTACGAGTCACTTCGGCCGCTGGGTGGTGGGAGCGAGACCGGCACCATCCAGCTCGACAACCCGACGAGCTACGCGGAGGGCACCGCCACGTACGTGCCCGAGGGCCGCCTGTACGTTGTCAACGCCCAGGGGAACCTGTTCGCCCTGTCGCAGAAGTGCCCCCACCTCGGCTGCCGGGTGCCCTTCTGCGAGTCGTCCGGACGTTTCGAGTGCGGGTGCCACGGCTCGATCTTCGACATCGGCGGGGAATGGATCGACGGTCCGGCACCACGAGGGATGGACCGTTTCCAGCTGACCGCGAACGACTCCCAGCTCCTCGTGGACACGGGCAAGCTCGACCCCGGACCCGATCGGGGCGCGGAGCAGTTCCTGACCCCGCCGGCCGGACCCAGCTGCATCGAGGAGGGCTGACCGCGTGCCTCGTGACCGACCGGAACCACCGCCGTTCGAGCCGGACTGGCTGGACCGGAGCCTGGACCGCTACCTGACGTGGGGACTCGTCTTCATGGTGGCGCTGATCGCCGGGTTCATCGTCTACCGAGTCCGCGAACCGGACCTGCGAGCCAACGCGCGGGAAGAACAGGTGACCACCTACACCGCGATCGGCGCGGACCTCTTCGCGGCGAACTGCGCGTCGTGCCACGGAGAGGACGCAACGGGGGGGAGCGCGCCGACGCTCAACGCCGAGGAGTTCCTGAAGTCGACGAGCGACGAGCAGATCCACCTCCTCGTCGCCGGTGGCGTCTCCGGAACCGACATGTCCGCCTGGGGTCTCGACTTCGGCGGCACCCTGACGGACGAGCAGGTCAGTCAGGTCGTCACCTACCTCCGCTCCTTGGAGGACACGGCGCCGAGCGTGCCGGACTGGCGACAGGGCAGCGGGGGTTGAGCCCTGGTCGCTGCGCACGCTAGAGACCCCCTCGAGCGACAGATGGCGGCGCTGGCCGAGGCCGCCGGTGCCGAGCTCCCGGCCGAGGCCTCCGCTGCCTGGAACGCGCTCGACGACGAGATCCGGCGGGAATGCCGTTGATGGCGCAGGTGTCAGCCGTGGAGCTCCGATGAGCAGCGTGCCGCCCGCGAACGACTCGGTCGAGCCGACCGTCGCGATCATCGGCGCGGGGATGTCGGGTCTGCTGATGGGCATCAAGCTTGCCGAGGCCGGCATCGACACCTTCACGATCTACGAGAAGGCGTCGCGCGTCGGCGGCACCTGGCGGGAGAACACGTATCCGGGCCTCGCTTGCGACGTCCCCGCGCGCTACTACACCTACTCGTTCGAGCCGAATCCGAACTGGAGCGAGCTCTTCGCTCCGGGCTCCGAGATCCAGGACTACTTCGAGCGGGTGACCGACGACTACGGGCTCCGCCGACACATCCGGTTCGGCCAGGAGATCGAAGAGGGTCGCTTCGAGGACGGACGCTGGCACCTGCGGACCGCGGCCGGGGAGCAGGTCGTCGCGGACTTCGTCGTGGCCGCGACCGGGTTCCTGCACCATCCGCACGTCCCCGACATCGCGGGCCTCGACACGTTCGACGGACCGACGTTCCACACCGCCCGCTGGGACCACGACGTGGACCTCGACGGTAAGCGCGCCGGGATCATCGGCACGGGATCCTCGGGAGTGCAGGTCATCTCCGCGATCGCGGAGCGCGTCGGACACCTCTCGGTGTTCCAGCGGACCCCGCAGTGGATCCTCCCGTTCCCGAATCATCGGCACTCACGGCTCGTCCGAACGCTCATGGGCCACTCGCGCGGACTCAACCGGTTCGCCTGGCGCGCCTACCGCGCCGGCGCCGAGAGCTTCGCCGGGGAGGCGCTCGTGCACCCGGGCTGGCAGCGCCGCGTCCTGAGCAGAATCTGCCGCGCGCATCTCCGGGCCGTGCGCGACCCGGAGCTACGTCGACGCCTGACTCCCGACTACGAGCCGGCGTGCAAGCGGCTCGTGCTCTCGGGACGCTTCTACCAGGCGATGCAACATCCGAACGTCGAGCTCGTCGACACCGACATCGACCACGTCGGGCCCGCTGGTGTCGTGACGAAGGACGGCCGGCTCCACGAGCTCGACGTGCTCGTGCTGGCGACGGGATTCCGCGTGCACGACTTCATGCGCCCGATCGAGCTCGTCGGCCCGAGCGGCAACCGGCTCTCCGAGCTGTGGGAGGGTCGTGCCATCAGCTACCGCACGGTGGCGCTGCCGGGCTTCCCGAACCTCTTCACCGTTCCGGGGCCGTTCAGCCCGCTCGCCAACGCTTCGATCATCGAGGTGTCCGAATCCCAGGTCGCGCTGGCCATGCGCTGGATCGAGCTCTTCCGCGCGGGCCGGGTGCGGTCGATGGCGCCGACAAACGAGGCCACGCAGATCTTCCTCGACGAGGTCGAGGCGGCCCTTCCCGACACGGTCTGGGCGACGGGATGCCGGAGCTACTACCTCGGCGCGGACGGCCGCCCCGAGGTCTGGCCTTGGAACGCCCGGAGGCACCGCGAGATGCTGAGCGTCCTCGCGGTCGAGGACTGGGAGGTCGAACCCGGCCCGGTCACCGCCCCCCAACGCGCGTGAGGACCGTCCGCACCGGCGTTCGCGCGCTGCTGGTCGCGCTCGTCGGCCTCGTCCTGCTGCGGTGGTGGCGCGCTCGGTCACCCGCGCCCGCGGATGGACGTCCGGCCGCCGGCCCCGGGCCGGGGCAGCGGCTCTTCGACGTCACCCTCGGCGCGGCGATCCATCGCGTCCTCGCGCTCCCCGAGGAATGGCTCGCTTCGCTCGCGGGGTCGCCCCGCGTCGTCGACGGCCAGCAGCTGAGCCCACGGCTGGCGCTCGTAAGTGCCGGGGCGACCCCATTGTGCACGGCCGCGGCGCGCACTCCTTCTGCGCTCCTTCGGTCCGTGGTCGATCGCGCCGGCGGCGCGACGGCGCTCACTCACGCGAGGGACGCGGCCGCCACGGATCTCGCGATCCCGGGAGCGAACGGTTCCACCCTGCCCGCCCGGCTCTACGACCCGCCCGATCGCCCCGAGGGTCCCGGCCTGATCGTCTTCTTCCACGGCGGTGGGTGGGTGATGGGCAGCATCGAGGCCCACGACACCTTCTGTCGGTTCGTGGCCCGGCGGGCACGTGTGAAGGTGCTCTCGGTGGGCTACCGGCTCGCGCCGGAGCACCCGTTCCCGGCCGCAGTCGACGACGCGAGCGCGGCGTTCCGTTGGGCGGCGGCGCAGGCCGACGCGCTCGGCGTCGATCGGGAACGCATCGCCGTCGGCGGTGACAGCGCGGGCGGAAACCTCGCCGCCGCGGTCGCGCTCACCGCTCGGAGCGCCGCGGAGGTCGCGCCGCGCCTCGCCTGGCTCGTGTACCCGATCGTCGACGCGCGTCTCGACGACGAGTCCGTGAAGCTCTTCGGCGACGGCCTCGTGCTCGAACGGCGGGCCATGGAGGAGATGCTCGGGCACTACGCCGCGACTGCCCTCGACCGGCTCGACCCCCGGTGCTCGGTCGTGGACGCGCCCGTTCCCCCGGACATGCCACCGACGCACATCGTGACGGCGGGCATGGACATCCTGCGGGATCAGGCCGAGCGGTTCGGAGAACGGCTGCGCGCGCACGGCGTCGACGTCTACGTCCGACGGTTCCCCGATCTGCCCCACGGGTTCATGGCGTTCCTGGTCGACCCCGCGTGCCTCCGCGCCGCGGGTGAGATCGTGGACGCCGTCGCGGTCGACCTCCACGCGCCGGCCGTTCGATCGCAGGGCTGACACCCCGGGCCGCTCCGCCCGGGACGGTGCACCTCAGCGAGATGCGGGTGCGGTCCGGGACTCCTCGGAGACCGGTCGGCCGTTGCCTCCTGTGGGTTCGATGACGTAGTTGCTCATCGGGAACAGGCGCGCCTTCAGCCAGTGCTCGGTGGGCGTCGCGGGGCGGGGCCCGCCGGGCGTGTCGCCCTTCTTGTCGAAGTAGTAGCTGTTCGAGGACTCGCAGTTGCCGTTGAAGAGCACGGTGTTCTGCGCTCGCTTCTGGACTGCGGCGAAGTCACGCTCGTGCGCGCTGGTCTTGACCTCGATGTAGTCCGCGTGGCGCTTCCGAGCCGTGCGCAGGCAACGCGAGATATGGACGACCTGGTTCCGCAGGACGTCGAAGTAGGAGGCGCCCGACGCGGCGTAGGGACCCACAATGATGAAGTAGTTGGGGAAGTCGGGGATCGTCGTGCCCAGGTAGGCCTGGTAGCGGTTCTCCTCCCACCAATCGCCGAGGTTCTTGCCGCCCTTGCCGAACACCTCGAAGGTGGGCGTCGAGGTCCGGTCGAAGACCTTGTAGCCCGTGGCGCAGATGATCGTGTCGACCTCGTGGAGGACGCCGTCCTCGGTGAGGATCCCGTTCTCGCACACGCGTGTGATGGGCTCGGTGATCAGCTCCACGTTGTCGCGGTTGAACATCGGGTAGAACTCGTTCGAAAAGCTGGGGCGCTTGCAGAAGAAGCTGTAGTCGGGGATCAGCTTCTCCTGGGTCTCGGGATCGTCGACCTCCCGACGGATGTAGTTGACGAGCCACTCCTCGATCTTCTCGAACATCCCGGGGAAGCGCTTGTGGTTGACGAACCCCGTCGAGAAGAACAGCTCGGACGCCCACCAGTTCAGCGATCGCAACGCTCCCTGGAGAACCGGCGCGCGCCGCAGCAGCTTCCGCGTGCGCTCGCTGTACACGAAGTTGGGCTTCGGGGCGAGCCAGATCGCCCGCCGCTGGAAGACGTCGAGGTGGGTGAGCTGGTCGACGATGGCCGGGGCCACCTGGATGGCCGTCGCGCCGGTGCCGATCATCGCGACGCGCTTGCCCTCGAGGTCGTAGTCGTGGTCCCATCGGCCCGTGTGCATCAGCTTGCCGCCGAACGACTCGATGCCCTCGATGTCGGGCAGCTGGGGCGAGACCAGGTACCCGGTCGCGCTGACGAAGTAGCGCGCGGTGAGCTCCTCGCCGCCCTCGACCGAGATTCGCCAGAGGTGTGCGGCGTCGTCCCAGCGGATCTCGGTGACCTTGGTGTTGAAGCGGATGTGGGGGAGGAGCCCGTACTTCCGCGCGCAGCGGTCTGCGTACTGCTTGACCTCGCGGCCCGGCGCGTACACCTGGCTCCAGTCCGCGGGCTCGAACGCGTAGCTGTAGCTGAACGAGGGGATGTCGACCTCGAGACCGGGATACGTGTTGTCGCGCCAGGTGCCCCCGAGGTCGTCGGCCTGTTCGAGGATCACGAAGTCGTAGATCCCGATGCGCTCCAGCTCGATCGCGACGCCCATGCCGCCGAACCCGGCGCCGACGATGGCGACCTCGTGGTGCGTGGACTTCGGCCCCTCCGCGCTTCGGTCGACGGTTGCTGTCATTGCTGCGGCCACGGCCGGCCCCCTGTCTCCCACGGTCGATGCGGCCCGCGCAACGTACCAGGGTTGTTCATATTGGTAAAGCTCGTGGGCTTGTGATATGAATATCTAGACACATCAGGGCCCGCTAGTCGGGAGGAGAAGGTCGTGAGCGCACCCGCGAGCCCGAATCGGTCGCCGCTCACGCCGCGGCAACGAAGCGTGCTGAGCTTCCTGCGGCGCCGGCTCCGGGAGGCAGGTCCCCCTCCGACCAATGCCGAGATCGCCGAGACGTGCCGGCTCGGAGCACCCTCCGGTGCACACCGGATCGTCGCGGTGCTCGACAAGCGCGGCTACGTCGAACGGGGGAGCGGTAAGAGCCGCGCCCTCGCCCTCGCCACGGCACCGCTCGGCCCGCATCCTCCGGGTTCGCCGGCTCGACTGGTCCTGGATGCCGTCCGCGTCCTGCAATCCGCGGCGCGCGATCGGGTACTGCGAACAGCTGCTGTGCCCGGGCTCGACCCCGAGCGGAAGGGCGCGTTGCTCCGTGACGCCGCGGACCGCAACGACTTCGTTCAGCGCTACCACCCTGCTGACGACGCGCCGGGGGACGCGCGCGCGGACGCGTTCGGGCAGCTCCTCGTGCAGCTCGGCCAGGAGTCCACGTGGGCAGAGTTCGTGGTCGACCATCTCGTCTTCAACGAAGGGTCGATCGTCGGAGCGGAGCAGCTGTTGCCGACGATCCCCGAGCTCGAGCCTGTGTTTCTCGAGATCATCGACCTCAGCAACGCTTCGCTCCGCCGCTGTCGACGGTGGCTCGTCGACGTCATCGACTCCGGCGAGCACGACCGCGACGAGCTCCAACGGCGAGCGGTCCTGATGCAGCAGGTCTCGCGGGTCTCGGCCGGGATGATCGAGGCGCAGCTGGACAGCCGCTACTCGTTGGCGACCCCGTGGGGCGACGACTGGCTGGAACAGCTCGTCGCCCCGGACTCGGCTCCCGCGGGCGCGAGCCGAGGCTGACGCCGGTCAGGCCTCCAGCTCCGAGAAGGCGTTGATCACGACGACGCCGAGGACGATGAGCCCGACGCCGGCGATCGCGGCCCAGTCGAGTGACTGGTGGAAAGCCAACCAGCCGATCAGCACGATGAGCGCCGTCCCCGCCCCCGCCCAGATCGCGTAGGCGATCCCGAGCTCGATCTGTTTCACCGCGTTTGCGAGCGCAAAGAACGCGAGGCCGTAGGCGGCGAGGGTGACGATCGTGGGGACGACATGCGCGAAGCCGTCGCTCTCCTTCAGGAACGAGGTGCCGATCACCTCGCTCACGATCGCGATCGCGAGGTAGAGCCAGGGCGACATGGGCCCTCATCGGCATCGTGCCCGAGGGCCTGAGGGCGCGAGCAGCGCGGATGCGGAGCACGGCGCGATCCGCCTCAAGAAACCCGCCCGACGGCCGACGATTGAAACGTCGGAAGAGGGAGGACGCCATGCCTGATCAGGCACGCGCGAATCCCGCTCCGCTGGGGCTGATGGGGTTCGGGATGACCACGGTGCTGCTGAACCTGCACAACGCCGGGTTCTTCCCGATGGACGACCTCGTCCCGGCGATGGGCATCTTCTACGGGGGTCTGGCTCAGGTCATCGCGGGCGCCATGGAGTACTGCAAGGGGAACACCTTCGGCACCACCGCGTTCACCAGCTACGGCCTGTTCTGGCTGACCCTGGCGTACATCATCATCGCCGGGGACCACGCCTCGTTCACCGTCGGCCACACGAGCGGCTTCATGGGCTGGTACCTGTTCATGTGGGGCCTGTTCACGGCATACATGTTCGTCGCGACCCTGTACAAGAACCGCGCCTTGCAGGTGGTGTTCGGGAGCCTGACGGTGTTGTTCTGGATGCTCGCCGTAGGTGACTGGGCCGGCAGCACGACGGTCACCGAGGTCGCGGGCTTCATCGGCATCTTCTGTGGGTTCTCGGCCATCTACCTGGCAGCGGCCGATGTCCTGAACGAGACGGTCGGACACCCGGTGCTGCCGGTGGGTGAGGTCCACAAGCTTCCTCCCCTCGAGCCGACCGTCGAGCACCCGCACGAACGGGAGCTCCTCGGCCACTGACGGGCCGAGGGTCGCGGCGGAAGACCCCAGCTCGCGAGGAGCCGCGCCGCGCGACGCCACCGCCGCTCCGGGCTGGGTCACCATGGACGGCCATGGGAGCGGGGGTGTCGATTGCGGTCCGGGGACTGACCCATCGGTACCGCACGCGCGAGGGGCCGCTGACCGTGCTCGACGCGGTCGACCTCGACGTCGGCGACGGCGGGTACGTGGCCGTCACCGGCCCGTCGGGCGCGGGGAAGAGCACGTTCCTGTCGGTGCTCGGCGGGCTGGAGCAGCTCCAGGAAGGTGAGGCGCGGGTCGGCGACATCGATCTCGCCGATCTGCGGGGCGACGAGCTGGCCGCGTACCGGCGGGCGACGGTCGGATTCGTGTTCCAGCACTTCGGTCTACTGGAGACGCTCACCGCAGCCGAGAACGTTGAGCTCGCGGGAACGCTCGCGGGGCTCCGAGCGCGCGCGCGTCGCGCTCGAGCAGCCGAGCTGCTCGAGGCCGTGGCGCTGGCCGGCCGGGCGGGTCACCGTCCACTGCAGCTCTCCGGTGGAGAGCGGCAACGAGTCGCGATCGCCCGCGCGCTCGCCAACCAGCCCGCGCTGCTCCTCGCGGACGAGCCCACCGGGAATCTGGACGAGGAATCGGCCGCGTCGGTGATCGGGCTCCTCGAGGCGCTACGGGCTGAGCACGGGTGCACGCTGGTGGTCGTCACCCACAACCGGGCGGTCGCAGCCCGCGCCCTCACGACGTTCTCTCTCGTCACAGGTGAGCGCGCGGCATGAGCTGGCGTGACGTGATCCGGTTGGCGGCCCAGGGCGTGACGCGCCGTCCCGGGCGCGCGGCCTTGACGGTCCTGGCAGTCGCGCTCGCGACGACCCTGTTCGCGGCGCTGCTGACGATCTCACGCACCGCCCAGGTGCGGGTGCTCGACCAGCTCGCCGATGGTGGGCCGCTGGCGGGGATCGAGGTCGCCCCCGCGGAGCCCGACCCGACGCAAGTCGACCGGGACGACGCGGCGCCGGGAGACCCGCGACCGCTCGACGATGCCGCCCTCGAGGCGTTCGCGGACGTGCCCGACGTGCGCACGGTCGTGCCCCTCGTGAGCACGCGCGTCGTCGTCGCCGCGCCGAGCCCGCTGACCCTCGCCGACGGCACCACCGTCACGACCGAACGCCAACGCGGTCACCGGGGCGGCCCGCGGGGCGTGTTGTTCGAGACCCTGGTGGGCGCCGACCTGGACGAGGCGAACGATCTGCC
Source organism: uncultured Burkholderiales bacterium (assembly GCA_964424125.1). Taxonomy (GTDB): domain Bacteria; phylum Actinomycetota; class Acidimicrobiia; order IMCC26256; family JAOSJL01; genus CAYRHS01. Next base: position 14,473 of record CAYRHS010000081.1, read on the forward strand.
GATCTCGGTGCTCGCGGGGCGCCTGCCCACACCGGGATCGTCGGACGAGGTCGCGGTCACGAGTGGCTTCCTCGCCCGCTACGACCTCGACCGCAACGACGCCGAACAGGTCGTCGGCGCCGAGCTCGCGCTCGGCGCCCCCCGGTCGTTCGGGGGCGC
>CAYRHS010000082.1:0-14554 GCA_964424125.1 uncultured Burkholderiales bacterium
AGGGCCTCGACTTCGACAACCTCCAGTCGGAGCGGAGGTACTCGGCCTTCTCCGTCTACTCGAAGTCGAAGCTCGCCAACGTCTATTTCACCCGCGAGCTCGCCCGACGACTCGAAGGCACCGGCGTGACCGTCAACGCACTCCACCCCGGCTTCGTGGCGAGCGAGTTCGCGCTCGGCGGCGATACGCGCGGTGTGTACAGCATCGGCACGCGCCTCGCTCGACCGTTCGCGATCTCGGTCGAACGTGGCGCGAGGACGTCCGTGTTCCTCGCGTCGTCGCCGGAGGTCGTAGAGACGACAGGTGGGTACTTCGTCAACTGTCAACCCGCGTCCGTGTCGAGAGCGGCCGAGGACGACGACGCGGCCCGGCGACTGTGGGAGGAGAGCGAGCGACTCGTGGCGGCGGCCGGCCCCTGACCGGTTTGTCGGCGACGCTCATCTGCGGGTGGGCGCCGCCCCCGTGTCCCGGGGCCCGGAGCCCTTGGCCGCGCCGCGCCCGTCGTGGGCGGCGAGGGGGATGGTGAACGAGAACGTCGAGCCCTCACCGACCTGACTGTCGACCCAGATCCGGCCCCCCTGGAGCTCGACGTAGCGCCGCACGATCGTGAGGCCGACCCCCATGCCGCGCCGGGACCCGGCCGTGGTGCCCGCCTGGTAGAAGCGCTCGAAGATCCGCTCCAGATCGTCGGGGGCGATACCCGCCCCGTGGTCCCGCACGTGGAACTCGACTTCGTCGTCGGCCGGAACCGCCGACATCGTGATCGTCGTGCCCGGATCCGAGTACTTGACCGCGTTCGTCAGCAGGTTCGTGAGGACGTGACGGAAGGCCTCCTGGTCGGCCATCACCTCGATCCCCTCGGGCACGTCGACCTCCACTGTGTGCTCGGTGAGCAGCGGGGCGATGCGGCGCGTCACGTCCTCGACGAGGGTGTCGAGCATCTGCGGGGACGGGGCGACGGCCATCTGCTCGTCGTCGAGACGCACGGAAGCGAGGAGCTGTTCGATCAAACGCGTGAGCTCCTTGGCGTTCCCGGACGCGCGGGCCAGCAGCTCCTTGCGCTTCTCGTCGTCCAGGCGGTCCCATTGGAGGAGCACCGTGTCGACGAACGCGGCCGCCGCGGTCAGCGGGGTGCGCAGCTCGTGCGAGGCCATCGAGAGGAACTCCGCCTTGAGACGGTCCGCCTCCTGGAGGCGCTCCGCGAGCTTCTTCTCGTCCTCGAACGCGTTCCGGAACCGTTCCTCGCTGTCCCGGAGCTGATCAGCCGTGGTCCGCAGCTCGGAGGTCGCAGTGTCGACCATGTCCAGCGCTCTCCCGCGCGCGCGGAGCTGCGCGAGGACGAGCGCGAACAGCAGCACGCTGATCAGCAGGCCGGCCGCGAGCCAGATCCATTGCTCGCTCGTGCTCTCACGACCGAAGGTCGGCAGCTCGAGAAGTCGAAGTCGCCACTCCTGACCGAGCACGTCGTCGGTCTCCGCTCGCACGAAGCCGCCGGGAACCGCGCCGGCATCGGCGCCGACCGGCACCTCGGCCAGGCGCGCCACGCCGCCCTCGCGAGGCCCGAGCAGCAACAGTGCGGCCCCGGCCTCGACTTGCAGCGTGTCGCCGGCGACATCGAGGCCGATCCCACGCCCCGCGGTCACGGCGGTCTCGATCGCGTCCTGGAGGTAGACGACCACGGCCGCGAAGCCCGACAGCTCCTCGCCGTCGCGCGAGTACGGCATCCCGATGATGGCCAGCCACGGATCCGGGGCGCCCTCGAGGACGTCGCGGCCGGGGATGGCCTCGATGTAGGCGAACGGGACGGCGTCGAGCATCCGCGGCTCGCCGGAGAAGTCCGTCGAAGCTTCGACGCCGGAGAGCAGGAAGCTGCCGTCGAGCCCGAGTGCGTTGTAGCGCAGCTGCTCGGGACCCGCGTGGATGATGAATTCGTGCTCGTCCTGCAACGGGTCCGGCTGCAGGGTCGCGGGCTCGTCGAAGCCGGCGGGCTGCGGCACGGACTCGACGAGCGCCCGCAGCTCGTCCAGGTGTTCCGTGTCGCCCGCGTCCACGTGCTCTGTCACGACGAACGCATACGTGGCCGGGAGCCGGTCGACGACGTCCTGCTGGTCGTAGAACTGCTGGAACTCGTCTCGCGTCATCCGATGATCCGACGAGAGGTCGCCCAGCTGTTGGACCACGTCGGCATAGGGCTGGAGCGTCTCGCCGAGCCCGGCGACGATCCCGTCCGCCTCGTCGTCGAAGCGATTCGAGGCCGCGTGTTCGAGGTTGTTGCGGACCACGAGCCACGTGACGAGCGACACCGTCACGAGCACCACGAGCAGCGCCCAGGCCCAAGCGGTGGAACGCCGCCGGACGGGTGCTCCACCGGTACTCGTCTCGCCTTGCGCCCCCGTGGTGGTCACCTCGGACTCAGCACCCCTCCGCGCGTCCCGCGTGTTCGGCGATCGGAGCCCGTCGAGCTCGGACGAATCCCCGCGCATGCCGCGGACACACCATCGTAGATCCTGCGCTGAATCGCCGGAACCGACCCGACCACCACCACTAGCGTCCGCCGAGATGGCGCTCCCCCGTTCGCTCGGTGCGTTCCGGCATCGACCTTTCGCCCTGCTGTGGTCGGGCGCGTTCGTCTCCAACATCGGCCGGTGGATGGAAGCCGTCGCGGTCGGGGTCCTCGTCACCGAGGCGACCGACCAGGCGAGCTGGACCGGGCTGGTCGCGGTGGCCGCGTTCGCACCCAACGCCGTGTTGAGCCCGCTCGGCGGTGCGCTCGCGGACCGCTTCCACCGCAAGCAGCTCCTCCTCACCGTGATGTCGGTCCAGTTGGTGCTGGCCGGCCTGCTCACGGGGCTCGCGGCCGCGAACGCGGCCGCGCCGGGGGTCGTGACCCTCGTCGTGCTCGCGGCCGGGTGCGCGGGCGCGTTGGGCTTCCCCGCGTTCCAGGCGATCCTCCCGGACCTCGTTCCCAGCGCCGACCTGCCGGGCGCGATCGCACTCGCGTCTGCGCAGTGGAACCTCGGCCGGGTCGTCGGACCCGCCTTCGCCGGTATCGCCATCGGTCTCGGAGGTTACGAATGGGCGTTCGGCATCAACACGCTCTCGTACCTCGCGGTGATCCCCGTCATCGCCGTGCTCCCGATCCAGCCTCAAGAACAGGTGAGCGAAGGAGGGCTCGTCACCTCGATCGTCGACGGCTTCCGCTTCGCGTGGTCCGAACCCGGGATCCGCGCCGCGCTGCTGTACGCGTCGCTGGCGCTCTTCTTCGCCGCGCCCTTCATCGGGCTCATCCCCGCGGTGGCGATCAAGGTCTTCGACTCGGGCACCGCGGGCACGGCTGCCCTCGTGACGGCACAGGGCCTCGGCGCGGTGGTCGCGGGGGTCGCGTTCGGTTCGATCGTCGCCCGCCTCGGCGCGCGCCGAACCATGCTCGGCGCGCTCACCCTGCTCCCCGCCGCGCTCGTGCTCTACGCGCTCGCGCCGAGCATCCTCCTCGCGGCAGTCGCGGTTTTGGCCGTCGGAGCGGTCTACCTGGGCGCGCTGTCGAGCTTCACCACGACCGCGCAGGTGCGCTCACCCCAGCACTATCGAGGACGCGTGATGAGCGCGATCATGATGCTGCTCGGTGCGCTCTTCCCACTGGGTTCGCTCGTGCAGGGAGCGATCGGCGACCAGGTGGGCCTGCGGGTGACGACCGCCGGCGGCGCGGTGGCACTGGCGATCGGAGTCTTCGTTCTCCAGCGGCTCCGGCCCGAGCTCGCGCACGCACTCGACCGCCCCGCAGCGGCCGAGGTGGCGGAGGGGACCGACCGCCGCGTGGACCGTGGCCCGAGCACGCCGGTACCGTCGCCGCGACCTTCGACGGGGAGATGCCGGTGAGCGACGTGGTACGAGTGGAACGGCGGGGCACCACCGCGGTCGTCACCATCGACCGGCCCGAGGTCCGCAACGCGGTCAGCCCCCAGGTCACCGCGGAGATGACGGCGGCCTTCGACGAGTTGGATCCCGACGCATCCGTGCGGGCGATTGTCGTGACGGGATCCGGCCCGACGTTCTGCGCGGGCGCGGATCTGAAGCTGGCGGCGAAGGGGAAGATCCGGGAGCTCGCGCATCCCGACTACGGGTTCGCAGGCATCACCCAGCGGAGCCTCGCGAAACCCACGATCGCGGCAGCGAACGGCGACGCCTTCGCGGGCGGGTTCGAGATCGTGCTCGCCTGCGACCTCGTCGTCGCCGCCGAGCAGGCACGATTCGGGATCCCCGAGGTGCGACGGGGGCTCATGGCGGTCGCCGGCGCCCTCGTGCGGCTCCCGAAGCGGATCCCGATCCCGGTGGCCAAGGAGCTGGCGATGACGGGCGACCCGATCGACGCGGCGCGCGCCTTCCAGCTCGGCGTCGTGAACCGGGTCGTCCCCGCCGCCGCGGTCGTCGACGAGGCCGTAGCGATGGCCGAGCGGATCGGCGAGCACGCCCCGCTCGCGGTGAGGATGTCGAAGCGGATCCTCGAGGAGGCGCTCGAGCGCCCCGAGCCCGACGCCTGGGAACGCCAGTGGGAGCTCTCCCGAGAGGTCTTCGCGCACCCCGACGCGCTCGAGGGTCCCCGCGCCTTCGCGGAGAAGCGCGCCCCCAACTGGACCAGCACCTGAGGCGAGGAACTGTGGCGCAGGTACCCTGCGCCACCCGAGCCGGGGCCACAGCGGCCCGGCGCCGCAGGCGCCGAGAGCGGAGAACCTGAGGCGAGGGCAGCGGCGATCGGGACGTCGGGAGTGATCGCTCCTAGAATCCGCGCCCGTGGAATCGACCGCACGCGGCGACCGTCTGGCGGCCGCGGACCCGCTCTCGAGCCGACTCCGGGTCGAGGAGCTCGCCCGCCGAGCCGGGGTCTCGGTCGACACGATCCGCTTCTACCAGAAGCGCCGCCTCCTGCCGCCCCCGGCTCGCGAGGGTCGCATCGCCTGGTACGGAACCGAGCACGCCGAGCGGCTCGCCCGGATTCGCGAGCTCCAGGGTCAGGGCTTTCCCCTGGCCGTCATCGGCCGCCTGCTCGAGGGTGAGCTCGACGCCACCGACATCCCCCTGGCCGCGGCGGTCGCGGCCGCGGAGGAGGCCGCCGACGACGGCGAGCCCCTCACCACCGAGATGCTCGCCGAGCGAGCGGGCGTGCCCGCGACGCTCGTGGATGCCGTCGTTCGGGAGGGACTGCTCGTTCCGCGGCTCTCGGAGGGGGAACCGACGTTCACGCCGGGCGACGTCGAAGTGGTGCGCGCGGGGCTGCGGCTCCTCCAGACCGGACTCCCCCTCCCCGAGCTCCTCGATCTCGCTCGTCGACACCACGATGCGGTGCACGACGTGGCGGAGCGTGCGGTCGAGCTCTTCGACGACTACGTCCGCCAACCGCTGCGCGGATCCGATCTGGACGATCGGGCGAAGGCCGAGCGTCTGGCCGAGTCGTTCCGCGTCCTCCTCCCGGCCGTGAGCGCCCTCGTCGAGCACCACTTCCGGCGCGTGCTACTGCAGGTCGCACAGGAGCACCTGGCCGCGGTCGGCGAACCCGCCGAGCTCGCGTTCGCCGAAGACGAGGTCGACCGGCTCGAGCCCACGTGAACCCGGTGACGGCCCCCGATGAGGCGACCCGGACCACGGAGCGTCGGGCAGCAACAGTCGAAGCCATGTTCGACCGGATCGCCGGTCGCTACGACCTCGTCAATCGGATGATGACGCTCGGGCGGGACGAGTCGTGGCGGGAACGGACCGTGGCCGCGCTCCGACTCCGCGCCGGTGCGGTCGTCGTCGACGTCGCCTGCGGCACCGGCGACCTCTGTCGTGCCCTGGACCGGTCCGGGTACGTGGCGTTCGGCCTCGATCGGTCGGCGGGGATGCTCGCCATGGCTCGGACCGACGCGCCGCTGCTGCGGGGTGACGCTTTCCGGCTCCCGTTCGCGGATACGTCGGTCGACGGCGTCGTGTGCGGCTTCGGGCTCCGCAACTTCCCTGCCCGCGATCCGTTCCTCGCCGCCTGTCTGCGCGCCCTGCGCCCCGGGGGTCGCATCGCCGTCCTCGAGACCGCGGTGCCCGACGGGCGCTTCCGTCGCGCCGGCCACGCCTTCTGGCTGGGGCGGGTCGTGCCGCGACTCGGGGCATGGTTGTCCGACGCTCCCGCCTACCGGTACCTCCCGGCCACGACGGCCGAGCTCCCCGAACCCGGCGTCCTGCTGGACGAGTTCGCCCGCGCCGGCTTCGTCGACGTCGACCGCCGCACGTATGGCTTCGGAGGCGTCCAGGTGCTGACCGGCACGCGGCCGTGAGCCCGGTGACCGGCACCCGTCTCGAGGCCCGGACCGACCCGCTGCCCGATCCGGGCCCGCTCGTCGGGTTGATGGGAGAGCACGACCTCGTCTGGTTGCGTGACGACACCGGCTTCGTCGCCCGGGGCGTGGCCGCCACCGTCCACCCGCGAGACGTCCGGAACCTGCTCGCCGACGCCCGGGTCGAAGACCACGTCGTCGGCCCGGGTACGGGCCCGATCGCAGTCGGTGCGCTCCCGTTCGCGCCGGGCGCGCCGGGATCGCTCGTCGTCCCCCGAGAGGTCGTGGCCCGCGCGCCCGACGGGCGCGCGTGGCGGACCGTCGTGGAGAACGCCGAGGTGCCCACCCCGGAACCGCGCGCCGTGAGCGACCCACAGCCGCCAGAGCACGTCGAGCTCACGTCCCGCCCCGACCACGCGGGTTGGCGGTCGATGGTCCAGGCCGCGCTGGCACAGATCCGCCGGGGTGAGATCGGGAAGGTCGTGCTCGCGCGCGAGGTACAGGTCCACGCGCCGCACCCGTTCGCGATGGCCTCCGTGTTGCGCGCGCTCCACGACGGGCAACCCGGCTGCTACGTGTTCGCGGTCGACGGCTTCGTCGGCGCATCCCCCGAACTCCTGGTGCGGCGGGAAGGAGACGTCGTGACCTCGCGACCAATGGCCGGGTCCGTGCCCGCCGACGGGAACGAAGCCGACGCGGAGCGGGCCATCTCCCGGCTGCTCCGTTCGGGCAAGGACCGAGACGAGCACCGCGTGGTCGTCGAGGCGGTCGTGGAGACGCTGTTGGAGCACGGTGTCGACGTCACCGCGCGCAACACGCCGGACCTGGTGCGGCTCGACACCGTCGCGCATCTCGCCACGACCGTGAGCGCCCACCTCGATGCCGGAGCGCCGTCGGCGCTGGAGCTGGCTCGGGCGTTGCACCCGACGCCCGCGGTCGGCGGGACCCCACGGGACCGCGCCGTCGCGCTCATCGGTGTGCTCGAACCCTTCGACCGCGGCCCGTACGCGGGCCCGGTGGGCTGGGTCGACGCCCGCGGGGACGGCGAGTGGGCCGTGGCGTTGCGGTGCGGTCGGATCGAAGGAGATCGCGCTCGCTGCTACGCGGGCGCGGGAATCGTGCGCGGCTCAGATCCCGACCGGGAGTGGGACGAGACGGAAGCGAAGCTCGCCCCGATGCTCTCCGCGCTGGGAGCCGGGACGCAGCGGTAGCCGTTGCCCGGCGTGTTCGTAGGCGTCGTATGTGGCGCGTGAGGAACGCATCAGTGGAGGGCAGCGGCGACGGCATCCACGACGGCGCGATGCCGGTCCACGTTCTGTGAGCGGTCCGAGGGGACGACCACGAGACGGACGCCTCCGTCGGCGAGCGCGCCTCGCAGCGCGGGGACGACGTCGTCGGCCCGCGTCACGCGAGACGCGCCGAGCCCGTGAAGCGCAGCGAGCTCGACGAGGTCGACGCCGTGCGGCGTGCCGAAGAGCGTCTCGAAGTGACGCGAGGCCTCCGGCGCGCTCGCCTGGGCCAGGAACGAGAAGATTCCGCCGCCGTCGTTGTCGAGCACGACGAACGTCGCGTCGAGGTTCCGGTCGTTCGCGCCGACGAGCCCGTTGGCGTCGTGGAGCAGGCAAAGATCGCCGAGTAGCGCGACCGTTGGAGCCCCCTCCGGGTCGGCGGCCGCCACGCCGAGCACCGTGCTGACGAACCCATCGATGCCGTTGGCGCCGCGGTTGGCCAGAAAGCGGAGCCCGGACCGTGGCCGGGCGAACGCCTCGACGTCGCGCACCGGCATGCTCGAAGCGACCACGAGCGAACCATCCGAAGGGACGGTGGCCACGACGTCGCGTGCGACCCGACCCTCGAAGGGCTCGTCCCAGGTGTCGACCAACGCGTCCACGGCGGAACGTGCCCTGTGCTCGGCGTCGACCCATCCGGCTCGCCACGACTCGTCTGCCACCCGGATCCCGTGCTCCGCGACCCGCCGGAGCAGCGGATCAGGGGCGGCGCGCACGACGAGCTCGGCCGAACGGGCGGGATCGGGCCAGACCCCCTGATTAGCGACCACGGCTCGGCGGGCGGCGGCCTCGAGCCAGGTGAGGACGGCCCGCCCCGTCGGTGCCGCGCCGAGCTGGAGCACGACTTCGGGACGGTGGGAACCGACGAAGCGCTCGTCGCGCAGCAAGAGGTCGTAGGACGCGATCGAGTCGTCGCCGGTGCGCAGGCCCGAGAGCGGATCGGCGAGCACGGGCCAGTCGAGTGTGCTCGCGAGCTGCTCGACGACCGACGGCGAAGCGGTCGTGCCCGCGCCCGCGACGATCACGCCTTGGCGCGCGACCCCGGCGCGGCTCACGAACTCGACGGCCGCCTCGACGTCACCGTCGGTGCTTCCGGGGGAGCGGTGCTGCTCGACCGTCCACGGCCGACCGTCGGGGCGGCCCGGGGCGTCGACGAGCGGGGCCCCGGCCGGCACGAGCGGCTCACGGAACGGCAGGTTCAGATGGACGGGGCCGGGTTGCGGTCCGGTGGCGGCCCCGATCGCACGGGCGGCAACCGAGCGCCAGTGCGTTCCCGCGCCCTCGCGGTCCTCGGGCGGTCCCGGGTCGGCGAACCAGCGAACGGCGGTGCCGAAGAGACGCGTTTGGTCGATCGTCTGGCCGGCTCCGGTGTCACGCAGCTCCGGCGGACGGTCCGCGGTGCAGACGAGCATCGGCACCTGCGCGTGGTGCCCTTCGACCACCGCGGGGTGGAGGTTCACCGCCGCCGTCCCCGAGGTCGAGAGCACGACCGCGGGACGGCCGCTCGCCTTTCCGGCCCCGAGGGCGAAGAACGAGGCCGAGCGCTCGTCGAGGAACACCTCGAGCTCGATCCGGTCGTCGGCGGCCAGCGCGAGTGCGAGCGGCGTCGAGCGCGACCCCGGTGCGAGGGCGGCGTGGCGCACGCCCGCCCGTGCCCACTCGTCGACCAGCGCCCTTCCGAATGCCGTGTTCGCGTCCCGTTCCATCAGCCGACAAGATGGGGGGCGTGCGGATCGCGCTCGTCCACGGGTTCACGCAGACGGCTGCGTCGTGGAAGCCGGTGGCGGCGTTGCTCGCCGACGAGTTCGACGTGCTGCGACTGGAGCTGCCCGGCCACGGCGACCGGTCCGACGAACGCCTGGACTTCCCCACCGCAGCCGCCTCGATCGGCGCCGAGGCCGGTCACGCCGTCTACGTCGGCTACTCGATGGGCGGCCGCCTCGTGCTTCGACTGGCGCTCGACCGGCCCGATCTCGTGCGGGCCGCGGTCCTCATCGGCGCGTCGCCGGGGATCGACGACCCGGTTGAACGGTCGCTGCGCCGCGACGCCGACGACGAGCTCGCGGTCTCGATCGAACGGGCGGGAGTCGACGCGTTCCTCGACGCGTGGCTGGCGCAACCGCTGTTCGCCACACTGCCCGACGACGCCGCCGGGTCGGCCGACCGCCGCCGCAACACGACGGCCGGGCTCGCCACGTCGCTGCGGCTCCTGGGCACGGGCACCCAGGTGCCGCTCTGGGACCGGCTCCCCGGTCTCGAGCCGCCGACACTCCTGATCGCGGGCGCGCTCGACGAGAAGTACGCGGTCCTCGCGGGCGAGATGTCGGACGTCACCGGGTCTCACGTCATCCCGGCGATCGTCGACGGCGCCGGTCACGCCGTCCACCTCGAGCGTCCCGGGGTGGTGGCGGAGCTGATCCGCGACTTCGCCACCGCCGTCGAGGAGCGCTGACCGCAGCCACCACCACCGGCCGCGAGCGGAGCGACCGGTGCGGTCATCGCCCGACCACCAGGCCGAGGGTGACGAGAGCGGCCCAGACCATCTCCAGGCGGCCGGTTCCCGCGAGCGCGGGGATCAACGCGCCCGGGTCGGACGCCGTGAGCACGACCCGCACGAGGGGGGCCGCGACCGCGAGGGCGGCAAGCCCCAGCAACGACCACGGCGTGGTCCAGGCCAACGGGACGGCCATGGCGACACCGCCGAAGGCGGCGAACGCGTACAGGCGCCGCGCGCGTCGATCGCCGAGCCGGACAGCGAGGGTGCGCTTGCCGGCCGCGGCGTCGCTGGCGACGTCGCGCACGTTGTTGGCCAGCAACAGCGCAGCTGCGAGCAGCCCGACGCCGGTGGCACCCCACCAGGCCGAGGCCGGGAGCTGTCCGGCCGCGACATACGTCGTGCCGACGGTCGCGACGTACCCGAAGAACACCAGCACCGAGAGCTCCCCCAGCCCCGAGTAGCCGTACGGCCTCGGACCGCCCGTGTAGAGCCAGGCGGCCGCGATCGCGGCCGCACCGATGGCGATCAGCCACGGATTCACGGCGAGCGCGAGCACGAGCCCGGCGACCGCGGCCACGCCGAAGGCCACGAGCGCCGCGCGCTTGACCGCGGTGGGCGACGCCAGACCCGAGGCGGTCAACCGCAGCGGCCCCACCCGTGCGTGGTCGGTCCCTCGCACGCCGTCCGAGTAGTCGTTGGCGAAGTTGACGCCCACCTGGAGCGCGAGCGCGACCAGGAGCGCGAACGCGACCCGCCACCACACGGGATCGCCGACGGTCACCGCGGCCCCGGTTCCCACCGCCACGGGTGCGATCGCGGCGCCGAGCGTGCGCGGCCGCGCGCCGGCAAGCCAGAGCCGCCAGCCGGTCAGGGCCGGGGTCGGCGCGCTCACGGGCGCTTCGGGAACCGGTCGAACTCGGGCCTGCGCTTCTGGACGTAGGCGTCGCGGCCCTCCTGCGCCTCCTCGGTCATGTAGTAGAGGAGCGTGGCGTCACCAGCGAGCTGCTGGAGGCCCGCGACGCCGTCGTCGGCCGCGTTCATCGACGCCTTGATCATCCGCAACGCGAGCGGGGAATGCTGCAGCATGCGCCGGCACCACGCCACCGTCTCGACCTCGAGCTCCTCGAGTGGCACGACGGTGTTCACGAGGCCCATCTCGAACGCCTCGGTGGCGTCGTACTGGTCGCAGAGGAACCAGATCTCGCGCGCCTTCTTCTGACCCACCGAACGCGCCAACAGACCCGATCCGTAGCCACCGTCGAAGGAGCCCACGCGGGGGCCGGTCTGGCCGAAGCGAGCGTTGTCTGCCGCCACGGTGAGATCGCACACGACGTGCAGCACGTGACCCCCGCCGATCGCGTAGCCGGCGACCATCGCGATCACCGGCTTGGGGGTGCGCCGGATCTGCACCTGGAGGTCCAGGACGTTCAGTCGGCCGATCCCCGACTCGTCGACGTAGCCGTCGTCACCCCGGATCCGCTGATCTCCGCCCGAACAGAAGGCTTCGGGACCCTCTCCGGTGAGGATGATCACGCCCGTGTCGGGATCGTCGCGGGCGACTTCGAACGCGTCGCGCAGCTCGAAGAGCGTTGTCGGCCGGAAGGCGTTGCGGACCTCGGGACGGGCGATCGTGATCTTGGCGATCCCCTCGGCCGCTTCGTGGCGGATGTCGACGTAGCGGTCACGGTCGCGGGGCGCGACCGGCGACCAGTCGGCACCGGGCTGGATGGGGTTCTCGATGGCGCTCATGGCGCCCCGACTGTAGGAGCGATCACTCCCGCGATGCACTCCCGGCCTCGTAGCCTGCACGTATGGCCGATCGCCCCCTGCTCGCGGTGCTCCTGCCCCGGAGGGAAGCGGCGGCCGAGATCGACCGGGCATGGGACCGGGGCGAGGCGGTCCTCGGGCTCGACCCCCGCGCACCGGCTGCCGAGATCCGGGCGCGGCTCGAGGACCTCCGCCCCACCCACCTCGTCGACGTTGACGGGCGGCGGTTGCTCCCCGGCGGCGTCCCGGTCGACGAAGACGTGGCCGCGGTCGTCGGGACCTCGGGGACGACGGGAACACCGCGCGGCGTGGAGCTCTCTCGCGCCGGGATGCAGTCGATGGGCCACGCGGTGGCCACCGCGTTGGGCGTCGACGCGGCCGACACGTGGCTGGTCTGCCAGCCGCGGCAACATGTCGCGGGCCTCGCCATCCTGGCTCGCTGCCGCGTCGCCGGCGTGGGCCTCGTCGTCCAGGACGGCTTCGACGTCGCCGCGGTCGCGAGTGCACCCGAAGCGCACGGCGCGACCGTCGTTTCCCTCGTCCCGACGATGCTGCACCGGTGGCTGGAACGGGGGGCGCACGTCGATCGCTACCGGACGTTGCTCGTGGGCGGGGCCGCACTCGCGCCGACGCTGCGCGCCCGGGCCGAAGCCGCCGGTGCCAACGTCGTCGCCACCTACGGACTCTCGGAGACGTGGGGCGGGTGCGTCCACGAGGGCTGGGCGGAACGGGACCTCGAGCTGCGTCTGGGGGCGAGCGGCGAGATCCAGCTGCGGGGCCCGGTCGTCATGCGCGGGTACCGGCTCGACGTCGACGGCACCGCCGCAGCGTTCACGAACGATCGCTGGCTCAAGACGGGCGACCTGGGCGAGCTCGACGCGCGCGGTCGCCTCCGGGTCGTCGACCGGATCAAGGACCTGGTCGTCACGGGCGGCGTCAACGTCAGCCCGTTCGAGGTCGAGACGGTCCTCTCCGAGCGCTCCGACATCGCCGACGTCTGCGTCACCGGGGCCCCGGACGACGAATGGGGCGAACGCGTCGTGGCCCACGTCGTCCCGGCCGAACCGGATCACCCACCGAGCCTCGAGGATCTGCGCGCCTTCGCCCGGGATCGTCTGGCAGAAGCCAAGCTCCCCCGGGAGCTCCGCCTCGTAGCGGCGATCCCCCGGACGGCGAGCGGCAAGCCGCGTCGAGCGACGCTCGCTACAGCTCTTCGACGGTGATCGCGTCCTCGGGGCAGTTCTTGGCACCGATCCGCGCCTGGTCGACGAGTGCCCCGGTCACGACCTCCTCCGGGATGCGGCAGTAGCCGTACTCATCGGACTCGAACACGTCGGGAGCCAGCGCGTAGCAGCGCCCGTGCCCCGTGCAGAGGTCGGAATCGACGCGCACTCGCAGCTCCATCAGCAGTGCTCCCCACTCGGGCGTCGTGGCGTCACGAGCACACGATAATTCCGCTCGGCTGGCGCCAAGACGTCGAGGATCACCGTCCCGGCGCCCCCGAGGCGTCCCGGAGCGACTCCTTCCAGGTCCGGAACCGGGTATGGGTCCGCCCGTCGGGCCCGAGCCCTTCACCCGACCCGTCGGGGTGGAGGCGGAAGGTGAAGCGGTCGTCGAGATCGTCGGCCCGGAGCGCCATGTACCGGGCGTCGGCCTTGCTCGCCGGGCCCGCCCGCCAGAGCAGGAAGTCGCCGATGCGGCGCTTGTAGGCGACGAGGTCGATGCCGAGATCTGCCCCGAGCGCGCGGAGCTCCGCCGGTGCCTCGACCCACCGCTCGGCCGGAATCAACGAATCGCGCTGGGGAAGCGCCGGGAGATCCTCGGTGTGGTGGTCGGTCGTGACCGGCGGCCGGTCCTCTGGGGCGACGGGACTCACGCGTGCCATGCTCGCGCCCTCGTGACCCTGGAAACGACCCTGGAAACGCTGCCGACTCCCGCGCTGCTGGTCGACGCCGAAGGGCTCGACCACAACCTGACCACGATGGCGCGCGCACTGCCCGGAACTCGATGCCGGCCGCACGTCAAGGCGCACAAGTGCACCGCGCTGGCGCGCCGCCAGGCCGAGGCCGGCCACCGCTCGTTCACGGCGGCAACCGCGCGCGAGATCGAAGGACTGGCGGCTGCGGGGCTGAGCGAGGACCTCCTCCTCGCGAACGAGCTCGTCGAGCCCGATCGCCTCGCGAAGCTCGCCGGCCTCGACGCCCGCGTGACGGTTGCCGTGGACTCGGAGGCCACGATCGAAGCGGCCGCGGCCGCCGGCATCGCCGAGGTGGTGATCGACGTCTTCGTCGGCCTCCCCCGCTGCGGCTGCCCACCCGAGGAGGCAGGGCGCCTCGCCGACCTCGCCCGGGCCCGGCGTCTCTCGGTTCGAGGCGTGATGGGCTACGAGGGCCACGTCGTCGGGCTCGAGGACCGAAGGGAGCGAGAACGCCAGACCGCGAGGAGCATGGCCATGCTCCTCGACGCGCACGAGCAGGTCGGCGGCAAGCTGGTCTCGGCCGGCGGGACCGGCACCTATGACATCAACACGTGGGCCACCGAGATCCAGGCCGGCTCGTACGCGTTGATGGACACCGCGTACGCGCGCCTCGGGCTCCCGTTCCGCCGCTCGCTGTCGGTGCTGGCCACCGTCCTCTCGGTGCATCCCGACGGCTGGGCCGTCGCGGACTGCGGGTTGAAGGCGCTGGGGATGGACCACG
>CAYRHS010000083.1:0-13361 GCA_964424125.1 uncultured Burkholderiales bacterium
CCCGGCGCTGCTGCGGCCGGGGCGCTTCGACCGCCAGGTCGTCGTCGACCGGCCGGACCTGGCGGGGCGCAAGGCGATTCTCCAGGTCCACGCGCGTGAGAAGCCACTGGCGGAAGGCGTAGCCCTCGACGTCATCGCCCGCCGCACGCCGGGCTTCACCGGCGCCGACCTGGCCAACCTCGTCAACGAGGCCGCGCTGCTGGCTGCCCGCCACGGGCTCGACGCGGTCGGCCTCCCGCAGCTCGAGGAGGCGATCGACCGGGTGATGGCCGGTCCCGAACGACGCAGCCGGCTCCTCTCCGAGCACGAGAAGCGCGTGATCGCCTACCACGAGGGCGGGCACGCGCTCGTCAGCCACGCGCTCCCCAACACGGATCCCGTGCACAAGGTCTCGATCATCCCGCGAGGTCGCGCGCTTGGATACACGCTCACCCTTCCGACCGAGGACCGGTTCCTCGTGACGAGGCGCGAGCTCGAGGACGAGCTCGCCATGTTGATGGGAGGGCGCACGGCCGAGGAGCTGATCTTCGCCGACCCCACGACCGGAGCCCAGAACGACATCGAGCAGGCGACGCGAGTGGCCCGACAGATGGTCACCGAGTACGGGATGAGCGACGACCTCGGGCCCATGCGGCTCGGGAGCGCCCGGGGCGAGGTCTTCCTCGGCCGCGATCTCGGCTCCGATCCCGACTACTCCGACGCGGTCGCGGCCCGTATCGACGCCGAGATCCGCCGGTTGCTCGACACGGCGCACGACCTCGCTCGCTCGATCCTGCAGCGCAACCGCCAGACGCTCGACCGGCTGGCCGGCGCACTGATGGAGCAGGAAACACTCGAGGCGGATGCCGTGTTGGAGATCCTGGACCGAGCCGAACCCTGGACCGCGCCCGGCTCGGCCGGCTCGCGAGCCGCCTCGGCTGCCGCGGCCACCGAACGCGAACACCCTCGGAGAGATCGATGAGCGAAGCCGGGACGTCACCCGAGCTACGGGCGGTTGACGGCGTCGAAGGCGTCGACAAGCAACGGATCGAGGCGGCCGTGCGGGAGCTGCTGGCAGCCATCGGCGAGGATCCCGATCGGGATGGGCTCCGGCGCACTCCGGAGCGGATCGCGGAGATGTACGCCGAGATCTTCGGTGGCCTGCACGACGACCCGGCGCGTCACCTCTCGGTCACCTTCGAGGCTGACCACGACGAGATGATCATGGTGCGCGACATCCCGATCGCTTCGCTCTGCGAGCACCATCTGGTGCCGTTCATCGGACGAGCCCACGTGGCGTACATCCCTGGCGACGACGGCCGGATCACCGGGCTCTCGAAGCTCGCCCGACTCGTCGACGGCTTCGCCCGCCGACCCCAGGTCCAGGAGCGGCTGACGACCCAGATCGCCGACGCGCTGCAGTCGGCGCTCGAGCCGTCGGGGGTCTTCGTGCTCATCGAGGCCGAGCACCTCTGCATGTCGATGCGGGGCGTGCGGAAGCCCGGAGCCCTCACCGTCACCTCGGCGGTCCGGGGGCTCTTCAAGAGCAACACGGCCACCCGAGCCGAGGCCATGAGCCTCATCAGAGGTCCCGGACACTGATCCCCGCACGATCCGCACCGCTACGCTCCGAACCGTGAGCGAGGTGCCGACGCACGGGGTGATGGGAATCCTCAACGTCACGCCCGACTCGTTCTCCGACGGCGGTCGGTTCGAGGATCTCGGCGACGCCGTTGCCCACGGTCTCGCGCTCACCGAAGCCGGAGCCGACGTCGTCGACGTCGGCGGCGAGTCGACACGGCCCGGCGCCTCTCCCGTGGGCGTCGCCGAAGAGTTGCGCCGGGTCGTGCCCGTCGTACAGCGCCTGGCCGAGTCCGGCGTCGTCGTGAGCGTCGACACGATGAAGGCCGAGGTCGCGCAGGCCGCGCTGGCCGCCGGCGCGGTCCTGGTCAACGACGTGTCCGCGGGTCGATTCGACGCGGCGATCCTGGGCGTGACGGCCGCGCACGGTGCCGGCTACGTGGCGATGCACATGCGCGGGGAGCCCCGCACGATGCAGCAGAACCCTCGGTACGACGACGTCGTGGTCGAGGTCGCCGACTTCCTGGTCGAACGGGCGGGACGTGCCCAAGACGCGGGCATCGACCCTGATCGCATCATCGTCGATCCCGGCATCGGCTTCGGCAAGACGGCGGACCACAACCTCGAGCTGCTCGTGCGACTGCCCGAGCTCGTCGAACGAGTCGGCCGGCCGGTACTCGTGGGCGCGTCCCGCAAGAGCTTCATCGGCGCGGCGGTCGACCTCCCCGTAGGAGAACGCGACGACTCGTCGCTTGCGACCGTCGTCTGGGCGTTCGATCGCGGTGCGACGATGGTGCGGGTCCACGACGCGCGCGCCGCCAGCCGTGCGGGCGCGCTGCTCGACGTCATGCGTCGGGCGTCGCCCGAGGGGATCCGCGCGGCATGAGGGGCCGCTGGGCGCAGGGACTCGAGCCCCGGAACTTCATCTGGATCATCAAGGATCGCCTCGCGGTGTCCGAACGGCCGGGCGGTTACGCGCGCAACCATCGCAAGGTGCGGCGTGAAGAGGAGCTGATCTGGCTCGAGCGTCACGGCTTCACCCGGATCGTCTCGCTCCTCGACTCGCCGCACAATCTCGCGGCCTACGAGGAGGCGGGGATCCCGGCCGTGCAGGTTCCGCTCGGTCGCCCCGACGAGGCGAGCGAGCGGCTGGCCGGGGTGTACGCGGTGCTCGCCACGCTGCTCGAGGAGCCCGGAGCCTGCATCCTCGTTCACCACGAGGATGTCGGAGATCGGATGCTGGGCGTGATCGCGGGCTACCTGCTTTATTCGGGAGCCGTGGACCAGGGGCCGCACGCAATCCTCATCGTCGAGCGCCTCGCGGGCCGTGAGCTCCAGTCGGAGGGCCGCGAGATCGTCGCGGTGACGATCGAAGAGGGTCTCAGGGCAGGCGCTGGCGGGCGCTCGCTCTGATCGTCGTCCCCTACCCTGGCCCCGTGGATCGAATCGTCATCGCGGGTATCCAGGCCCTCGGGGTGCACGGGGCCCTACCCGAGGAACAGACCCGACCACAGCCTTTCGAGATCGACATCGAGCTCGAGGTCGACGTCCGACAGGCGGGCGAGACCGACTCGCTCGAGGACACGGTCGACTACTCCGCGGTCTCCGAGGCCGTGAGCCGGGTCGTCGAGCACGAGCGCTACCTCCTCCTCGAGCGCCTCGCGACCCGAATCGCGGAGGTGTGTCGTACCGACGCTCGGGTGGACGCCGTCGAGGTCACGGTGCGCAAGCTGCACCCGCCCGTCCGGGCGATCGCCGACCACGTGGCGGTGCGGATCGTCCGGTGAGCCGCGTGGGTTACCTGGGTCTGGGGTCCAACGTCGGGGACCGACTCCGGCATCTGCAGCGGGCGGTGGACGCGATCTCGGCCGCGCCCGGAATCGAGCGCGTCGCTGTGTCAGCCGTGTACGAGACGGATCCCGTCGGCGGCCCACCGCAGCCCGACTACCTGAACGCCGTGGTCGCGGTGGAGACGCAACTCTCGGCCCGGGATCTGCTGGAGCTCGCGCGACGGCTGGAACGCGAAGCGGATCGACGACGTGCCGAGCGTTTCGGACCGCGCACGCTCGACGTGGACGTGTTGCTCGTCGGAGCCGACACCGTCGACGAGCCCGATCTCGTCGTCCCCCATCCGCGCATGTGGGAGCGGGCGTTCGTCCTGGCCCCGCTGCACGACGTCGCACCCGAGCTGGTCGACGAGCCGTGTGCCGGCTGGCGTGGCGTGCGACCCACAGGCCTAGAATTGGTGGTCACCTGAACCCGTCCGGCACCCGAAGCGGGCTGGAACGGGAGGTTTCTTGGACGTGAGCCCTGACGCGGCCTCCGGCCCACCCGCCGGGACCCTCGCACGTCCCCTCGCCCTCATCGGGCCGGGGCGGGCGGGAAGCGCGGTAGCCGGAGCGCTGGCCGACGCGGGCGGCCGGATCGTGGCGGTCGCGGGACGCGATCGCGGCACTCCTTCGGTACGGCGAGCCGCGGCGGCGCTCTCGTCGCGGCCGGCGACGCTCGAGTCCGCCGCCCGCGCAGCCGAGGTGGTGATCGTGGCCACCCCGGACGCAGCGATTCCCGAGGTCGCGCAGCGCATCGGACCCTCGTTGCGACCCGGTGCGCTCGTGATCCATCTTTCGGGAGCCCACGGTGCCGACGTGCTGGGGCCGGCCCGACGCGGACGACCCGACGTCCGCGCGGCTGCGTTGCACCCGCTGGTGTCGATCCCGTCGCCGGAGGTCGGACGAGCCCGATTCCCGGGGAGCTGGTGCGCGGTCGACGGCGACGACGAGGTCGAGGCCGTGGCCGTCGCGCTCGGCATGAGGGTCCTGCACGTCGATGCCGAGCAGCGTGTGCGGTACCACGCGGCTGCGGCCGTCGCCGCCAATCACGTCGTCGCCTTGCTCGGTCACCTGGAACGAGTCGCGTCCGACGCCGGGATGCCCCTCGACGCGTTCCTACCGCTCGCGCGGACGGCGATCGACAACGTGGCCTCGCTCGGGCCCGCGTCGGCGTTGACGGGACCGGTGGCGCGCGGCGACCACGGGACGGTCGCTGCCCACCTCGCCGAGATCCCGGAAAGCGAGCGGCCCGCCTACCGCGCGCTCGCCCGTGAGGCGATGCGACTGCGTGGTCAGGACGATCCCGCGCTCGCCGCGCTCCTGACCGAGCCGTTGCCCGAACCCCTCACCGAGGACGCCGACGAGGTGCGGGCGTGATCACCGTCGAACGGATCGGGGCGCTTCGCGCTGAGTGCGACGAGGCCCGCGGCCTGGGACGGTCCATCGGCTTCGTCCCGACGATGGGCTTCCTCCACGAAGGACATCGGTCACTGATGCGAGCGGCGCGAACAGAGGACGATGTCGTCGTCGCGAGCATCTTCGTGAACCGCCTCCAGTTCGCTCCCTCGGAAGACCTCGATACCTATCCCCGCGATCGCCGAGGTGACGCGGAAGCAGCGGCGGCGGAAGGCGTCGACGTCCTCTTCATGCCGTCGGAGGAGGAGATGTACTCGTCGCCGCCGCTGACGAACGTGCACGTCGACGGGTTGACGGACGGCTTGTGCGGTGCCTCTCGGCCGACGTTCTTCGACGGGGTCGCCACGGTGGTGACCAAGCTGCTCGCGATCGTCGGACCCTGCCGCGCCTACTTCGGGCGCAAGGACTTCCAGCAGCTCGCCGTGGTCCGCCGCGTGGTCGCCGATCTCTCGTTGCCCGCCGACGTCGTGGGATGCCCGCTCGTCCGCGAGCCCGACGGCCTCGCGCTGTCTAGCCGCAACGCCTACCTCGACCCGAACGAGCGCGAGGCCGCCACCGTGCTCTACCGCGCGCTCGGGACGGCGGCCTCGTCCATCGCGGCCGGTGAACGCCACGCGGGCGAGATCCGGGCCGCGCTGGGCGCCACGATCGCCGCCGAGCCGCGGGCACGTCTCGACTACTCGGCCGTCGTGGATGCCGCGACGCTCGAGCCGATCGGACGGCTCGAAGGCGAGATCCTGCTCGCCGTGGCCGCCGAGGTCGGCGGCGCCCGCCTCATCGACAACATGATCGTTACCGTCGAGGGCACCGAGGTGTCCATCGATGCAGGCGTGCTCGCCACGCCGGCGTGACCGTGATTCGCCAGAACGAGGAGCTCCCGTGCAGCGCACGATGATGAAGTCCAAGATCCACCGGGCGACGGTCACCGGCGCCGACCTGACCTACGTCGGGTCCATCACGCTCGCGCCGCAGCTCATGCGGCTGGCGGACATCCGCGAGCACGAGCAGGTCCACGTGCTGGACATCGACAACGGTTCCCGGTTCGAGACGTACGTGATCGCGGGCGGGCCGGGCGACGTCGTACTCAACGGCGCCGCCGCGCGTCTCGTCCACACTGGCGATCGGATCATCGTCATCAGCTACGCGACCTACGACGAACAGGAGCTCGAGCACTACGCACCTCGCGTCGTCCACGTCGACTCGCGGAACCGGCCGACCGACGAGTCGTTCCAGTCCCTCGATCGCGAGCTCCACGACCTCACCGGTTGATCGACACCGACCTCCTGATCCTCGGTAGCGGCGTCGCGGGATTGTCGGCCGCGGTCCGAGCGGCGCGCGCCGAGTTGTCGGTCACGCTCCTGACCAAGGCGGTGCTCGGCGAGTCGACGACTCGCTACGCACAGGGCGGGATCGGTGCGGCGATGACCGACGCGGACTCGCCCGAGCTCCACGCCTCCGACACGATCGCGGCCGGCGCCGGGCTCTGCGATCCCGACGCGGCTCGCGTGCTGGCGGTCGAAGGGCCGGCAGCCGTCCGGGAGCTGATGACCATCGGGGCGCGCTTCGACCAGGCCGAGGGGGACCGAGCACTGCACCGAGGCCGCGAGGGGGGCCACTCCGTCCGCCGCGTGCTCCACGCGGGTGGTGACGCGACCGGTGCCGAGGTCGACCGGGCGCTGGTCCGGGCCGCACGTGAATCCGACGTCGACCTCCGAGAACGGTGGTTCGCGACCGAGCTGATCATCGAGGACGGCCGGTGCGCGGGCGTCGTCGCGCTCGACGAAGCGGGGCACGAGGAGGAGCTCGGTGCACGCCACACCATCGTTGCCACAGGGGGCGCCGGACAGCTCTACGGGGTGACGACCAACCCGGCCGAGGCCACCGGCGACGGCTACGCGATGGCGTTGCGGGCGGGGGTGGCGGTCTGTGACATCGAGTTCGTCCAGTTCCATCCGACCGCGCTGCACCACCCGGCGATGCCGCGGCCGCTCCTCTCCGAGGCGCTGCGCGGAGAGGGAGCGGTGCTTCGAGACGACGACGGCCGGCCGCTGATGGCGGGCGTGCACCCGCTCGGTGATCTCGCTCCACGCGATGTGGTCGCGCGCGCGATGGCCGAGCGCATCCACGCAACGGGCATCGATCACGTCTGGCTCGACGCCACCGACGTCGACGACCTCGAGGGTCGCTTCCCCACGCTCGTGGCTTCGACGCGTCGGATCGGACTCGATCCGACGCGCGACTGGCTTCCGGTCGCGCCTGCAGCTCACTACGTCTGCGGGGGTGTGGCCGTCGACCTCGACGGAGCGACGACGCTCCCTGGGCTGTGGGCGTTGGGCGAGGCAGCCGCCAGCGGCGTGCACGGCGCGAATCGGCTGGCGTCGAACTCGCTGCTCGACGGACTCGTGTTCGCGGCACGCGCCGTTCGCGCAATCGCGGCAGGGCAGGAAGGGCCCCGAGAGACAGGACTCCTCAGGGGCCTTCCCCCCTGGTCCGGCGAGCAACACCTCGAGGACCGATCCGGGTGCAGTACTCCGGACGGCGCCGACGTCTCGGCGGCACGCGCTCGACTCCAGCAGGCGATGACCGCAGGCGCCGGTGTCGCGCGGGACGCCTCCGGGCTGGACAGACTGTCGGAGGTGCTCGCCGATATCCGCAGCACGCTCGAGGCGACGAATGACCCGGGCGGCCACGAGCTCCGGAACCTCCTCACAGTGGCTCGGGCGCTGGTGACCGCGGCGCGGGCCCGGGAGGAGTCGCGTGGTGCCCACTTCCGGCGCGATCATCCGGCGACCGTGGCGGCGATGCTCGGCCGGTTCGTGTTCGCAGGATCGCCGGACCCCGAATTCGTTCCCTTTCCCACGACCAGGAGCCGCGTCTCGTGAGTGATCTCGATCCACCGATCACCGCTGTCCGCGAAGTCGTGCGGCGCGCGCTCGACGAGGACCTGGGCGTCCTCGGGGACATCACCTCGATCGCGACCGTGGCGGAGGAGGCCCCGGGCCGTGGTTCGTTCGTGGCCCGTGCCGACGGGGTTCTCGCAGGGACGCTGGCAGCCGGTGAGGTGTACGCGCAGCTCGATCGGCGCGTCACCGTGGAGTGGCTCCGGCGCGACGGCGAAGAGGTCATGGAGAACACCGCGTTCGGCACGGTCACCGGACCGCTGCGCGCGCTCCTCGCGGGAGAGCGGACGGCGTTGAACTTCCTCGGGCACTGCTCCGGGGTCGCGACGCTCACTCGTCGCTACGTGAGGTCCGCTCACGGAAAGGTCCGTGTCCGTGACACGCGCAAGACCCTGCCCGGTCTCCGCGCGCTTCAGAAGGCAGCCGTCCGGGCGGGTGGCGGGCTGAATCATCGTGAGTCGTTGTCGGATGCCGTGCTCATCAAGGACAACCACCTCACCCAGCTCGGCCTGGGTCCGGCGGTCGAGCGGGCCCGCCTGCGGTGGCCGGGTCGTCCGATCGAGGTCGAGTGCGACACCTTCGAGCAGGTGGCGGAAGCGAAGCGGGTCGGGGTGGATCTCGTGCTGCTCGACAACATGACGCCTGAGCAGGTGGCCGAGGCGGTCGCGTTGCTCGACGGCGAGGCCCTGGTGGAGATCTCGGGCGGGCTCGAGATGATGGTGATGGGCGATTACAGCCAGGCCGGCGTCGACTTCATCTCCGTCGGCGCGCTCACGCACTCGGCGCGACAGCTCGACGTCGCGCTCGATCTGGAGCCGGGTGCCTGATGCTCCTCGCGATCGACGTCGGGAACACCCAGACCGTCGTCGGACTCTTCGACGATCGCGAGTTGGTCGACCACTGGCGGATCACCACCATGGCCGACCGGACTTCGGACGAGCTCGCGCTCATGATCCAGCAGTTCCTCGGATTCCACGGCTTCTCCTTCGACGCCCAGGTCACGGGGGTCGCGATCTCGTCCGGTGTCCCCACGCTGACCGTCGCGCTGCGGGAGATGACCGAGCGCTACTTCGGGTTCGCCCCGCTGGTGCTCGAGCCGGGTGTGCGTACGGGGATGCCGATCCTCTACGACAACCCCAAGGAGGTCGGGGCCGACCGCATCGCCAACGCCGTGGGCGCGTTCGATCTCTACGGTGGTCCGTCGATCGTCGTCGACTTCGGGACTGCGACCACAATCGAGGCGGTGAGCAGCAAGGGCGAGTATCTCGGCGGTGCGATCTTCCCGGGCATCGAGATCTCGATGGAAGCGCTCTTCGGCAAGGCCGCGCTTCTGCGGCGCGTTGAGCTGGTCCCCCCCAAGCACGTCATCGGGAAGTCCACGACCGAGTCGATCCAGTCGGGCGCGGTCTACGGCTTCACCGGACAGGTGGACGCCGTCGTCGAACGCTTCCTCGAGGACCTGGGTGAGTGCGCGGTCGTCGCCACAGGCGGGCTCGCCGACCTCATCGCCCCGGTCTCGCGCACGATCGAGCACGTCGAGCCCTGGCTCACGCTCTTCGGCCTGCGGATCATCGCCGACCGGAACGCCTGACGGCGAGTCGGGGGCCGATCACGATTAGGGTTGGATGACGTGAGAGTCCTGGTCACGGGCATGGGCGGTGAGCTCGGCACCCGTGTGGCGCAGCTCCTCGAGGACCACGACGAGATCGACGAGATCGCGGGGGTCGACTTCGTCCCGCCCCGCCGACGGCTCCGTCGGTCGAGCTTCCGGCGGATCGATCCGCGCGATCGGGAGCGCTTGGTCGAGTTCGTCACCGAGTTCGAGCCCACAGCCGTCGCGCACCTCGGTGTCTACGAGCCCCACGCGCGCAGCAGCCCTCGCACCGCAGCCGAGCTCACGGAGTCGTGCGCGCTCGCGGCGCTGGGTGCTGCCGCGCGCACGGGAGTGCTCGACCGGGTGGTGGTCCGCAGTGGGATCGAGGTCTACGGTCGCGGTCGGGGATTGCCCGACGTGCCGGACGAAGCCGTGCCGCCGGAGCCGGGGACGCACTTCGGAGCCTCGTGCCTGGCGGTGGAGGTTTCGGCGGCGAGGCTCGGACGCCGGCACGACTACCCGGTCGGCTTGGTCCGGCTGGCGCCGGTGGTGGGGTCGCACGTGCCGAGCCCCTTGGGTCGCCTGTTGCGGCTCCCCGCGGTCCCCGTTCCCGTCTTCGACGACCCCGCGTTCTCCATGGTCCACCCGGAGGACGCGGCGCATGCGCTGGTGGCCGCCCTCGTGGCCGCGCACGACGGTCCGCTCAACGTCGTCGGCACGGGCGCGGCCAGCCCGTGGCAGGCCGTGCGGCTCGGTAACCGGGTCCCGGTCCCGGTGTTCGGCGCCGGCTGGGCCGTCGCGGCTCGCGTCGCGGAGGTCGCGGGCGCGCCCGTACCGTCGCACGTGATCGAGCTCCTGCGCAGTGGCCGAACCGCCGACGGCACCCGCGCCTTGGAGGCGCTCCACCTGCCGCGCCCGCGGCCGGTGCAACAGATCTGTTCCGAGCTCTACGAGTGGGCCACCGTGACGCCGCTCCGTCCCACGAGGGCTGTGGCATGAGCCGAGGAAGAGCGGCCCGGCGCCGCAGGCGCCAGGAGCGGGAACGATGACCCACCTCGAGGTCGCCCCGACGAGCGGGGCTCCCGGGCTGTCGACCCATGGGCTCGATCTCGACCGCGTCGGCCATCGCGTCGGCATCCGCGACGCAATCCGGCGCCGCCTCACCGGTCGGTACCCGGTCGACCCCTTCGGCGGTGACCCGCTGTTCCAGGACAACCTCATCCCGACGGTGGAGCTCGCGATCTCGGTCGAGGTGGAGCACGCCGAGCGCGTGCCCTCGTCGGGACCGGCAGTCCTGGTCGCCAACCGCGGGTTCGGGATTACCGAGCCGGCCGTGCTCACGGTTGGGATCCGGCGCGAGTGCGGACGTCGGCTCCGGGTGATCGGTATGCCAGAGCTCCCGGTGGTCTCCCCCGTGCTCGGCAAGCTGGGGATGATCAAGGGCCTTCCCGGCGACGTGCGGGCCGTCCTGCGTGCGGGCCGTCTGGCCGCGTTGCCGCTCGGACCGACGTGGTTGCGAACGCGCGCCGGCGCCTTGCCACCAACCGAGGTCCTCACCGCGGTGCTCGGGTTCAGGGTCATCCCCGTCGCGGTCGTACCCGAGGGCCCCCTCGGGCTCCCGATGCGCTCGTGGCGGGTGATCGTCGGCTCCCATCTGGAGCTCGACGAGAGCCTCCAGCCCGGTGATCCGCTCGGCGCCGCCGAGCTGGCCGAGCTCGCTCGCACCGCAATCCAGAACCTCCTCGACCAGCGCTAGCGCTCGCGAGCAGAAGCTGGCGCTCTCCCGGTCCCGACGGCGGCCGGTGCTCGCGAGGGTATGCTTTTCGTCGCGGCATTCGGACGCTTCGTCCAGCCGCGACGAGGACACGGTCGAGCGATCGGGGGACGACGGTTGGCGAAGGTCAGCGCGGCCGACGGGACCGAGATCGCCTACGACGTGTGGGGCCGGCAGGACAGGCCCCCTCTGCTGCTCATCCAGGGACTCGGCGCGGACTCGCGCGGCTGGGCACTCCAGCGCATCGCGCTCGGTCGACGCTTCCGCTGCTACGCCGTGGACAATCGCGGCGTCGGTGGCTCGAGCGCCGCCGAACCGCCGTACTCGATGTTCCAGATGGCCGACGACGCCGTCACGGTGCTCAACGCCGAAGGGGTGGAGCGGGCCCACGTCATGGGGGCCTCGATGGGGGGCGTGATCGCGCAGATCATCGGGGTGCTGTACCCGGAGCGGACGAGCTCACTCGTGCTCGCCTGCACCGCGTGCCGGCACCACCCGTGGCGCCGTGAGCTCCTGGCGGAGTGGGGCGAGGCGGTCTCGACCAGCGGCATGTCGGCCATGGCCGGCGAGGGCATGCGTTGGCTCGTCGGTCCCCGCATCCAGCGACGTTTCGGGCTCTGGATCAACCTGCTCGCGCGGCTGATCCTGAAGAGCGACCCTCGCAAGTTCGCCGCGCAGGTCGACGCGATCCTCGCCATGTCGGACGAGTTGCGGGAACGGCTCCACGAGGTGCGCGCACCCACGCTCGTGATCACCGGCTCGCAGGACGCGCTCACGCCGCTCGGTGACGCCGAAGAGCTCGCCGAACTGATTCCGAACGCCCAGCTGGTCGTGCTCTCGGGCGCGGCGCACGGCCTCATGGTGGAGTCGCCCAATGCGTTCAACTCCGCCGTGCTCCGCTTCCTCGAGCATGCGACCAGCGACACGACCGGTCGGCGCCGACGCGGCACCGTCGCCTCGGCGAGATCGGCCTGACGCCGGGGCTCGCCCCGACGTCAGGGCGAGCGGCAGGCCGCAGCTACGAGTCCCGGCCGACGAGGCCGTCCACGAGCCGACGGAGGCCCGCGGTCACGTCCGCGTCCAATGCGCCGGCGTCGTCGAGGGCCTGCGCTGCGGACTTGGCCTCGGCGCGCGCGACGTCGTACGCGGCCTCGACGGTCCCGTTCGACGACACGAGCGCCCGGGCTCGGCGGACGTCGTCGTCCTCGATCGGCTTCCCGAGGAGTTCGCGCAGCTCGCTGGAGTCGCGCAGGGTGTAGATCACGGGCAGCGTGTAGATGCCCTCCACGAGGTCCTGGCCCGACGGCTTGCCCAGCGCCTCGTCCGTGGCGGTCACGTCGAGCACGTCGTCCACGATCTGGAAGCAGGTCCCGAGGTGGCGGCCGAACGCCGTGACGGCTTCCAGATCGGCGTCGTCGAGCTCGGAGACCATCCCGCCCACCCGACACGCCGTGGCCATCAGCGCGGCCGTCTTACCCTCGATCGCGGCGAGGTAGTCGGCTTCGCTGCGGCCGGTGTCGAAGAGGTGCTGCAGCTCGAGGACCTGTCCGCGACACAGGTCGCTGATGGTTGCGGCCAGCAGCCCCGCGACGTCCGCGCCGAGCGAGGCCGCGAGCTCGGAGGCCCGCGCGAGCAGGTAGTCGCCGGCCAGGATCGCCACGATGTTGCTCCAGCGCGCGTTCACGCTCGTGACGCCGCGCCGGGTCTCAGCCTCGTCGATCACGTCGTCGTGGTACAGCGAGCCGAGGTGGACGAGCTCCACGGCCGTGGCGCCGGTCACGGTGGCCTCGCTCACCGGCTTCGTGCCACCGGCGGACGCGTACCCGGTGCAGAGCGTGAGCGTGGGCCGCAAGCGCTTGCCACCCGCAGTGGCGAGGTGGGAGGCGGCGTCTCCGAGCAGCCGGTCGTCGACCGAGATGTTGCGGCGCAGGGCCGCCTCTACCCGCTCAAGATCGCCGCAAAGTGGCTCGAGGCCGAGCGTCTCGGCCGGCATCATGCATGCAGGGTACGGCGCTGCGGGAACAACGGTCGAGCCGGAGGTGTCGTTACCGCTGTGGCGGCCGAGAGCGCACCGTTCCTGGGCAACCGTCAAGCGGGTGCTCGAGAGGCCGATGAAGGGCCGATGAAACGTGTGGAGTCCCGCCGGGATTCTGATCGGTCGGCCGGTACACTGGTGTTGGCGTCCGGTCCGCCAGGTCGTGCCGTCGAGGCCCGTACCGAGCGGCCCGGTCGTTCCGTACCATGAGGGATGCCCGCAGGAGTCAGCGAGCGAGAGCCGGAACGAACCA
>CAYRHS010000083.1:13371-14177 GCA_964424125.1 uncultured Burkholderiales bacterium
CCGCGGGAGACGCCTGAACCGTGTTCGAACGCTTCACCGACCGAGCCCGACGTGTGGTGGTGCTCGCGCAAGAAGAAGCGCGCCTGCTCAACCACAACTACATCGGCACCGAGCACATCCTCCTCGGACTGATCCACGAGGGCGAAGGGGTGGCCGCCAAGGCCCTCGAATCGCTCGGGATCTCGCTCGAGGCCGTCCGCGCCCAGGTCGAGGAGATCATCGGCCACGGTGGCTCCGCGCCTTCCGGCCACATCCCCTTCACGCCGCGAGCGAAGAAGGTCCTCGAGCTCTCGCTGCGCGAAGCGCTCCAGCTGGGTCACAACTACATCGGCACCGAGCACATCCTCCTCGGTCTGATCCGCGAGGGTGAGGGCGTCGCCGCGCAGGTGCTCGTCAAGCTGGGTGCCGACCTCTCGCGTGTGCGCCAGCAGGTGATCCAGCTCCTCTCGGGCTACGCGGGCTCGAAGGAAGGCGCCACGACCGGAGGTGGCTCCGAGCAGCAGCCCTCGGGCTCGCTCGTGCTCGACCAGTTCGGTCGCAACCTCACGCAGCTCGCGCGCGAGAAGAAGCTCGATCCCGTCATCGGGCGCGAGAAGGAGATCGAGCGGGTGATGCAGGTGCTCTCGCGCCGCACCAAGAACAACCCCGTGTTGATCGGTGAGCCCGGCGTCGGCAAGACCGCGATCGTCGAAGGCCTCGCGACCGACATCACCGAGGGCACGGTCCCGGAGACGCTCGAGGGCAAGCAGCTCTACACGCTCGACCTGGGCGCGCTCGTGGCCGGCAGCCGCTACCGCGGCGACTTC
>CAYRHS010000084.1:0-13887 GCA_964424125.1 uncultured Burkholderiales bacterium
GGAACCAGTGGGGGGTGCCCAGCCGGGGGCTCACCCGGGCCAGGGCCTTCGGGATCGCATCGATCGTGGCCATCCCGGTGCGCCGCGGCGCGACGCCCACCGAGGCCCAGGAACGGATCGCGGCGAGCGGCTCGAAGCCGCCCGACGCGGCGTAGTCCGGGTCCATGAGCAGCACCGCCGCGGCGGCGTCGTTGACGCCCGCCGAGTTGCCTGCCGTCACGGTGAAGCCCTCCATCTCGGGATGGAGGACCTCGAGCTCGAGGTCTCCGTCGACGTCCTGGGCAACGTCGTGGGCGTCCGGGCCGGGACCGAGCCGGGTGCACCCGTCATGACCGGTTCGCACATCGACACGGTCGCCACGGGCGGCCGCTACGACGGCAACCTCGGGGTCCTCGCGGGCCTCGAAGTGATCGAGACGATCGCCACGTCGGGGCTCACCACCCGCCACCCGCTCGCCGTCGCGTTCTTCACGAACGAAGAGGGCTCCCGCTTCCCTCCCGACATGATGGGGAGCCTCGTGTTCGTCGGTGGTCTCGCGGTCGAGTCCGCGCTCTCGGCGCGGGACCGCGACGGGATCACGGTCGGTGCCGAGCTGACACGCATCGGCTACGCGGGACCGGCGCCCTGCCCCCGCCGCGCGCCGCGCGCCTTCGTGGAGCTGCACATCGAGCAGGGCCCGGTCCTGGAGGCCGAGGGGATCACGATCGGCGCGGTCGAGGGCGTCCAGGGGATCTCCTGGCAACGCGTCACGATCCACGGCCAGGCGAACCACGCCGGCACCACCCCCATGCACCTCCGCCACGACGCGGGGTTCGCCGCCGCACGGGTCGCGACGTTCGCCCGCGAGCTCGCCGAGGACGCCGGCGGGACCCAGGTCGCCACCGTCGGCTCGCTCGCGCTGCACCCCGACCTCGTGAACGTCGTCGCCGAGCGGGCCGAGTTGACGGTCGACCTCCGCAACACCGACGAGCACGCGCTGCGCGCCGCCGAGGAACGACTCGCCGGATTCCTCGACGATCTCGCGGCCGCCGAAGGCGTGCAGATCGAGACCGAGCGCCTCGCTCGCTTCGAACCGGTCGACTTCGACCCCGACATGATCCGGCGGGTGGAACGCCACGCGGCGGCCCTCGGGCACTCCGCTCGCCGTCTGCCGGCGGGCGCCGGTCACGACGCCCAGATGTTGGCGCGGGTGTGCCCGGCGGGGATGGTGTTCGTTCCCAGCCGTCACGGCATCAGCCACAACCCCGCCGAGTTCACCGGGCGCGAGCACCTCGCCGCGGGCGCGAACGTGCTGCTGCAGATGCTCCTCGAGCTCGCAGGGGCAGGCTGACCTCCGTGTCCCGGGTGGTCCGCGTCGGCGGGGCGCAGCTCGGGCCCGTCGCCCGCGACGAGGGGCGGGCCGCGGTGACCGCCCGACTCGTGAGCCTGCTCGACGAAGGCGCCGAGCGCGGATGCGACCTCGTCGTCTTCCCCGAGCTCGCGCTCACGTCGTTCTTCCCCCGCTGGGCGATGGGGGACCAGGACGAGGTCGACGCGTACTTCGAACACGAGATGCCGGGTCCGGAGACCGAGGTGCTCTTCGACGCGGCCCGGCGTCGGCACGTCGGGTTCTGTCTCGGGTTCGCCGAGCTCGAAACCGACCCCGACGGGCGTCCCCGCCATTACAACGCGGCGGTGCTGGTCGACGGCGACGGCCACGAGGTCGGCCGCTACCGCAAGGTGCATCTTCCCGGGCACGACGAGCCCGAGCCGTGGCGCCCCTTCCAGCATCTCGAGAAGCGCTACTTCGACGTGGGCCCCGAGGGCTTCGGGACCTGGCACGCCTTCGGTGGCGTCGTCGGGATGGCGATCTGCAACGACCGGCGCTGGCCCGAGACGTACCGGGTGCTCGCCCTGAAGGGAGCCGAGCTCGTGCTCATCGGCTACAACACGCCCGTCCACAACCCGTCTGCACCCGACCACGACCGGTACTCGGACTTCCACAACCATCTGGTGATGCAGGCGGGCGCGTACCAGAACGGCATGTGGGTGGTCGGCGTGGCGAAGGCCGGCGACGAGGAGGGCGTCGCGATGATCGGCGGCAGCGCGATCATCGCGCCGTCCGGGGAGATCGTCGCCCAGGCCGCGACCCTCGCGGACGAGTTGATCGTCGCCGACTGCGACCTCGACGCCGGTGCGTCGTACCGCACGACGGTGTTCGACTTCGAGCGGCACCGACGCCCGGAGCACTACGGGATCATCACCGCGCAACGCGGCCCGTCCTCAACGCACTAGACGTCGCGGCCCCGTCGCGGGTCGATCGCCTGGGCGGCGAGCTCCGGACCGCCCACGCCGAGGTCCCGGTCCGCCACCGCTTTCAGGTGCCGGACGGTGTCGGGATCGAAGGCTCGCTCGATGCGCGTCCGGGTGCTGGAGGCCGTCTCGAGCGTCTTCGAGTAGACGATCTTGTCGGCCGCCCGCCAGATCTCCGCGTACTCCTGCTCGACGGACGGCAGGTCGGCGACGACGTCTGCGGTCTCCCAGACCGCCATCACCTCGTACATCCGCCGTCCGCACAGGTAGGTGCCGACCGGCCGCTCGAGCTCGTTGACGAAGGCGTGCGCCTCGTCGTCCGGCGCCGCCCAGCCGAAGTCGCCGTCCTCGTCCGCCACGTAGCCGTCGAGCGACGTGATGGCCGTGTAGATCAGCTTGCCCACGGCGAGCCTCCTCTCCGCATACTGGTGGTCCGGCCGCGACCACAGGAGCAACGCCGTCGATGAGCGAGCACCCGCGCCTCTACGTCGCGAGTCCCCTCGGGTTCTTCGACGCGGGTCGGTACTGGAACACCGCCGTGCTCCTCCCTCGGCTGTATGCCGAGGGGTTCGACGTCATCGACCCCTGGCGGGACCAGGGGCCACTCGACGAGGCGGTCCGAATGGAACCCGGCCCCCGGCGCCAGGCGGCGCTCGCCACGGCCAACCACGAGGTCGGTGCGCGCAACGCCGTCGACATCCGCTCCGCCGACGCGGTCCTGGGCGTGCTCGAGGGCGCGGACGTCGATTCGGGGACGGCGGCCGAGATCGGCTTCGCCGCCGCGCTCGGGCGCCCGGTCGTCGCGTTCCGCACCGACCTGCGCAACGCGGGCGAGGAGGAGGCGGTCGTCAACCTCCAGGTCGAGTACTTCGTCGACTCGACCGGCGGGTGGGTGACCGACTCCCTCGACGACGCGATCGAGGCCCTGCGTCAGATCTTGTAGGCGCGGCGGATCAGCTTCCACGTCAGGTCGGGCGCGTACCGGCGGGCCCGGTAGAGCGCGGTCGACCCCCGCCCCGGGAAGTAGTAGAGCTTCCCGCCCTCGATCGCGTCCTCGAGACCGTCCACGACGTCCGCGGGGCGCAGCGTGGTCTTCATCTGCTTCGTGCCCTGGGGAACCGCGCCCTGGTCGACGAGGTCCTGGAGCAGCGGAGTGTCGACCTGCGGCGGGCACACGCAGAGCACCCGCAGCCCTTTCCGCTCGGTCTCGCGCGCGAGCACCTCCGTGTAGGCGACGACCGCGAACTTGCTCGCGTTGTACGCGGCCATCCCGGGACCGGGGATCCAGCCCGCGAGCGACGCGAAGTTCACGATCTGTCCCGTCCGGCGCTCGATCATGGACGGCACGATCGCCGCGCACGTGTGCACGATGCCGAAGTAGTTCACGTCCATGACCTTGTGGAACGTCTCGACGGACGACTCGGCGATGTAGCCGCCCACGCCGATCCCGGCCGCGTTCACCACCCGGTCGATCGGCCCGTGCTCGTCGACGATCTGACCGATCACCCGGGCGACCGCGTCCGCGTCCGTGACGTCGCAGACGTACGGATGCATCGCGTCGACCGACGCGGCCGCCTTCTCGACGGCTTCCGCGTCGCGATCGAGCGCCGCCACGACCTTGTGCGGCCCCGCCAGCCGCTCGGCGGCGAGGCGCCCCATGCCGGAGCCCGCGCCGGTGACGAGCGCAACTCGTCCGGTGAATGCCATTGGTGTCCCCCTTGGGTCAGCGAGTTCCGTACAGCCGGTCGCCGGCGTCGCCGAGGCCCGGCAGGATGTAGCCGTTGGGATCGAGCTGCCGGTCGAGCGCGGCGGCCACGATGCGCACGTCCGGATGCGCGTGCTCGACCCGCTTCACGCCCTCCGGCGCCGCGACGAGGCAGATCAAGGTGATGCGGCGGGCGCCCCGCTCCTTCAGGAGCGTGCAGGCCGCGGCCGTCGAACCGCCGGTCGCGAGCATGGGGTCGAGGAGGATCACCTGTCGCTGGTCGAGGTCGGCCGGGAACTTGGCGTAGTACTCGACCGGCTCGAGTGACTCTTCGTCACTGAAGAGGCCGACGAAGCCGACGCGCGCGACGGGGATGAGATCGAGGACCGCGTCGAGCATGCCGAGCCCGGCGCGAAAGATCGGGACGACGGCGAGCTTCTTGCCGCTCACCCGCTCCTGCGTCGTCTGCTCGAGCGGCGTCTCGACCTCGATCGGCTCGGTGCCGAGGTCGCGGGTCGCCTCGTAGGTGAGCAGCGACGCGAGCTCGGCCGCGAGGCGCCGGAACTTGACGGTGGTCGTCTCGCGCTCGCGCAGCAGCGCGAGCTTGTGGCGCACGAGCGGGTGGTCGACGACGGTGAGCGGCACGACGCAGGAATCCTATACAGGATTTACCGCGCCGGTTCCGCCCCGGGCTCGCCGATGTCCTCGTTCCACAGGTCCGGGTGCTCGGCGATGAACGTGCGCATCAGCTCCACGCACTCCTCGTCGTGGAGGTGCACGACCTCCACGCCGTGAGCGGCGAGGAGGTCCTCGGCGCCGACGAAGGTCTCGCGCTCCCCGATCACGACCCGAGGGATGCCGTAGAGGAGGATCGCACCGGTGCACATGTGGCACGGTGAGAGCGTCGTGTACATCGTCGAGCGCGCGTAGACGCTCGCCGGGAGCCTACCGGCACGCTCCAGCGCGTCCGTCTCGCCGTGCCGGATCGCGCTGCCGAGCTGGACGCGCCGGTTGCGGCCGCGTCCGAGAATCTCGCCGTCGGCGACGAGCGCGGCGCCGATCGGGACCCCGCCCTCGTCGCGGCCGATCCGCGCCTCTTCGATCGCGACGTCGAGGAACCGGCGGTCGTCGGCCTCGGCCGCGAAGGTCATCGGAACAGCTCCTCGTCGGGATCGGGATGCTCGTAGGGAAGACGGGTCACGTCGGCGCGGGCGAGGGTCACGTCGCACTCGCGCACTTCCTGCGCGCGCTCGCAGTAGACGAACGCGGTGGCGCAGCAGTCGTCGACCCGCTCGTAGATCCCCATCTCGGCCACGTCCGGCCGGTCGCGGACCGGGCCCGGACCGGCGGGCGGGTTCGTCGCCCGATACGACGCCGCCAGCTCCTCCTGGCCCTCGGGGAACAGATGCCAGCCGATCTGCTGCACGGTCACCCGGAGCGCGTCGTGGAACACGATCGGATCGGCCACGTGCCACCGGTAGAACCCCACGAGATCCGGGGCGCCCACCGGCACGTCCGGGTCCTTCACCTCGAGCGGCGCGCCGCCGAACGGGGCGTGGTGCGGGCCCATCCCCCACGCCGAGCCCACGTAGTCCTCGAGCCCGGTCCCGCAGATCGTCGGGTGCTCCCGGTCGCCGTCGCGGAAGATCTTCACCTCGCCTTCCCCGTACCAGAGGGCAGGATCGATCGTGCGCACACCGATCGCCGCGCCGAGGAAGCGACCGGGTCCCTGCCAGCGGTCGGTGACCAGGAAGTCCCGTCGCAAGGTGGTCGGGTTCTCCCGTCGGAACTCCGCGTGCAGGAGGCCGCGCTCGGAGCTGCTCACCGGCTCGAGCGTGAAGTCGAGCTGGTAGTAGACCTCGCACGCACGATCGGAGCCGTTCGCCAGCTCGACGCGGACGTGATCCCGGAACGGCATCGGGAACCACGCGTTGAGGCCCCTCCCCTCGTGGACCGCGGTCAACGCAGACGAGTACGCCACCCGGCGCCCGTGCACGAGCCCGAAGAAGTCGAGGAGCGGTACCGAGATGCTGGGACGCGCCAGCCCGTCGTAGCGGACCTCGAGGCGCAACCCCCGGGCCTGCTCGGGCGCCATGGGCGTCACCGCGCACCAGAGGTGCCGGATCGTGCCCGGACCCTCGAGGTCGGCCAGGGTCACCGTCTCCCCCGCCGCCAGCGTTCGGGAGGGCGCGCCCTTGCGTCCGCCCGCGGCGCGGCCGCCGGCTCCCCGCGCGCCGCTCGGGTTCTCGAAGGTCGCGGCGCGGGAGTCGAGCTCGGGGTCGATCCGGGCGGGGTCGCCGAACACCTCAGGATCCTCGCGCGTCCCCCGGACCGGCCGTGCGAGGGACCAGGAAGTCGAGGAGGAGGGCGCGCACGCGCGCGGGCTGTTCCTCCATGAGGAAGTGGCCCGCCTCGAGGATCTCGACCCGGGCCTGGGGCAGGTCGGCCACGATCCGCTTCCAGCCGTCGTCACCGAGCGCCCACTCCTTCGTTCCCCACAGCACGAGGGCCGGGGACTCGAGACGGACCCGCTCGGCCACGGGCCGGCGGCGGCGGCGGTTCTCGGGGAGCGCCCGGTAGCCGGCCAGGATCGCCCGTCGGGACGCGAGCGAGCCGCACGCTTCGAGGTAGGCGTCGACGTCCTCGTCGCCGAACGTCTCCTTCCGCAGGCTGTTGCCGCGGAGAGCCTGCGCCAGCCCGCGGCGCGTCCCCGTGCCGAGCTTGAGGAAGACCTCACCGATCACCGGCGCCTGGAGCAGCAGCAGGTAGTACGACCGCAGCCGGTCGTAGCGGTTGAAGCTCGTCGAGAGCGCCGCCAGACGCCCGGTCCGGTCGGGGTGGCGCAGGGCCCACTCGAACATCACGACGCCACCCATGTCGTGGCCGACGAGCGCGCACTCAGCGACGCCCTCCGCGTCGAGGATCGCGTCCAGGTCGTCCGCGTAGCCCGCCCAGGTGTAGTCGGCGTCGGGGGACCGATCCGAGGTCCCGACGCCCCGCAGGTCGGGGACGACCACCCGGTGTCCGGCCTCGACGAGCGCCGGCCACACGTGTCGCCACGCACGCCGGGTCTCGGGCCAACCGTGGAGCAGCACCACCGGCGGGCCGACGCCGGCGACCCCGTAGCCCAACGTCCCGTCGCGCTCGGTCGTCCGGGCCTCGAGCTCCATCTCAGCGCCTCCGCAGGTGGGTCCCGCGCCGGTCGGGCGCGGGACCCACCTCTCGCCCGCGCAGGAAGACGGCGGCGATGCTCCCCTTCACGCGCCGGCCCGCGAACGGCCCCCTGGTTGCGCGCCCGGCCGGCGCGTGCTCGCCCAGCACCGTCCACAACTCCGGGTCGACGACGACGAGGTCGGCGTCGGCGCCGGGCGCGATCACGCCCTTACGACGGCCGAGCCCGAGGAGCTGCGCGGGAGCCGCGCCGCAGGCCCGCGCCGTCACCACCGGCCCGAACGCGTCGAGCACGAGCGGCAGCAGGGTGGCCGCCCCCGGCAAGCCGAAGGGGGCCTCGGCGAAGGAGCCTGCCTTGTCCTGCTCCGAGTAGGGAGCGTGATCGCTGCCGACGACGTCGACCGTGCCGTCCTCGAGCGCGGCGCCTAGCGCCGCCCGGTCCTCGGAGGTCCGAAGCGGTGGCCCGCACTTCAACGCCGCGCCCGCCGCGCGGACGTCGTCCTCGCCGAGGAACAGGTACTGCGGGCACGTCTCCAGCCACCGTCGTCCGGGCGCCGGCGACCGCGAGCCTTTCCGGAACGTCTCGAGCGCCTCCCGGCTGGAGAGGTGCGGCACGAGCACGTCGCAGCCGGAGAGCTGTCCGAGGGCGAGGACCCGGGCGACCGCGGTCGACTCCGTGCACGGGGGGCGGGCGGCCAGGAACCCGTCCACGTCGGTCCCCGCGCGCGCCTCCAGGGCGTGGATGAGCTCCCCCGCCTCGGCGTGGACGGAGCACAGCCCGCCGGCTTCCGCGATCGCGAACATCGCGTCGAGGATCTCGCCGTCGGTCCACATCAGGCCACGCGACCGGTACGACATGAAGACCTTGAACGACGCGATGCCGACCTCGGTTGCGGCGCGAACCTGGTCGGCCAACGGCGACTCGCGCTGGAGGCGCCAGTGGATCGCGACGTCCACGTCGTTGCCCGAGGCCCAGTCGTCGAGCCTGGCTGCGGCGGCCCGCGGATCGTCGGCGGGGATCGGGTAGGCGTAGACCCCGAGCGTCGTCACTCCTCCCCGTGCCGCGTCGGTCGCGACCTCGCGGAGGTCGTCACAGAAGGGCGCGCCGGCGTGGACGTGCGCGTCAACGCCGCCGGGCAGCACCCAGGCCCCGTCGACGTCATGCTCGGTCCGCGCCTCCGCGGTGCCCGGCGGCTCCACGCCGACGATCCGGCCGTCGGCGACCACGACGTCGGCGGCATCCATCCGCTCGCCCGTGGGGACCGAGCCGCCCCGGAGCACGAGATCCGGCTCCATGGAACCCGATCAGGGCTCAAGCATCTCGGGGATGAACAGCCCCGCGTGCTGACCGCCGTCGACCACGATCGACTCACCCGTGACGAAGCTGGCCTCATCCGAGGCGAGGAACACGAACGCATCCGCGATCTCGCGAGGCTCGGCGAGGCGACCCTCGAACGGCACCAGGTGCCGCAACCGCTCCTCGAAGGCCTCCATGAGCCCCAGTTCCTCGACGAGCGCCGTCGCCAACGGTGTGCGCGTCCCCCCGGGGCAGACGCAGTTCACCCTGATGCCGTGGCGGGCGTGGTCGAGCGCCATCGTCTGGGTGAGGTTCACGACCGCGGCCTTCGCCGCGCTGTAGGCGGCGGCATTGGTCGAGCCCCAGAGCCCGCCGACCGAGGCGGTGAAGAGGACCGATCCCCCGCCGCGCTCACGGATCCGGGGGATGGCGTACTTGGAGCACAGGAAGCCGCCCTTGAGGTTGACGTCGAAGACCGCGTCCCAGTCCTCCTCCGCCATCGAGACGACGCTGCCGTTGCGCTCGATCCCGGCGTTGTTCACGAGAACGTCGAGGCCTCCGAACGCGTCGATCGCCGCGGCCACCATCGCCTCGGCATCCGCCGCCTGGCTCACGTCCGTCCGCTGGGGTACGACCCGTCCGCCGGCGCCCTCGACGTCGGCCACGGTCCTCGCCGCGGCCTCCTCGTCGACGTCGGCCACGAGCACCGCCGCGCCCTCCTCGGCGAAACGGGCCGCGGTCGCAGCGCCGATGCCCGACCCCGAGCCGGTGACGATGGCGACCTTGCCCTCCAACCTCATCGAATGCCTCCTTTCAGGACCGCGCGAGCGCGTCGGCGGCCATCTCGAGCGTTCGGTCGATGTCGTGGTCCTCGTGCGCGAGCGAGCAGTACGCGCGTAGCCCGGGCAGCACGAAGGTGCCTCGCGCGACGAGGTCGAGGTGGAACGCCTTGAGGCGGACGACGTCCGCGCGGGCGGCGCCGGCGACCGTGGTGGGCATCTCCTCGAGGCCGAAGAGCACGTGCCACGTCCCCGAGCCCTCGCCGCAGACGACGGCCTCGATCCCGCGCTCGTCCAGGATCGAGCGGAGCCCGTTTCGAAGACGCGCACACGTCGCCTCGAGGCGCTCGTACGTCGCGGGACGCGCCAGCACGTCGAGCGTAGCGAGACCGGCGGCCGCGGCCACCGGGTGGCCGTTCAGCGTGCCACTCTCGTACACGAACTCGTCGCTGCCCTTGCGGGCGGGGTCGCTGCGGTCGAGCACCTCGGCCGGGCCGACGACGGCGGCGAGGGGGAAGCCCCCGCCGATGATCTTCCCGTAGGTCGCGAGGTCGGGAACGACCCCGTAGCGCTCCTGCGCACCGCCGTAGGCGAGGCGGAAGCCGGTCACCACCTCGTCGAAGACGAGCATCGTTCCGTGCTCGTCGCAGAGGGAGCGCAGCCCCTCGAGAAACCCGTCGCTCGGGGGCAGGAAGCGCTGGTAGGGCTCGACGAGGACGGCGGCGAACTCCCCGGGATGCTCGCCGAGCGCGTCGGCGACCGAGTCCAGGTCGTTGAAAGCTGCGACGGCGACCTCGTCCTGCCAGTGCGGGACGACCCCGGCGGAGTCGAACCGGCCGCGTCGCCGGCCGAGCTCCTTCGGCCACGTGGAGAGCATCGCCGCGTCGTGGTTGCCGTGATAGGCACCTTCCATCTTCACGACGCGCGTGCGCCCCGTGTGGGCACGCGCGTAGCGGAGCGCGTACATCGTCGCCTCGGAGCCCGAGGTGCAGAACCGCACGTGCTCGGCGCACGGCACCGCGTCGACGAGGGCTCGCGCCAGGCCGATCACGGGCTCGTTCAGGTAGCTGTAGAACTGGACGCCGCGGCCGATCTGGTCGAGCGTCGCCGCGACCACGTCGGGGTGACCGTGGCCGAGGATCATGGGACCCCCGCCGATCACGTAGTCGACGAGCTCGCGGCCGTCGGCCGTGCGCAGGCGCGCGCCCTCGCCCGACACGGGGACGAACGCGACCTCGGGCGGGAGCCGGAAGCTGCCGAGCACGCCGCCCGGCAGCGTGCGCGCGGCTTCGTCCAGGAGATCGGGACTGCGGACGGGTGCGGTCACGTCAGCTCCTTCCCGAAGGTGGCCAACCGCTCCTGGGGCCGGCCCGAGATCCCGCCCGCGAGAACCACGAGGATCTCGTCGTCCTGGGGAGCGTCGGCGACCCGGAGCTCCAGCGTCTGGTGATGGGAGCGCGTCGACGCCTCGGTCACGTGCTTGAGCGGCACGTCGAAGACGGCGCCCGGGAGTCCACGCTTCTCCACCGCCGGGAGCAGGGTCGTCGCCTCGCCGACGCGGGAGCGGAACGCGTTCCCGAAGCGGAGGTTGTGGATGATCGCCGACGCGTGCTCGACCTCGCCCGCGGTCCCGACGATCGCACCCTTGCCGTAGACCTCGACGGGCCGACCCTCGAGCGCAGTGACGACCCGTTCGCCCAAGAGCTCGCCGAGCGGCTCGCAATACTGCTCGACGAGGACGGCCAGGTCCTCGACGAAGCGCCCCGCACACGGGTTCTCGACCACCGCCGCCGCGGTCGCGACCCGGTGTGGGCGCTTCACCGGCCGCCCTCCTTCCAGGAGGATCTCCTCGACGAGCAGTGCCGTCTTCCGGATCGACATCACGCCTCCTCCGCGAGCGCGGCGCGCACGCGCGGTATCACCTCGCGCCCGACGAGCTCGATCGAGTCGAGCGCCGGATCCTGCGACATCCCGGGCCACTGGACACGCAGGCAGATGTGCGTGACACCCAGCTCGCGTCGTTGGCGCAGCAGGCCCGCGACCGCCTCGTCGACGTCGCCCACCACGAAGCGATCCGCGGCGAGTTGCTCGAAGGGCTGGTCGAGCGACGATCCCGCGGGCACCAGCTCTCGCTGTCCCCAGTCCGCATAGGCGCGGTACTTCTCGAGGAGGTGCGGCGCGGCGCGGCGCCGCGCCTCGTCGGCGTCGGCGGCGACGTGCACCTCGAGCATGCGGGGGAACTCTGACGGAAAGGGACGGTCGGCGCGCGCGAGCGCGCGCCGGTAGACCTCGACCTGCCCGGCGAGGTCGGGCACCGTCGGCAGCGACGTCATCAGCCAGGCGTCGCCCAGCGTCGCCGCTCGCTCCACCGCCCGGTCGACGGTGGCGCCGATCCAGATGGGTGGACGAGGTCGGCGCAGGGGGCGGGGGCGGATGCCGACCCGGTCGAGCCGGTGGAAGCGACCCGCGAAGGTGAGCTCGTCGCGGGACCAGAGCCCGTCGATCACCTGCACCGCCTCGACGAAGCGCCCCAGCCGCTCGTCGAAGGGGACGCCGAAGGCCTCGAACTCCTCCCGGCGGAACCCGAGCCCGACCCCGAGCACGAAACGGCCGTCGGTCATCACGTCGAGCAGCGCACCGCGCTCGGCGACGTCGACGGGAGCGTGCAGGGGAAGGAGCACCAGGTTGGTGCCGACGGTCATCTCGCCCGCCTCGGCCGCGGCTCTGGCGAGGAGCGGGAACTGCGGGAGGTACAGGAACGGGGAAGGGACGTGGTGCTCGCCGGCCCAGATCGAGTCGTACCCGAGCGCGTCCGCGACCCGGACCTGCTCGAGGAGCTCGTCGAGCCGGCGACGAGGATCGTCGCCTTCAGGGTGCTGGGAGCAGAGGTAGAGGCCGAAACGCACGGACCCGCCGCTCAGCGACCGATGTTCCACTGATCGACGACCGGCCCGTACAGCTCGGGGCGTCGGTCGCGGAAGAAGTGGAAGCGCGTCGCCCACTCGTGGCACCGATCGAGCTCGAGGGAGGCGCGCAGGAACGCCGGGCCCTCCCGCTTCGGGCCCTCCGCGAGCACCTCCCCCATCGGGTCGACGATCACCGAGTCCCCGCCGAAGACGCGTTCCGCCTCGACCGTCTCGGGGCCGCCCTTGTTCGAAGCCACCACGAACACTCCGTTCTGGTGCGCGGCGGTGCGCAGCTCGTAGACGAAGCTCTCGGCGCGCGCGGGACCGTACGCGGCCACCGGGCACAGCACGACCTGTACCCCCTGCAGCGCGAGCGTGCGCCACGCCTCGGGGAAGCTGCGCTCGTAGCAGATGAGGACGCCGACGCGCCCGAGCTCGGTCTCGAAGGTCGGCAGCCCGGGGCCGCCCTTGAAGTAGTAGCGCTCGTTGAGACCCGGCTCGTACGAGTACGTATCGGGGATGTGGCACTTGCGGTAGCAGTCCACTCTGCGCCCGTCCGGCAGGATGCCCGGCACGAGCTCACCCGCGGCGTCGATGAGCACCGCCGAGTTGTAGAACTCCCCCGGGACCCGACCACGCTCGTAGAACGGCAGGAGGATGTAGGTCTGGCGGCGCTTCGCCTCGTCCTGCATCAGCCGCACGGACGGCCCGTCGAGCGCCTCGGCGTGGCCGAACCAGCGCCGGTCGTCCGCGCCACAGAAGTACGGGGTCGTCGCCAGCTCCGAGAACAGCACGAGGTCCGGCTGGCGTCCTGCCGTTCCCCGGTCGAGCAGCTCCACGAGGCGGCGACGATTCTCGTCGTCGTCCTCGGTGGCGGCACCGTTCTGGATCAGGAGCACGTCGACGGC
Organism: uncultured Burkholderiales bacterium; assembly: GCA_964424125.1. GTDB lineage: Bacteria > Actinomycetota > Acidimicrobiia > IMCC26256 > JAOSJL01 > CAYRHS01. The sequence continues at coordinate 13,059 of CAYRHS010000084.1, forward strand.
CACGGGCGCGGGCTCCTCAGGCGTGCAGCGTCGAGCGGATCTGGTCGAGCGCGAGGGCGTACGCGGCACGCAGGTCGACGGTGTCGGGCGCGTTCAGCCAGAGCAGGTCGATGCCGATGGCGGTGCCCTCGATCACGGCGAACAGCGCATCCAGGTCGACGTCGGTGCGGAACGTGCCGTCGCCCTGGCCCGCCTCGATCATCGAACGGATCTGCGCGCGTCCCTCCTCGAACCAACGCCGGAACTCCTGCTCCACCTCCGGCTCGTCGAGCTGCTCCAGCATGACGGTGTAGAAGAAACGGAGGTTGAGTCCCTGCTCGCGCTCGGCTTGTTCGATCTTGCGCGAGAGCGCCTCCTCCAGCGCGTCGATGCCGGCCCGCTCGGACCACGGCGGGGCGACCTCCGCCTCGAACGTCTCGAGGTTCGCCCGCACGGTCTCGATCACGAGCTCCTGCTTCGAGGCGAAGTAGTGGTAGAGGGCGGCTTTCGTCACGCCGACGGCTTCCGCGATCGTGGCCAGGGAGGTGGCGCGCACTCCCTGCTCCGCGAAGAGCTTCGTCGCCGCCGCCACGATCTCGCGCCGCGAGACCTCCTGGCGCGCTTCGGCCATCGGGTTGGACACGATCGGCTCCCGGGCTGACTGATCGGTCAGTGAATTCAACCGGTCGGTCGCGACGGTCGTCAAGCCCGGAGTTCCACGGGCAGCGACTCGACGCCGCGCATGAACGCCTTGTTGGTGAAGGTCCGTCGGATCTCGGGGTCCACCAGCGAGTAGTCGGGCACGCGCGCGAGGAGCTCCTGGATCGCGACGGTCGACTCGAGACGGGCC
>CAYRHS010000085.1:0-11624 GCA_964424125.1 uncultured Burkholderiales bacterium
CTCGAGCTCGCCGGTCCCCCGCTTGATCGCCCGCTCGATGGTGTCGACCGGCACCGAGTTGTCCCGAGCCTTCTGCACCATCGTGCGCAGCGTCGGGTTCGCATCGACGTCGCCGCCGCCTTGGCGAGCCGCGACCTCGATCTGCTTGATCAGCTTGGCGAAGAGCTTGCCGCGCGCCTTGTCGGCCGCGCCCTTCTTGTGCTTGATCGAGTGCCACTTCGAATGCCCGCTCATGTGCCGATCCCGGTCAGGAAGTGTTGGTGCAACCGCAGGTCCTGCGCGAGCTCGGGATGGAACGCCGCCCCCAGGACCGAGCCCTCACGCACGAGCACCGGTCGTTCGTCGTGCGAGGCGAGCACCTCGACGCGCTCGCCGAACCGCTCGATGACCGGTGCTCGGATGAACACACCCGGAAACGTACCGCCAGGGAGGCCGGTGACGCTCAGTGCCGCCTCGAAGGATGCCACCTGCGGGCCGTAGGCGTTGCGTCTGATCGCACAATCCAACATTGCGAGGTCGAGACCGTCGGCGTCGACCGACGCGGCATCGACGACCTCGCGCGCGACGAGGATGAGCCCCGCGCAGGTCGCGAGCGTCGGCGTCCCCGCACGGAGGAGCGACCTGAGCGGACCGGCGACACCCGAGCTGGTGAGGAGCTGGCGCAGCACCGTCGACTCCCCACCCGGGAGCACGAGGGCGTCGACACCGTCGAGGTGCTCCGGGAGGCGCACCGGCACCGCGTACGTGCCGAGCGCGTCGAAGGCCTCGAGGTGCTCCCGGAACGCGCCCTGGAGCGCGAGGACGCCGACCTTCACCAGCCGCGATCGGCGAGCCGGAGCTCGAGGTCGGCAAGGTCGTCGCCGCGCATCGGCTCGCCCAACCCGCGCGACACCTTGGCCACGATCTCGGGATCCTCGAAGTGCGTGGTGGCCTCGACGATCGCCTTCGCCCGCGTCGCGGGATCCTCGCTCTTGAAGATCCCGCTGCCGACGAACGTGGCCTGGGCCCCGAGCTGCATCACGAGGGCCGCGTCGGCCGGCGTCGCGATCCCGCCCGCACAGAACAGCGGCACGGGGAGCTCACCTCGCTCCGCCACCTCGGCCACGAGCTCCACCGGCGCGCGCATCTCCTTGGCGGCCGCGAAACGCTCGGGTTCGTCGGCCACCGTGAGCCTCCGAATGTCGCCGAGGATCGACCGGAGGTGGCGGACCGCCTCGACGATGTTCCCGGTGCCGGCCTCACCCTTAGAACGGATCATCGCCGCGCCTTCGGAGATGCGCCGCAGCGCCTCACCGAGGTTCGTCGCGCCGCAGACGAAGGGCACCGTGAAGGCCCACTTGTCGACGTGATGGGCCTCGTCGGCCGGTGTGAGCACCTCGCTCTCGTCGACGTAGTCGACACCGAGGGTCTGGAGGACCTGCGCTTCCGCGAAGTGACCGATCCGGCACTTGGCCATCACCGGGATCGTCACCGCGTCCTGGATGCGCTCGATCATCGACGGGTCGCTCATGCGCGCCACACCGCCGTCGCGGCGGATGTCGGCCGGGACACGTTCGAGCGCCATGACCGACACGGCGCCCGCGTCCTCGGCGATGCGGGCCTGCTCAGCCGTGACGACGTCCATGACGACGCCGCCCCGTAGCATCTCCGCGAGACCCCGCTTCACCCGTGCGGTCCCGGTCGTGCGGCTGTCGTCGTTCACGCCTGCATCGTACCGGCACGCGTCGCCCGCCTTCGTGCCGATTGGGCTACGCAGGCGGCGCCGGCGCGCCCTCGACCTCGACGACGGTGCCGGCCTGGGGCAGGGCCACCCACGTCCGACCGGGGGTCAGGGAGACGGGCTGGCCCAGGAAGTCGGTCAGCGTGACCGGGGTCTCGAGGTCGGACCGGCTCCAGCCCCCCCGCAGGTATTCGCCCTGGCTCAGGACCCAGGCCTCGCCGCTCCCGACGAGCTGGGCCTCCGCTCCCTCCACGCCGGCGCCGCCCGCGTAGTCGACGAAGAGCACGACGACGTTCGTCGGCGTGATCGGGGTCCCGTCGGCGTCGGAGGTGGGCTCACCGTCGAAGGATCGGCTCCACCCGCCGGCGGACGCGTCCCACTCGTAGCGGGCCGTACCGCTCCCGTACGGAATCGTGACCGCGGTGATCGGTTCCCCACCGAAATCGGAGCCATCGCCGAGATAGGTGAACAGTGCGGGTGGTGGCGCGTCCTGTGCCGCGAGCGGGAAGAGCTCGGCCGGACGCGCGTAGAGGTTGTGCGGGGCAGCCCGGGAGGAGTCGCGGAACATGGCCGGCTCCCCGGCGTTCTCGTCGACGTCCACGACCGGGGCTTCCCGGATCCGGGCGACGGCTTCGGGAACGCCGCCGGAATACGCGAACACGCCGCCGACCGGCCACACGATCGACGGGTCGGTGAAGCGCACCGAGCGGACCGGCCCGACCGCCTCGGGCGCGTCCGAGTTGAACATTGCGAGGAATCGCGTCGTGCGGCCTTCGACGATCTCCTCCCAGACGACGTCGGCCTGGGCGATGCCCGATTGCGGTCGCGCGTCGGGATGGTTGTCGATCTTGACCGAGAGGACGGGGCGGCTTAGCGCGACGCCGTCGGGATCGGGAAGTCCGGTCAGGGGTGCGACGGGCTGGTGCGGCCCCGACGTCGAGCTCGTCGACTCGGCCGTCGCGCTCGCGTCGGTGGAACTGCCGCCGCACGCCGCACCGACCAACGTGAGCGCGACGACGACCACACCCGGCACGAGCACGCGGGATCGGGATCGGGCGAGTGCGCGTCGATGCACTGGGTTCCTCCGGCGATCAGACTGGGATCAGTCTGGCGCTACATCTCCTCGAGGATGCGGATGCGCTCCTCGAGCGGCGGGTGCGTCAGGAACAGCCGGTTGAGCCGAGCCTGCCCGTGCCCTTGCTCGTCGTCGAGCGGCGACTCGATCCAGAGCTGAGCCGTCGCCTTCGACGCCGAGTGGACGACCGTGCGATCGTCCTTCAGCTTCTGCAACGCCGAGATCAGCCCCGGAGGGTACCGAGTCAACTGGACCCCCGACGCATCGGCCAACAGCTCTCGTTTGCGGCTCACGGCGAACTGCATGACGCGGGCGATGATGGGTGCGAGCACCAGCATCAAGAGCGCGAAGACGAGGAGCACCACCCCCACCGCTCCCCCGCCACCGTCCCGACGGCGCCCACCTCCGAGCCACATGAAGCGCACACCCAGATCGGCGAGGAGCGCGACGATCCCGACCATGGTCACGGCCAGGGTCGACACCAGGATGTCGTAGTTCTTGATGTGGCTGAGCTCGTGCGCGAGCACCCCGTCGAGCTCGACGCGGTTCATCTTCTCGAGCAGTCCCGTCGTGACCGCCACGGCCGCGTGCTTCGGGTTCCGACCGGTGGCGAAGGCATTCGGCGCGGGATCGTCGACGATGTAGAGCTTGGGTTTGGGCAACCCACCCGCGATGCAGAGACCTTCGACGAGGTTGTGGTATCGGGCGTACTCCTGGCGCGGCGCGGGCCGGGCCCGACTGACGGCGAGCGCGACCGAATCGGACTTCCAGTAGGCGCCCCACACCATGAACATCACGATGACGAACGCGACGACGATCCAGACCGGGCCGTAGCCGAAGACGAAGTCGAAGGCGGTGACGAGACCCACGACGAGCACGACGAAGCCCGCCATCAACAGGATCGTCTTGCGCTTGTTGGCCGCGATCTGCTCGTACATCGTCACCCGCTCTCGGCGGCTCCGCCGCCAGCCACTCGGCCCGCCTCGGGCGGCGCCCGGTCAGGTCAGAACTGGACCTGCACGGGGCCGGTGCTCTCCGCGTCGGCCTCGAAGTACTCGCGCGGGCCGAAGTTGAACATCCCCGCCATGACGTTGGCCGGGAAGCTCTGGATGCGCGTGTTGTACTTCAACACGCTGTCGTTGAAGAACTGGCGCGCGTAGGCGATACGGTCCTCGGTGGAGGTCAGCTCCTCCTGGAGGCTCAGGAAGTTCTGGTTCGCCTTCAGGTCGGGGTAGGCCTCGGCCACCGCGAACAGCGACTTCAACGCACCTTCCAGAACGTTCTCGGCATTCGCCTGCTCGCGCACTCCCTGCGCGCCGATCGCGTCGGCCCGAGCTCGGGTGACGGCCTCGAACGTGCCTCGCTCGTGCGCCGCGTAGCCCTTGACCGTCTCGACCAGGTTGGGAATGAGGTCGTAGCGACGCTTCAGCTGGACGTCGATCTGGGACCAGGCGTTGTCGACCCGGTTCCGGTCCCGGACGAGCCGGTTGTACATGGCCACGACGAGGAGGCCGAGGACGACGACGATGGCCACGACCACGATGACGGCGATCACGAACGGCCTCCTGGAAGGGGTTCCGAAGCGACGCGGCCATTGTACGGGGAGCGGCGTCCGGCGCCGACCCGGAGGTCACGACGGAACGCCCCGCGGTCTCGGGAGCGCTTCTGCGCTCAGCGCGCGGCCGCCGGAACCGAGACCGACCGGTAGAGCTCGAGGAACCGACCCGCCAGGCGGTCCATCGCGAACTCGTCCGCCCGGCGGTACCCGGCGGCCACCAGGCGCGCCGCCAGCCCCGGATCCCGGAGCAACGCGTCGATCGCGTCGCGCAACGCTGCGGCATCGTTGGGCGGCACGAGCACGGCCTCGCGACCGGCGCGGGCGACGTTCCGGTAGCCCTGGATGTCACTGGCCACCACGGGAGTCCCCGCCGCCATGGCCTCGACGAGCACGATGCCGAACGACTCGCCGGAGACCGATGGCGCGCAGAAGACCGACGCGCCGCGAAGCCGGCGCGAGCGCTCGGCGTCCGGAATTCGTCCCAACCATTCGACCCCGGGACCGGAACGGGCGCGCAGCACGCCCGTCTCGGGACCGTCACCGGCCACCCAGAGGTCGGCGACGTCGTGGAGCCCCTCGTGGGCCCGGAGGAGCACCGCGAGGCCCTTCCGGGGCTCGTGCCGTCCCACGAAGCACAGCGCGGGCCGTTCCGCCGGCCAGGGATCGGCCGTAGCGAAGCGTTCGACCTCGACGCCGTTCGGCAAGACCACGTACTCGCCTCCGAGATGGCGGCCCGCGGCCGTCGCCGCGGCGTCGGAAACGGCGGTGCGAGCCGCCAGGCGGCGCCCTGCCTTCCTGGCCATCGGCTCGAACAGCGAGTACGCGCGGCTCAGATCACCCGAGGCGTGGAACGTGCCCACCATGGGCTTCCGACTCTCGAGCAGCGTGGAGAGCGTCGGGCCGGGAACGAACGGCTCGTGCAAGTGCACGACATCGGGGTCGAGGTGCGCGAGCGCGTCACGCGTCCGTCGGGCCACGGCCGGGCCCGGCGCGATGGCCGCGATCGAGCCGTTCGACTCGACCTCCTTCGTCCGTCCGACGGTGACCACGCCGGGTTCGGGGGGCGGGCCGTCGCACGGACCCACCACTCGGGCGTCGACGCCGCGTGCCCGCAACGAACGCGCCAGCCCGAGCACCTGGCCCTGGACACCGCCCGGCGTCGAGAGCGAGTACGGGCAGACCACCGCCACCCTCACGACGCGAGCACCGCCGCCGGAGGTCGGGCCACGTCCTCGCGGTCGCTGGGCCAGTTCGGTTGCATCAGGTGCCACTGCTCGGGAGCGACGCGCACGAGCCGCTCGAACTCGGAGGCCAGTCGTTGCGTGACCCTGGCGACGTCGTCGGCGAGCCGCCCCGTGCGCGCGGTGTCGAGCGGTGGTCTCACGACCGCATGATGGCCGCCGCGTGGCGTGAAGTACACCGCCGCGGGAAGGAGTGCGGCTCCGGTGCGAAACGCGAGCATCGCCGGCCCCTTCGGGAGCGTGGTGCGCTCACCGAAGAACTCGACCTCGACCCCGTCACGCGTCAGATCACGATCGCAGACGAGGCCGACGACCTCGCCGGCTCGGAGCGCCCGCAGCGTGGCCGGCCCCGCGTCTGGGCCCAGGGCGACGACCTCGAGGCCCAGGGCCCGTCGGACCTCGACGAACCAGTCGAAGAGCTCGGGCGGCTCCACGGGCTCGACCACGACGGTCACCCGGTGCCCGCGGGTCGTCATCCAGTAGCCGGCGGCCTCCCAACCCCCGAGGTGAGGGAGCGCGACGACGATGCCGCGTCCTCCGGCGGCCGCCTCCTCGACGTGCTCGAACCCATCGAAGGTGAGCGAGTCGACGAACCGTTGTGGCTGGTGCGGGAGCTGGAAGAGCTCGAGCCAGTACCGCCCGTACGACTCGAACGCCTCGGTCACGGACCGTTCGAGGGCGGCGCGACTCCGAGTTCCCCCGTAGACGCGCTCGAGGTTGCGTCGGACGAGTCGACGTCGCTCGGGCGTGGCCAGCGACACAGCGCGACCGACGATTCTGGCGGTCTGCTCGCCCAGGGAGGGCGGGAGCGCCCGTGCCACCCCGGCACTGGCTCGGTACGCGAGGTAGGCGAGGCGATGCCCGTCGGAACGCCCGACCACCTCAGGGCCGGGTGCGGCGGGGAGAGCGGGTGCGCTCGGACCGCCGGCGAGATCCCGCCGGCCTGCGCGCCTCCCACCACTGTCGCAGCGTGTCCCGGTCGCCCGTCGTGCCCCGCCGACGCAGCCGAACGCGGGGGGTACGCGGGGGCCCCGCCTGGCGCCAGACCATGACGAATCGGTGGAGGGTGGTCCAAGCGCCCAGCACCAGCATGATCCAGAGCACCGGGACGAGGACGTCGAACGCGAGCCCGACCCCGAGGAGGATGAGGCGTTCGGCCCGCTCGAGGAGGCCACCCTTGGCGGTGAAGCCGAGGGCCTCACCCTTGGCGCGCTCGTAGGAGATCGTGGCCGAGACCGCCGCCACGGCGAACGCGAGCACGGGGAGGTACGGGCTCTGGTCGGCCAGGTACCAGGCAACGCCGCCCAACAGGAGCGCATCGGAGACGCGGTCGGCGACCGAGTCGAAGAACGAGCCGCGGGGCCCCGCGTTGCCACTGCCTCGCGCCACCGTGCCGTCGAGCACGTCGAGCAACCCGCTCGCGACTACGCCGAGGACCGCCCACCAGAGTCGGCCGGTCGCGATCAACCACGCGGTCACCACGGAGGCGACGAGCCCGGCGATGGTGAGAACGTTGGCGCTGACACCCAGGCGTCGCAGACCCGTGCCGACCGGCGTCAATCCTCGCTGCACCCCGTCGCGCAGCCGTCGGTCGAGCATCACATCACTCCTCACGCGCGCTCGGACGCGGGTGCTCGCGAACGCGAGCGTAGCAGCCGCGCGGCGGGCGCACCCGGGACCCGGATCGGCCCGGCGGCGGCGGACCTACACTCGCTGCGCCACACCGTGCCACAACCCACGGAGGAGCTGCGTGAAGCCCGTGCCGACCGAGAGGATCCGCAACGTCGCGCTGGTGGGCCACGGTGGCTCCGGCAAGACCACGCTCGCCGAGGCGATGCTCTTCGAGAGCGGCGCGATCCCCCGCACGGGGCGAGTCGAGGACGGGAACACCGTCTGCGACTTCGACCCCGAAGAGGTCCGTCGCGGGATCTCAGTCTCGCTCGCGCTGGCGCCGCTCGAGTTCGAGGGCCACAAGGTCAACATCATCGACACGCCCGGCTACGCCGACTTCGTCGGTGACGTCGCTGCGGGCGTGCGTGCCGCGGATCTCGCCGTCTTCGTGGTCTCCGCGGTCGAGGGTGTCGAGGTCGGAACGCAGACCGCCTGGCGCCTCGCCGAGGCCGAAGGGATCCCGCGCGCGATCTTCGTCACCAAGCTCGATCGCGAGCGAGCGTCGTTCGAGCGCACGCTCGATCAGTTGAAGGAACAGTTCGGTGCCGGGGTGGCGCCGCTCGAGCTCCCGATCGGATCCGAGGCCGACTTCCGCGGCGTGATCGACCTGCTCGAAGACACGGCGGTCCTCTACACCGACGGCACCCGTTCCGAGGGACCGATCCCCGGCGAGCTCGCCGACGAGGAGCATTCGGTGCACGAAGCGCTCGTCGAAGGGATCGTGGTCGCAGACGACGACCTGATGGAGCGCTACCTCGCTGAGGACGACATCGACGCCAAGGAGTTGGCGGCCGCGCTCGCGTCGGGGATCGCCGGTGCGGAGGTGTTCCCCGTCCTCTGCGGCAGCGCGACCGGGCGCATCGGCGTGGACCGGCTCCTCCGCTTCGTCGTCGAGGAAGGCCCGGCTCCCCCGGTCGCCGCCGGGCCGACTGCCGCATTGACGTTCAAGACGGTGGCCGACCCGTACGTCGGGCGCGTGAACCTGTTGAAGGTCCTGGCAGGCACCATCCACACCGACGACCACCTCACCAACCGGCGCACGGGGAGCGACGCGCGGCTGCATCAGCTCACGACGATGCGCGGCAAGGAGCAGGAGGCGGTCGACGAGGTTCCGACCGGTGACATCGTCGCGGTCGCGAAGCTCGCCGACACGGTGACGGGCGACGTGCTCGCCGCTAGCGGCGCCGAGGTCGAGGTCGAGGCGCTCCCCGCGCCGCCGCCCGTCCTCGCCACGGCGATCCGTGCCGCTTCGAAAGCCGACGAGGACAAGCTCGCGACGGCGCTGCACCGGCTCGAGGACGAGGATCGAGCCCTGCGCGTCGACCGCAACGAGGAGACCGGCCAGCTCCTGTTGAACGGGATGGGCGAGACGCACCTGTCGCTCGCCCTCGCTCGCCTCAAGGACAAGTTCGGCGTCGAGGTCGAACAGGAGGCGGTCCAGGTCCCCTACCGGGAGACCGTGACCGGTACGGCCGAGGCGGAGGGCAAGCACAAGAAGCAGAGCGGTGGCCACGGGCAGTTCGGCGTGGCGAACATCCGCCTCGAGCCGCTGGAGCGCAGCGCGGGCTTCGAGTTCGAGAACGCCATCGTCGGGGGCGCGATCCCGCGGCAGTTCATCCCCGCGGTCGAGAAGGGGGTCGTCGAGGCGATGGGCGCAGGCGGCGCGCGCGGCTACCCGGTCGTCGACGTGAAGGTCACGCTCTTCGACGGCAAGCACCACTCGGTGGACTCGAACGAGATGAGCTTCAAGATGGCGGGCTCTCTTGCGTTCAAGGCGGCGATGGCCGACGCCGAACCGATCGTGCTCGAGCCGATCAGCGAGCTCGTCGTCACCGTGCCCGAGGAGTACCAGGGCGACATCATGGGCGACCTCAACGCGAAGCGGGGCCGCATCCAGGGCTCTGCCTCCCTCGGCCGCGGCGAGACCGAGATCACCGCCGAGGTCCCGACCTCGGAGATCGTCCGCTACGCCATCGACCTGCGGTCTCTGACCCAGGGCCGGGGCCGCTTCGAGGCCCGCCACCTGCGCTACGACCCGCTCCCGACGCACCTCGTCGACAAGATCGCCAAGGAGCCCGCCGTCACCGGCTGATCACCCGGCCCGGAACCCCGCGACGTTCTGTACCGTCTCAGGGATTCGCGCCGTTCGTGACTCGAAGGGATGACGGCGATGCTCGCGCTCCCCCGGAAACCGGTCGATGGCAGTGCCCTGGTCCGTGACCCGGCGCCCGCGGCCGTGGCCCCGGGCGCCTTCGAGGACTGGTACCGATCCGAGCACCCCCGGGTGCTGGCCACGACGGCCATCGCCGACGTCGACGCGCTCGTGCAGCGGATCGGGGCCGAGTTGCCCGAGGAGCTCGAGATCGCCCCCGCCTCGGCGCTCGGGTCGGCGTCGGAGCTGCGGGCGGAGCTGGAGATCCAGCAGGCGTACTGGCTGATCGCTGACATCGACGCGACCCCGGAGGAGCGGGCTGAGGCGGTCGATCTCGCGCCCGAGGAACCCGCCACCACGACCACCTCCGAGGCGTCGACGACCTCGATGGAGCCGAGCACCACGGAGCCGACGACGACCACGAGAGCGCCCGGCCCGGAAGCCGATCCCGCGAGCGCGCTCATCCTGTGTCGCCGGGGTGATTGCTTCGTCGTCATCCAGGACGCCGGCGAGGCGCTGTCCGACGCCGACCAAGAGCTCGTCGCCGGAACCCCGGGTGTTGCAGACGTGGAGCTCATCAGAGCCCCGCGGACCAGATCGCGAAATTCGACCTTCCTCCGGAGCTCCTCCCTGTCGAGGGACTTCGGATCCGGTGGACCCCGCCCAGGACTACGCGACCGTCGTGCAACGGGTCGACGACGCGTTGTCGGACGACTCTGCCGTGGTCGCCGATCCCTCGGACTTCTGTGGCACGAGAGTGGCGTCGATCGGCTGCTAGCCCAGCCCGTACTGCGACCAGTCCTCGGGGTTGTCCTCGGTGTAGGAGCCGAGCACGGTGCCGTCAGCGGCGTCGAGCTCTACCAGCCCCCGCGTCTTCGGCGGTGATTCCGCGGAATACACGAGCACGCGCCATGTCGGCCGGCTCCGGAGCCCTCGCCAGGCGAGCTGCGCGGAGGCGTGCCCGACCGGGAACCCGACGGCGCGCGTGGCCACGGCCAACGCGTCGGTCTGGTCGACGCGCAGGTGCCACCCGGCCAGAAAGTGGTACGCGGCGATGACCACGAGGACGACCGCCGCCACGAGCAACGCCGAGGTCGCCCCGGCCGCGTACAGCGCCACGCAGCCGGCCGCGAGGATCAGGTAGATGGTCCCCGCGATTCGCCGTCGCGCGATGTCGGGGAACGTGTAGGGCCCGACGTACTGGGTGACGTCGAGATCCTCGGGCAGCGCGTCGTTGCCCGCCGGGGTCGCGGAGTGTTCGTCCACCACCGGCAGCGTGACGGCGCGCTCGAGCCGCGCGCAACTCGCGCGTCGCGCCGACGACGACCACGACGCCCGGCTCGACCGCGGGCGCCGGCCGTCACCGCCAACCCAGCTCGACCGGCTCAGTCGCCGCGCGGCCAGGCGGCCTTGAGCTTCTCGTAGCTCGTGCGCAGGTCCTCGGGCATGACGCGCGTCTCGGCGACGGCGGTCATGAAGTTCGTGTCGGCGCTCCAGCGAGGGAGCACGTGGACGTGGAGGTGCCCCGGCACCCCTGCCCCGGCCGCGCGCCCCAGGTTGAGGCCGACGTTGACCCCGTCGGGCGAGTAGGCCGCCTTCACCGCGACCGTGGCGTCGCGGGTCATGAGCATCAGCGCCGTGAGCTCCTCGTCGGTGAGGTCCTCGAGCTCACCCACCCGTCGGATCGGGACCACCATGCAGTGCCCCGACGAGTACGGGTAGGCGTTCATCACCGTGAAGACCAGCTCGTCTCGGGCCACGACGAGCGACTCCTCGGGGTCCCCCGCCGCCAGCCGCTCGAAGAGATCCCCCGTCGCCCCCGTCGCCTCGGCGTCCTTGGTGACGTAGGCCAGCCGCCACCCCGCCCAGATCCGCTCCAGGCTCATCGCTTCTCGGCGACGGCCGCGGCCAGAGCGTCGATGAACTCGTCGACGGGGACGTCGCGCTCCGGTCGCTCCTCGCCACGGCGGTTCACCCCGACCGTGCCCGCCTCGGCGTCCGCGTCTCCGACGACCAGCACGTACGGCACCTTCTGGAGCTTGGCGTCCCGCACCCGGGCGCCCAGCGAGTCGTGGGACGCGTCGAGCATCTCGGCCCGGTAGCCCTCGGCATCGAGACGGTCGACGATCCGGCGCGCGTAGGGCTCGTGGCGATCGGCCACGGGCAGCACGGTGACCTGGACCGGGGCGAGCCACGCCGGGAACGCC
>CAYRHS010000085.1:11634-13845 GCA_964424125.1 uncultured Burkholderiales bacterium
CGCTCCTGCGTAGTGCTCCACCAGGAGGCCGAAGAACCGCTCGATCGCGCCGAACAGGGCGCGGTGGATGACGATCGGCTGGTGGCGCTCGTTGTCGGCACCGACGTAGGCGAGCTCGAAGCGCTGTGGGAGCTGGAAGTCGACCTGGAGCGTCGAGAGCTGCCAACGGCGACCGATCGCGTCGCGGACGTGGATGTCGATCTTCGGCCCGTAGAACGCCCCCTCGCCCTCGGCGACCTCGTACGGCAGCCCCGAGGCCTCGATCGCCTCCAGTAGCGCCTTCGTCGCGAGATCCCAGTCGTCCTCACTTCCGACCGACTTGCCCTCGGGCCGGGTCGACACCTCGGCTTCGAACTCGCCGAAGCCGAAGTCGCGGAGCATCCGGGTGACGAAGGAGATGAGATCGCCGAGCACCTCGACGATCTGCTCCCGGGTGCAGAAGATGTGGCTGTCGTCCTGGGTGAAGCCCCGGATCCGCAGCAGACCGTGGAGCACGCCCGAGCGCTCGTAGCGGTACACCGTTCCCAGCTCGAAGATCCGCATCGGCAGGTCGCGGTACGACCGGGTGCGGGACCCGAAGATGAGCATGTGGAACGGGCAGTTCATGGGCTTCGGGTAGTAGGAAGCCCCCTCGAGCTCCATGGCCGGGTACATGTTGTCGGCGTAGTAGTCGAGGTGGCCGCTCGTCTCCCAGAGGCCCGACTTGGCGAGGTGGGGGGTGAACACGAGCTGGTAGCCGGCACGCTCGTGCTCCGTGCGCGAGTAGTCCTCCATCACGCGGCGCACCGTCGCGCCCCTGGGGTGCCACAGCGCGAGGCCGCTGCCGAGCTGCTCGGGGAACGAGTACAGGTCCAGCTCGGCGCCGAGGCGACGGTGGTCGCGGCGCTCGGCCTCGGCGAGGCGACAGAGGTGCTCGTCGAGCGCGTCCTTCGACTCCCACGCGGTGCCGTAGATGCGTTGGAGCATCGGCCGGTGCTCGTCCCCACGCCAATACGCTCCCGCGACGTGCGTCAGCTTGAAGGCGCCGAGCCTCCCTGTGGACGGGACGTGAGGACCACGGCAGAGATCGACAAAGGCCCCGTCGTCGCGCGGGTTGCGGTACACGGAGATCACGTCGCCCCCACCGACCTCCGATTCCTCGACCGATTCGATGATCTCCTGCTTGTAGGGCTGGTCGGCGAAGAGCGCGAGCCCGGCTTCGCGGCCCAGCTCCTCGCGGACGAACGGCTCGTCGGCGGCCACGATCTCGCGCATCCGAGCCTCGATCCGCTCGAGGTCGTCGTCCGAGAAGTGCGCCCCGCCCGGGAGCTCGAAGTCGTAGTAGAAGCCGTTCTCGATCGCGGGGCCGATGGCGAACTTGGCGCCCGGGAAGAGGTCGGTCACCGCCTGAGCGAGGACGTGGGCGCTCGAGTGCCGCAGCATCTCGCGGCCCTCGTCGCTTTCGCGTGTAATGATCGAGACGGATGTGTCGTGCTCGAGGGGTCGACGGAGGTCGACCCACTCGCCGTCGACCTTGGCCGCGAGCGCGTCGCGGGCCAGGCGCTTGCCGATGGACGCGGCGACTTCGGCCGGCGTCGTGCCCTGTGGGTACTCGCGTGTGGAGCCGTCGGGAAGGCTGACGGTGATCGTGCGGTCGTTCACCGGCGGGCGACGTTACCAGCGGTCGATCGAACGTACGTGCGCATTTGCGCCGCTACCGTCAACCCGCGAGCGGGCGATCGAGTGCCACGCCCAGCAGATCGGCGAGCTCGCGCAGCGCTCCGGGCGCGGTCTCGTCGGTCCCGCCCGAGAGCACCGCGCTCGCCAAGTCGTCGATGGCCTCCAGCGCGCGGGGCGCATCCAGGTCCGTGTCCAGGGCACCGCGAACGCGCGCCGCGAACGGGCGGGGATCGGGGCCGGACTCACGCTCCACCGCGGCCAGGAGCCGGCGCAGCAGGGCGCTGCACTCGTCGAGGTCGGTGTCGTACCACTCGAACCCGGCCCGGTAGTGGTGGCGGAGCAGGGCCAGCCGAACCGCTCGCGGGTCCGCTTCCTTGACGAGGTCGCTGACGAAGACGAGGTTCCCGAGCGACTTCGACATCTTCTCGCCCTCGTAGATGACCATCGCCGAGTGCATCCAGTGTCGGGCGTACGGCTCGCCCGTCAACACCTCGCTCTGGGCGATCTCACTCTCGTGGTGCGGGAAGATCAGGTCGGTGCCGCCGCCGTGCA
>CAYRHS010000086.1:0-8632 GCA_964424125.1 uncultured Burkholderiales bacterium
TCCTCGTGCTCCTCGCTCGCGAGGAGGTCGGGGAGCGGATCGAGCTCCCGGCGCGCTTCTTCCTCCTTCTCCTCCTCGCCCAGGGCGCGGTCGGCTACGTCCAGTACTTCAACGAACTGCCGGTGCTGCTGGTCGGGATCCACGTGACGGGCGCGGTGGCGATCTGGGCCGCCGTCCTCGTGATCAACCTCAGGATGTTCGAGCGGACGCAGGCCGCGGAGCGAGCGCCGAGCCGCGCGAGCGAGCCCGACGTTCCTCTGCCGCAAAGCCGTCAACCCGTCTGAGCTCCTCCGCTAGCGTCCCCCGCGTGGGCACCCCCGCGATCGAGGCCGAGGGACTCCGACGGACCTTCGAGGAGACGGTTGCGGTCGCAGGCTTGGACCTCCGCGTCGAGGGCGGGGAGATCTACGGCTTCCTCGGACCGAACGGGGCAGGGAAGTCGACGTGTGTTCGGATGCTCTGCACGCTGCTGGTGCCCAGCGCGGGCCACGCACGTGTTGCCGGCTACGACGTCGCGCGCCAGCCCGAAGCGGTCCGGCTGCGGATCGGGGTCGCGCTCCAGGAAGCCGCGCTCGACGACCGCCAGAACGGCATCGAGCTCCTCCGCCTCCAGGCGAGGTTGTACGGCCTGCGGGGGAAGGCGGTCGAGCAGCGGATCGCGGACCTGACCGACCTCATCGATATCGGCGATGCGATGAACCGCCGGATCGGCACCTACTCCGGTGGCATGAAGCGTCGCCTCGACCTCGCGGCCGCGCTCGTGCACAACCCGGACGTGCTCTTCCTCGACGAGCCGACGACCGGTCTCGATCCGGTGAGCCGCGCCAAGGTCTGGGGCGAGATCACAGCCCTGAACCGCGAGCTCGGGATGACGATCTTCCTCACCACGCAGTACCTGGAGGAAGCCGACGCGCTGGCCCGGCGCGTGGGGATCATCGACCTCGGACGCCTCGTCGCCGAGGGCACCCCGGCGGAGCTCAAACGCAAGGTGGGCACGGACGTGATCGTCGCCGACGTCGACGGGGACGCCTCCACCGCTTGCGAGGCGCTCGTGGGCGTGTCCGGAGTGACCAGCGTCGACCCGATCGGCGACGAGGTGCTGATCCACGTGGTGGAGGGCTCATCGTCGGTCGGTCCCGTCGCGATCGCTCTCGACGGATGCGGGGTCACGGTTCGGGGGCTGACGCTGCGCACGCCCACGCTCGACGACGTCTTCCTCGAGCTCACCGGAGGCCACCTGCACGAGGAGGAGGTCGAGTGAGCGGCACGATCGCCGCGGTCCACGCCACGCAGGACGTCCACGCACGGCCGGCCGGCTTCGCGGCCGACACCGCGTCGATCGCCCTCCGGGCTGTCCGCGCGATCCCCCGGGAGCCCGAAGCGGTGATCCCCGCGTTGATCGTTCCGATCTTCTTCTTCATCGTGAACATCGGTTCGTTGTCGAACGTCACCGAGCAGATCCCGGGCTTCGACTTCAAGGCCTTCTATCTCCCCGTCGGTTTCGTGTTCGCGGTCACCGGGGTGTCCCGAGCGTCGTCGCTCGTCACCGACATCCAGACCGGGTACTTCGATCGGCTGCTCGTCACTCCGATCCGGAGGCTGTCGCTCCTGCTCGGCCTCATGGTCGCCGACATCGTCCTCGTCGTCGCGCTGACCCTCCCCGTGCTGGTGCTCGGCATCGCGGTGGGGGTCCGTTTCGAAACGGGACCGCTCGGAGTCCTCGTGCTGATCGCGATGTCGGGACTGTGGGGGCTCGCGTTCACGGGGTTCCCCTACGCGATCGCGTTGAAGACCGGGAATCCCGCCGCCGTGAACTCCAGCTTCATCCTGTTCTTTCCGTTCGCCTTCCTCACCACGGCGTTCGTCCCCAAGGAAGCCCTCCAGGGTTGGCTGGCCACGGTCGCGACGTTCAATCCCGTCACCTACCTCCTCGCGGGGATGCGGGCGCTCGTGATCGACGGATGGGCGTGGCGGACCATCGCGGGCGGCTTCCTGGCTATCGTCGGTGTGAGTCTGGTGAGCATGACGCTGGCCTTCCTCGCCCTCCGCGGTCGGGTGGCGCGCGGATGAGCAACGCCGGCGGACCCGGGGAACCGCCCGCTGTCGCCGCTCGCCCGTTCACCTTCGACCGGTCGTTCGCGTTTCCCTGCGCTCGCGACGAGCTGTGGAAACTGCTCGCCCGCGTCGACGAGTACCCGCGCTGGTGGACCTGGCTGCGTGCCTTCGGGACCGACGGCGAGCTCGCCACGGGCACGACGGCGCGGGCCACGATCCGGGCCCCGTTGCCCTACCGGCTCGACCTCTCGATCTCGGTCGAAGAGGCCGTTCCCTCGGAGCGAATCGACGCCCGGGTGCGGGGCGACCTCGAGGGCTGGGCGCGGCTGGCGCTCAGCGGTGGCGACGAGAGCTGTCGGGCACGGCTCACCTGGGCGCTCACCCTCGAGGACCGGGTCCTCGGTCGCCTCGCCCACCTCGGGCGGCCGCTCATGACGTGGGGCCACGACCGCGTCGTCTCCACCGGTCTCCGACAGTTCCGCAGCCGTGCACTCGCGTCGATCTTGGACGACGCGGGATGACCGGTCGGATCCTGCTTCCCGACGAGCCCGTTCGTTCACTCGACGCCTATCTCGCGCGTGGAGGAGGCCGAGCGCTCGAGGAGGCTCGTTCCGCCGGGCCCGAGGGGACCATCGCCGCGATCGATGTCGCGGGCCTGCGCGGACGCGGGGGAGCGGGCTTCCCGACGGGGAGGAAATGGGCTTCGATCCGCGGTGGTGGCCCCGAGCTCGGTGATCGCTACGTGGTCGCGAACGGAGCCGAAGGGGAGCCCGGGACGTTCAAGGACCGGGCCCTGATGCAGCGCAACCCCTGGCAGGTGATCGAGGGCCTGGCTGTGGCGGCCTACGCGGTCGGCGCGGTGCACGCCTACCTCGCGGTGAAGGAGTCCTTCACTCCCCAGATCGAGTCGCTCGCCCCGGCTCTTGAGGCGCTCGCCGCCGCCGGGCTGCTCGGGGACGTCCCCGTCACCCTCGTCGCGGGACCCGAGGAGTACCTCTTCGGTGAGGAGACGGGTCTCCTCGAGGTGATCGAGGGCGAGGACCCCCTGCCACGACTGTTCCCGCCGTATCTCTACGGCTTGTTCACGACCCGACCGCAATTCGGTTGGTCGGCGGGGATCGAGGCACGCGCCGAGGTCGGCGGCCAAGGGGAGCCCGCCTCGGGTTCGAACCCCACCCTCGTCAACAACGTCGAGACCCTGGCGAACGTGCCCCCGATCCTCGCGCGGGGCGCCGACTGGTACCGCGGCTTCGGATCGAACGAGTCACCCGGCGTGGCGATCGTGACGGTCGTCGGAGACGTCGTACGTCCCGGCGTCGCCGAGATCGAGCTGGGGCGTCCGCTGCGTGGCGTCATCGAGGAAGTGGCCGGTGGCGTCGCGGATGGCCGCGAGTTGCAGGCCGCGCTCTCGGGTGTGTCCAACGCGGTGCTCGTGGGCCAGCAGCTCGACGCCCCGCTCTCGTACGAAGGCATGGCCGAGGCGGGGAGCGGCCTCGGCGCGCTCGGATACACGGTGTTCGACGACACCGCGGACATGGTCGCGGTCGCGCATGCCGTCTCCCGGTTCCTGTGGGTCGAGTCCTGCGGCCAATGCCCGGCGTGCAAGTTCGGCACCGGCGAGGTGACGGCGTATCTCGAGCGCCTCCTGGACGGCTCGGGCACCGATCAGGACGTGGAGCGGATCGCCGCCCGCCTGCGCTCCGTCACCGACGCCAACCGCTGCTACCTCGGTCGCGAGGAGCAGGTCGTGATCGGGAGCCTCTTGCAGGCGTTCCCGGAGCAGTTCGTGGAGTACCTCGAGGGTCGCGCCCACCGCCGGCGGGACGTCACGGTGCCGAAGCTCGTCGATCTGGCGGACGGCACCGTCGTGATCGACCATCGTCAGGCCAGGAAGCGACCGGATTGGACCTACGAGTAGCGTCGGCGCTCCGATGGGCATTCGAGTTCACCTCGTCGACGGGACCTACGAGCTCTTCCGCTACTACTTCGCGCTGCCGTCGCACGTGACCGCGGACGGACGTGAGGTGAGCGCCGTGCGCGGTGTGGTCGGCTCGGTCCTCACCCTCCTCGAGGAAGGTGCGACCCACGTCGGTGTCGCGACCGACCACGTCATCGAGTCCTTCCGCAACGACCGGTGGCCCGGCTACAAGACCGGCGAGGGCGTCGATCCGGGGCTGCGGTCGCAGTTCGAGCCGCTGGAGGACGCGCTGCGGGCGTTGGGTGTCGCGGTGTGGGCGATGGTCGACCTCGAGGCGGACGACGCGTTGGCGAGCGCGGCCGCGAGCGCGGCCTCGGACCCCGAGGTCGACCAGGCGGTCATCTGTACGCCCGACAAGGACCTCGCCCAATGTGTGCGTGACGGTCGCGTCGTCCAGCTCGATCGCCGCGCCGGACGGCTCGACGACGTCGCGGGCGTGTGGGAGCGCTTCGGCGTGGCGCCGGAGTCGATCCCCGACTGGCTCGCGCTCGTCGGTGACTCCGCGGACGGCTTCCCCGGCCTCCGGGGATGGGGCAAGAAGTCGGCTTCCGCGGTCCTGGCCCGCTACCCGCACCTGGAGGACGTGCCCGAGCTGGGCGAGCGCTGGGAGGTCGAGGTGCGGGGTGCGGCCAAGCTCGCCCGCACTCTCACCGAGCGTCGTGGCGACGCGCTGCTCTTCCGTGAGCTCGCCAGGCTCCGCACCGACGCCGACGTCGGCCGCGTCGCGGACTGGCGTTGGACCGGGCCCCGAGAGGATTTCGGCGTGCTGGCCGAGTCGCTGGACGCGCCGGGTCTGGCCGACCGGGCGCGGTCTGCGGCGGTGGATCGGTAGGGAGGAGAGAAGCACCATGACCCTCGAGGGGCGCACGGCGTTGGTCACGGGAGGCGGGCGCGGGATCGGCCGCGCGGTCGCGATCGCACTGGCCGAGGACGGTGCCGACGTGGCCGTGAACTACCGGCGGGACGAGGCCGCGGCGCGCGAGACCGTCGAGCGGATCGAGGCCTCGGGCCGGCGCGGCGCCGCGTACGCCGCGTCGGTGAGCTCCTGGGAGGACTGCGAACAAATGGCCCACGAGGTGCGGCGCGATCTCGGCGACGTCGACATCCTTGTGCACTCCGCCGGAATCGCCAGCCGGGGCAAGTCCGTCGTGGAGACCGACCAGGATGAGGTCGAGCGTCTCTGGCGCGTCCACGCGTTCGGGGCGTTCGCGCTGAGCAAGCTCCTCGTGCCGACGATGCGGACGCGGCGCCGGGGCGACGTTGTCGTCGTCTCGAGCGTGGCGGGAGCGGAGCTGCCCGCGAACTCCGCCCCGTACAACATGGCGAAGGCCGCGATGGAAGCGCTCGCCTTCACGCTCGCCAAGGAGGAGCGGCGACACGGCATCCATGTCAACGTCGTGGCCCCGGGCCTGGTCGACACGGAGATGGGACGGCGCCTGGTGCGTGCGACGATGGGAGTCGACGACATCCGGACACTCGACGACTCGTTCCCCTTCGGACGTGTCTGTCGTCCCGAGGACGTGGCAGCCGTCGTACGCTTCCTCGTCTCCGAGCAGGCCGACTACCTCACGGGCCTGCGGATCCCTGTCGACGCGGGTGCGTCGGCGAGCTCCATCGGGCTCGGGTGAGCCCGCCGCACCGATCGCACCCGATTCGACCCGGGGCGACCGTCCCGTCCCGATACCCTCGCGGTCGTGATGCTCTTGCTCGTGTTGGCCTTCGTCGCCGTTCCGTTGGCGGAGCTCTACGTCATCATCGAGGTCGGACGGGCCATCGGCGCGGCCGAGACCCTCGTGCTCGTGCTCGCGATCTCGGTCGCGGGCGCCTGGCTCGCCAAGCGCCAGGGCCTGGCCGTCGTGGCACGCCTGCGGTCCCGCCTGGACGCGGGCGAGCTGCCCGGGCGGGAGGTCGTGGACGGTGCGCTGGTGCTGGTGGCCGGGGCGCTCCTGCTCACGCCTGGCTTCATCACCGACGCTGTCGCCCTCGCGCTCCTCGTCCCGCCGGTCCGCGCGGGTGCGCGCGGCCTGCTCTTCCGGCGCTGGCGCCGACGGCTCGGACTCGACCGCGTCGGTCGGGTCCCGACGGTGCGCGTGGTTCGGACGCGGACGGGGCCTGCTCCTCCGACCGGGACCGGGCTGCCGGCGCTCGAACGTCCCTCCGACGAGTCAGGGCCCTCGGAGCGGCCGGACTGACGCCCGGGGTCGTCGCTGCGGGGCTTCAGGCCACCAGCTCGGGTGGCGTGCCGCAGCTCGGACGGGACACGGCATGTTCGGGGCGTCGGCGACCCTCCGGGCCTACGACGGCCGCAAAGGCGGAGAGCGGAACGCGCTCGAGCCCCTCGGTCGCCGTGGCGGCCGTGGCGAGCGCGCCGGCCAAACGTTCCGGCAGGATGCGCCCGCTCCCCGCGATCGCCCACCGCTCGGCTGCTCGCCTCGCGCGTTCGGAGACGCCGAAGGGATCGGAGCGGACGAGTGCGCCGGCCGTCGAGACCGCGACACAGTCGACCAGCACGTGAGAAACCTCGGCGACACGGATCTCGGCCGCGCCACCTGGCTCTATCACCTCGAGATCCGGTCGAGCCCGGAGCCGCGACGCGACGTTTCGGGTCTCGTCGACGACCAGCACAGGTCCGCTCATCGGAAACGGTAGGACCTCGACGAGCCGATCGACGGTCGGGTCCCGTTCCAGCTCGGCGGCGGCGATCCGGGCCTCCCGAGCCGGTTGGGCGCTGCCGAGCAGACGGGCGGCCAACCACCACAGCTCGGCCGCCGCGGGATGGTGCGCGAGGAGCTGCCGGCAGGCGACGACGAGCCCGGCCGGATCGTCGGCGAAGCTCGCGAGCCCGTCCGCGGCCTCGATCGCGAGCTCGGTGGGGTCGCCGTCCCCCGACCACCGGGCAAGGTGACGGAGCTGCTCGAAGGCCTGCACGCTCCTAGTCTGCCCGGGTCGTGGCCGCGCGCAGCGCGGCGAAGGGATCGCCGACGCGCGCGAGGCCCTCGCGCGCGTCGCGCAGTCGCTCGACGTGGCCGGTCACCTTGAGCCGTCCGGCCGCGGCCAGCTCCTGAGCGGTCACCGTCCCTCGGTACAAGGCAGATGCGCCGTCGTAATCGCTGATCAGCACGACGTCGGGATCGGGAACCCGACCCGACCCTGCGGCGAGCCCGTCCGGTGCCACCCGGAGCCAGTAGTGGACCTCGCCGTCGGGCGCGCCGCGCACGACGTGCTGGAGGCACAGGGGCTCGATGTCCCGGCCCGGGGGCGGCGCGGCTCGGGCCGCACGGGAGTAGGTCTCCAGCCACTCCGCCGAAAGGAACCGGGCCATCGCCTGCGATCCTAGGGGGAGTCGACCGCCGGCGGCGGCCGTGGGGCGATCGGGGCCTGCTGCCGGGCCTTGAATACAGTGACCACGATGGAGCCGACGAGCGACCGCGTCCCCGCGCAGCTCGCCGAGATCGGGGCTCGCACCGAGCGTCGCGTCCTCGACGTCGTCGCATCCGAGGCCGCGCGCTGGGAGGAAGCAGCCCCACCCCTGGTCGAGCCACTCAGGGTCCTCGGCGATCTCGTTCGCGCGGGCGGCAAACGTCTCCGGCCGGCGTTCTGCCACTGGGGGTTCGTGGCTGCGGGGGGTGATCCCGGCGACCCCCGGGCGCTGGACGCCGCGGCTGCGATCGAGCTCCTCCACACGATGGCGCTCGTGCACGACGACGTCATGGACGGCTCGGACCTCCGGCGGGGGACGGCGACGGTCCACGAGTGGTTCATCGAGTGTCACCGGGCCAAGGGTTGGGCGAGCGAGGCGCGACGCTTCGGTGAAGGCGCAGCGATCGTGGTCGGTGACATCGCCTTCGTCCTCGCCGACGTGCTCTTGGCGGAGGCCCCGCGCGCAGCGCGCCAGGTGTTCGACGAGATGCGCCTCGAGCTGTGCGTCGGTCAGTACCTCGATCTCGTGGGGACCGCGGCGGCCGAGCCTGACGGTGACGCGGCCGCTCGCATCGCGCTGTTCAAGTCGGGGAAGTACACGGTGGAGCGCCCCCTCCAACTCGGGACGGCGCTCGCGGGCCGACTCGACGAGCTCGCCGCGCCGCTCGAGGCCGTCGGTCTCCCGCTGGGCCGGGCGTTCCAGTTGCGAGACGACGTGCTCGGCGTCTGGGGCGACGCGGAACTGCTCGGCAAGCCGGTCGGACAGGATCTCCGCGAGGGCAAGCCGACCCCGCTCCTCGCGCACGCCTGGGCGCACGCGAGCGACGCGCAACGCCGCGAGCTTCGCCGACTCGGCCGGCGCGATCTGAGCGAGAAGGAGATCGACGGGCTCACGAGGCTCCTCGAGGAGCTGGGGGCCCGGGCGATGGCCGAGGCCGCCATCGAGCAGTGGGTGGCGGAGGCACTCGACGCCCTGGACGCCGCGCCGATCAGCGAGGAGGCGCGCGTCGGCCTCAAGGAGCTGGCGTCGTTCGTCGCCTGGCGTGACCGGTGAGCGTCCCGATGATGCCGGTCGCGCCCGCGATCGAGGTGGACGGGCTCGCCAAGAGCTACGGCCGCGTCGAGGCCGTCAGCGACCTCACGTTCCAGGTGCGCGCCGGCGAGGTCTTCGGACTTCTC
>CAYRHS010000086.1:8642-13838 GCA_964424125.1 uncultured Burkholderiales bacterium
CCACCGTCGAGATCCTCGAGGGCTACCGCCGACCGGACCGCGGCTCCGTCTCCGTGCTCGGGCTCGATCCCGACTCCGAGGGAGAGGCCTTGCGCCCGCGGATCGGTGTGATGCTCCAGGACGGTGGCCTCCATCCGGGCCTGCGGCCTCGCGAGGCACTGGAGTTGTTCGCGGCCTTCTACGAGGACGCCGACGACCCCGAGCGCGTGCTCGACGTCGTCGGGCTGCGTGACGCCGCGCAGACGCCGACACGGCGCCTCTCGGGCGGCCAGCGTCAGCGCCTGTCACTGGCGTTGGCACTCATCGGGCGGCCGCGCCTGTTCTTCCTCGACGAGCCGACGGCGGGCATGGACCCGCATGCCCGCGCCGCGACGTGGGAGCTCGTGCGCGAGCTGCGCTCGGGGGGCGCCACGATCCTTCTCACCACGCACGGCATGGACGAGGCCGAGCAGCTCTGTGATCGCTGTGCGATCGTCGACCGGGGCCACCTCGTCGCGCTCGGCTCGCCGACCGAGCTGACGAGCAAGGTCCGTGCCGAGGACGTCCGCTTCTCGGCGACGGGCGGGCTCGACGTGGACGATCTCGCCACCAAGCTCGGCCTCGCGTCAGGCGGCGTGGTCGAAGAGCGGCCGGGTGAGTACGTCGTGTGGACGGCGGCGACGCCGGAGCTGGTTGCCGACCTGACGGCCTGGCTGCGCGATCAGCACGTGACCGTCGGGGAGCTCCGTGCCGGGCGGCGATCACTGGAACAGGTCTTTCTCCGCCTCACCGGGCACCCTCCGACATGACCCGCACGGCCGTCCTTGCACAGACCCGCGCCGAGCTGACCCTCGCAGCACGACGAGGCGAGAGTCTGCTCGTCACGCTCGCGATCCCGCTCGGGATCCTCGTCTTCTTCGCGCGCGTCGACGCGGTCGCGACCAATCTCGACGACCCGGTCGAGTTCCTCGTCCCGGGAGTGCTCGCGCTCGCCGTGATGGCAACCGCGATGGTGAGCCTCGGGATCAATACTGGTTACGAACGCCACTACGGCGTGCTGAAACGGCTCGGCGCGACACCACTCGGACGCCCGGGCCTGCTCGCGGGCAAGACGCTCGGGGTGCTCGTCGTCGAGCTCGTCCAGACAGTGCTCATCGTCCTCACCGGCTGGACCCTCGGCTGGTCGATCACCCCGCGGCTCGTGCCAGCTGTCGCGGTGCTCCTCGTGGGCACGGTCGCGTTCGCGGGGCTCGGGCTCCTCCTCGCCGGGACGCTGCGGGCCGAGGTCAACCTGGCCGTCGCGAACGCGCTCTTCCTGATGCTCCTGTTCCTCGGGGGCATGGCGTATCCGCTCGATCGGCTCCCCGAAGCGCTCGAGGTCGTCGCGCGCGTACTTCCCGGCGCGGCGCTGGCGGAGACCGTCCGGGGAGTGCTCGAGCCGGGCGGGTTCCCTGTGGGGAGCACGTCCGTGCTGCTCGTGTGGGCGATCGTGATGCCGATCGCAGCCGCGCGCTCGTTCCGCTGGGAGGAGTGAGCTCGCCGTTCAGCGAACGAGCGTGTCGACGGCGACCGCAGCGAACAACAGCGCGAGGTACGTGTTCGAGAAGGTGAACAACCGGATCGCGCGCTGCGGCGAAGGATCCCGAGTGAGATGGACCGCGGCACCGACGAACGCTACGCCGAGCACCGCCGCGGCGCCCACGTAGAGCGGCCCGACCGTGGTCGTCAGCCCGAGCGTCAGCGAGACCGCGACCACCACGACCGCGTAGCGGAGGATCGCTCGGGTGGTCGCCTCCGTCCCACGCGCGACGGGCAGCATCGGGATCCCGGCAGCGGCGTAGTCCTCGCGGTAGCGGAGCGCGAGCGCCCAGAAGTGCGGCGGCGTCCAGAAGAAGACGACGGCGAACAGGATCCAGGCCGGCCAGGCGAGCCCTCCCGTGACCGCCGCCCAGCCGACGAGGACCGGGACTGCGCCCGCCGCACCGCCGA
Organism: uncultured Burkholderiales bacterium; assembly: GCA_964424125.1. Classification (GTDB taxonomy): domain Bacteria; phylum Actinomycetota; class Acidimicrobiia; order IMCC26256; family JAOSJL01; genus CAYRHS01. Next base: position 10,611 of record CAYRHS010000086.1, read on the forward strand.
CGACGATGTTCTGGGGGCTCCGCGGCTTGAGCCAGATTGTGTACACGAAGACGTAGAACAAGGTGGCCCCGACGGCAAGGAGAGCGGCGAGCAGGTTCGCCCTCCACCAGAGCAGTGCGAACGCCGCCGCCTCGAGCGCGATGCCGAACCAGAGTGCGGCGACCGGCTCGATTTCACCGCGCGGCAGCGGGCGGCCGTGGGTGCGCCGCATCAGCGCGTCCCGGTCCCGCTCCAGCCAGCAGTTGATGGTGTTCGCTCCGCCCGCGGCCAGTGCACCGCCGACGAGCACCGCGGCGACGAGCGGAAGCGAGGGCACGCCGTCGGCGGCGAGCACCATCGCCGGAACCGTCGTGACGAGCAGGAGCTCGATCACTCGCGGTTTCGTGAGCCGGACGAAGTCGCCGACCCGGCCCGCCAGCCTCGCCCAGGGGGATGAGGGACGCGGCGCCCGGGTGACCTCGGTCATCGTGAACGGTCGAGCGGAGCGGGCACCCTCGGAATCTACTCCAGCGCCTCGCGGGCACCCCGAAGCCGGGCGGCCCGGTGACCTCCGGTAGTCTCGCCGCATGACGGATGCCGACCGCGACGTCAAGCAGTCGGTGCGCATGACGGCGGATCGCCTCCTCGTCGTCCCGTCGAAGGAGGCGGGCGAACGCAAGTCCCGCGCCGGCATCGTGATCCCGGCCACGGCGGAGCAGAGCCGGAGGCTCGCGTGGGGAGAGGTCGTGGCGGTGGGCCCGACGGCGCGCAACGTGGAGCCGGGGGACCAAGTGCTCTTCGCACCCGATTCCGGCTACGAGGTCGAGATCCGCGGCGACGAGTACTTGATCATGCGCGAGCGTGACATCCACGCCACCGCGTCGGACCGTGACGAAGGTCAGACCGGTCTCTACCTCTGAGGTCCTCGACATGCCCCTCCCGATCTCGCTCGACGGCCGGGTCGCGCTCGTGACGGGCGGGACCCGCGGCATCGGACGGTCGATCGCGGAGCGCCTCGCGGCCGCCGGCGCGGCGGTGGCCGTCGTGGCGCGCAAGCCCGACGAGCTCGAGGAGACACGCGCCGCGCTCGAGGCGATCGGGACGCGGGCGATCACCGTCCAGGGCTCCGTGGGTGACTTCGACGTGTGTCGGCGTGCCGTCCGGAGCTGCGTCGAAGACCTCGGCCGCATCGACGTGCTCGTGAACAACGCCGGGGTCAATCCTTTCATGGGCGCCATCGTGGACGCGGGCCCGGAGGTCGTCGCCAAGATCTTCCAGGTGAACGTGCAGGCACCGCTCGTGCTCGTCCAGGAGGCATGGCGTGCGCACATGGAGGAGCACGGTGGTGTGGTCATCAACGTCGCCTCGGTCGGCGGATTGCGGCCGGGTCCGTTCATCGGCGTCTACAACGTCTCCAAGGCGGCGCTCGTCCACCTGACGAAACAGCTGGCGCTCGAGCTGGCACCGGGCGTTCGCGTCAACGCGCTCGCGCCCGGACTGGTGAAGACGACCATGGCCCGAGCGCTCTTCGAGGCGGACGAGGAAGGCATCGCCGCCGCGCACCCGCTCCGGCGACTCGGGGTGCCGAACGACGTCGGGTACGCAGCGCTGTTCCTCGCGAGCGACGCGTCCGAGTGGATGACCGGTCAGGTCTTGCCGATCGACGGCGGCATCAGCATCGCAGGCGGCTTGCTGGCCTGAGCCGGCCGTGACCTACCTGCGGCGGGTGAGCGTGACGGGCACCGCGGCAGGGTGGGGGGCCGGCGCGGCCGCCGGAGCGGCGCGACGGGCGTCGAGGTACTCGGCGACGGCCTCGTAGAGACGGTCTCCGATCATCGTGCGGAGCTCGGTCTCCATGCTGCGGTAGACGGGCTCCGAGCCGGTGAAGGTCTCGGGGACCTCGGTGCACCACCACGCGAAGTCGTCACCGCCGCCGCCCCAGCCGTCCCGTCCGAACTCGGTGAGCATTGCGACCTCGGAGTTGTCGTCCTCCTCGATTCGGGTCTCGATGCGCAACGGCAATTGCCAGCAGACGTCAGGCTTCAGCTCGCTGAAATGCGGCCCGCCGTGCCGTACGGAGTGCAGATGCAGCGCACATCCGGGCCCGGCGGGGAACCCGGGGCGGTTCAAGAAGATGCACGCGTCCTCGACCAGCCGGGTGCGCCACGAATTCGGGCCGGTCGCGGCGTAGATCCCCTTCTTGCGGCCGACGGCGGCGAACTGCCACTCGTCGTCGGAGAGACGCTTCGCGGCGCGAACCACTCGGTTCCGGTCCTTGCGATCCTCGAAGTGTGCGCCGTAGGAACAGCAACCCTGCTCCAGCTCGGGCGCCGGCCGTTCGAGGACGCCCTGACACCCGCAACCGAAGACGCAGCGCCACGAGGACGCCAGGAAGGTGACGTCGATCTCCCAGCGCTTGTTGTCGTCGTCCGGATCGGCGAACACGACCCACTCGCGCTCCGGACGGAGCCCGTTGCGTGCCACCGGGCGAGGCTACAACCGAGGGGGGCGCCGAGAGGGGAAGCGAGGAGCGCGTGAGTACCCTCGCGCGGATGCCCGACCACGAGGACCTGGTCGAGACCCTGCGCCAGGTCGAGGAGCGCCTGCGCGACCTCGCCTACGATCGTCTGCGGGCGGCGGCCGAGGGCGACGAGGACGCCCGCGCCGAGGAACGCAGCATCGAGCAGGCACGCCGGGCAGTGACTCGCGCGCTGAAAGCCCTCGGCGCCGAGCCCGACCCCTGGAGCTGACACTCCGTCACGTGGCGTTCAGGGCGTCGATGAGATGGCGGAGGCGGGCCCAACTGTGGCGATCGAACCGCAACGCGACCCGTTCCAGCTCGAGGTGGTCGTCGTCGGCGCGCTCGGACTCGGTGGCCTCGATGCGCTCGATCGCGCCCCGTGTCACGAGGTCGGAGAACTCCCGGTTCAGCTCGGCCAAGCGCGCGTCGTCCGGCGCGCGGTGCATGCGGAGTACGAGCCGCTGCCCGACGAAGCGCTGCGAGTGGTAGTTGCGGTAGAAGCGGGTGATCTCGTGCACCGCGACCTCGGGATCGTCGGTGATGTGCAGAAGGGTCAGGTCCACCGGGTCGATGTAGCCGCGCTCGGCCAGCGCCCGGGCGGCGAAGGTGCGCCACGTCTCCCAGTACTCCCCGCCGGGCACGTCGAGGAGGACGATGGGGGCGCTCGTCGTCTTCCCGGTCTGCACGAGCGTGAGGAGCTCGAAGGCCTCGTCCATCGTGCCGAACCC
>CAYRHS010000087.1:0-12443 GCA_964424125.1 uncultured Burkholderiales bacterium
TGACCCAACGACCCGATCGAAAGGTACGTACCGATGCAAGCTGCGATTCAGCGGCTGCGCAACCGGAAGGACCGGGAAGAGGGATTCACGCTCATCGAGCTGATGGTGGTCGTGCTCATCATTGCGATCCTGATCGCGTTCGCCATCCCAACCTTCCTCGGTGCTCGCCGTCGTGCGCAGGACCGCAACGCACAAGCCAGTGACCGCAACACGCTCAGTGCTGCGGACACGATCTATTCCGACAACCAGACCTACACGGACGTCGACGCCGCGGCGCTGGGCGCCGAGGAGCCGTCGATCCAATTCGTTGACGGCGGCACGGCGTCAGACGGTCCGAAGGTCGTGTCGGTGGAGGCCACCGACGCGAACAACGTGTACCTGGTGGCCAAGTCGGACTCCGGTAAGTGCTTCGCAATCTGGAGCAACAAGGCCGTGGGTGGCAACGGTGTTCAGTTCGCCTCCGACACGCCTTGCGACGCCGGCGTCGATCTGAGTGGCGAAGCCTGGGGCTCCGAGTTCTAGTCCTTCGTCGATCTGCTGAGACGTGATCGGGGCGGGCTCCGGCCCGCCCCGGTTCGCGTCCCGGAATGGACGGTCGTTCGGTCGTGCGTGCCGCGGCAATAGCCTCCGGCGGTGACCGCGGCCACCATCGTCGTCTGCTCGGTGCTCGGCCTCGCCGTCGGCTCGTTCCTGAACGTGGTGATCTGGCGGGTCCCCCGGGGTGAGTCGGTCTTGCTGCCGGCGTCCCACTGCCCGGAATGCGACACCCCGATCCTTGCCCGGGACAACGTCCCGGTCCTGTCCTGGGTGCTCCTGCGCGGCCGCTGTCGCGCGTGCGGTAGCCGGATCTCCGTTCGCTACCCACTGGTGGAGCTCGGCACCGCCGCCGCGTTCGCGTCGGTCGCGGCCCGCTTCGGCGCATCCTGGGCACTGCCCGGGTACCTCGTGCTCACGGCCGCGCTGGTCGCGCTGTCGGTGATCGACCTCGACACGTTCCTGCTCCCGAACCGGATCGTCTACCCGCTCGCGTTCGTCTCGGTCCCGCTCGTCGGGTTGGCCGCCGCGGGGGAGGGGGGACTGGACGAGTTCCTCCGGGCCCTCGCCGCCGGTGGAGCGGGCTTCTGTGCGCTACTCGTCATCCACCTGATCTCGCCGCGCGGCATGGGCTTCGGCGACGTGAAGCTGGCCTTCGTGCTGGGTCTCTGGCTGGGATACCTGGGGTGGGCCGAGGTGTTGCTCGGCTTCTTCGCGGGCTTCCTCGCCGGGGCGCTCCTCGGTGTCGCCCTGCTCGTCTTCACCGACCGGGGCCGTAAGGATCCCGTCCCCTTCGGACCCTTCCTCGCCTTCGGGACGTGGATCACGATCGTCGCCGGCCAGGCCTTCCTGGACTGGTACCTCTAGGCGTCGTCTCCGCTCCAGGCGCTTTCGGCGCCGGGCCGCTGTGACCCCGCCTCGGGCGACGCGGGGTACCTGCGTCGCTGATCCTCGGCTCAGGGTCTCCGCTCCAGGCGCCTTCGGCGCCGGGTACCCGGGCCCCTGATCCTCGGATCGCGCGCAGCGTGCATCGCCGGTCCCGCTCAGCCCTCTTCGCGGCCACACTCTGTGACTCCTGAGGTTTTTGTGGTTTGCGTTAAGAACTGACATCCACATTGACGATTGTTGCTGGTGAGGTTTAATGTTGCTGGAGTTATCTCAGGGGGACAATGTGACTCTGGAGGCGCGGCTCCTCACCGTGCGCGAAGTCGCGGACGCCATGCGTGTCTCCCCGATGACCGTCTATCGGCTGATCAAGTCCGGTGACCTGGAGGCAATCCGGGTCGGGCGTCATTTCCGCATCAGCGAGCAGCGGATGCGGGAGTACCTCGAGGCCCAGACGGTGAGAGGGGGAACGTGGCCCGGCGTCTGATCGGCCTCGATGTCGGCACGAACGCCGTCACCGTCGCCGAGGTCGCTCCCGGCGACCCGCCGGTGCTGCGCGCCTTCGGTCAGGTGGGCCTGCCGATGGAGGCGATGGCCGAGGGTGAGGTCGTCGACTCGGCCGCAGTGACCGCCGCCATCCGGCGGCTCTGGCGCGAGGTGGGGCTCCCGAAGCGGGCCGAGGTGCGGCTCGGAATCGCCAGCCCGCGCGTGATCGTGCGCCAGGTCGACCTTCCCGAGATGGCAGACGAGGACATCGACGGCGCGCTGCAGTACCAGGCGAGTGACCTGATCCCGATCCCGCTCGAGGACGCGCGCTTCGACCACCTCGTGCTCGAGCACCTCGAACCGGAGCCCGTTCCGGGCGGCGAGGAACGTGGGGCACAGGAGCCTCCCGAGGGACACGTCCGGATCCTGCTCGCCGCCGCACAGCGGACGATCGTCGATCGCCTCGTGGACTCGGTCCGCGCGGCCGGGCTCCGCGTCGGTTCGCTCGACCTGGTGCCGCTGGCCCTCGTCCGCAGTCTCGGCCGCCGGGTCGCGACCGACGGTGAGGGAGCCGAAGCTCTTGTCTCCTTCGGCGCCGGCGTCACGGTCGTCGTCGTCCACGAATCGGGCACGCCCAGGTTCGTTCGGGTCGTCGGCGGTGGCGGCCACAGCCTCACCGAGGCCGTGGCGCGGACGCTCGACATCCCGTTCGCCACCGCGGAGACGATCAAGCGCGGATCGGACGAGATCCCCCTCGACGTCGCGGGCGAGGCCGAGGAGGCGCTCGCCCGCCCGCTCGCCGATCTGCTCGAAGACGTTCGCGGCTCGCTCGATTACTACCGGACCCAGCCCGAGGCGCTCCCGCTCCTCCGGATCGTCGCGACCGGAGGCGGCGCCCAGCTCGCGGACCTCGACGTCCGGCTCCGGGCACTCGTCGATCTCCCGGTCGAGATGGCCCAGCCCCGTCTGGGACTCACCGTGGGCGACATCGGCTTCGCCGACGAGCAGCTCCCGCTCCTCGACCCGTACCTGGCCGTCGCCGCCGGCCTCGCCCTGGGTGGACTGCCCGGCGCGGGGCGCTCGATCGACCTCCTGCGCGGCGAGGCCCGCAAGGGAGGTCCCCGACGCAACCTCCTCCTCGCGGGGGCCGCCGGCGCGGCGCTCGTCGCCGGCCTCGTCGCGCTCTCGCTCATCCGCCAGAGCGCGATTTCCGAGAAGCAGGACGACCTGGACGCGCAAGAGCAGCGCAACGCCGAACTCCAGTCCCAGATCGACGATCTGGCGGATGCGGCCCAGCGGGACCTCGAGATCGAAGGTCTGCGGCTCCAGATCGCCGGTCTGCTCGAGCCCGACGTGTCCTGGGCGTCGCTGCTCCAGGAGATCGCTCGCACGATCCCGAACGACGTCTGGCTCACCGACTTCCAGGGCCAGGTGGTCGCCCCGTCGACCGAGGACCTCCCCGAGGGCGGTCCCCAGCCCGAGGAGACCCCCGGTGCGGAAGGGACCGAGACGACCGAGACCACGACCACGACGGCCCCGACGACGGGCGAGACGGCGCCCTCGGGAGGGCTCGCATCGGTCGGGTCGGTCGACTTCACCGCGGTCGGCCTCGACTACCCCGCGGTAGCCGCCTGGCTCCAACGCATCTCGGAGATCCCCGCGTTCTCGGGCCTGTGGGTCTCGAACGCCGAGGTCTCCAGCTTCGGTGGGCGCGACGTCGTGGACTTCGCCTCGAACGCCGAGCTCACGGCTGAGGCCAACTCGAGTCGGGCGCAGCGAATCGCGGAGGGCGGCGATGAGTAGCCGACTCAAGGCCGTGCTCGCGGTCGCGGTGGCGGTGCTCGTCGTGGTCGTGTGGTTCTTCTTCTACTTCCGCCCCGCGGGTGACGACCTGTCCGAGAAGGAGGACGCGCTGGAACAGGCGCGCGCCGAGCAGCTCACGCTCGAGGACGAGCTCGAGTCACTGCAGACGCTCGACGAGGAGGCCCCGAGCCAGGAGGCGGAGCTCCGGCGTCTCAACGCCGCGGTACCTCCGGAGCCGGAGCTCGACACGTTCATCCTCGAGGCCAACGAGATCGCGGTGGAATCGGGGATCGACTGGCTCGCGATCAGTCCGGCTCCTCCGTCGGTCGGCGCGGTGGGAGGCGCGTCGGTGATCACGATGGCGATCGACGTGGAAGGCGGGTTCTTCCAGGTCCTCGACTACTTGAATCGGCTCGAGGAGCTGGAGCGCCTGGTCGTCGTCGACGACGTGTCGATCAGCGCAGGCGGGACCGGCGACGCAACGAGCGCCGACAGCATCGCCGCGACCGGCGCCCCTCGCTTGTCGATGACCCTGAACGCGCGGATGTTCACACGCTCCGACGCGGCCTTCGGCGGGGCCGACGAAGGGACCGCGGGCGGCGGTGCGGCGACGGGCACGGGCGAGACGGGTGGGACGGACTCCGACGGGGGCGGAACCGCGACGTCCACCTCCGGCACCGGACAAGCACCCGAAGGGGAGCCGGGCGTGACCACACCGACCGACGGCGACACGGCGACGTAGGGGTTGACGATGGCCGGGAAACAAGACCCCAAGCGCCTGGCGATCCTGCTCGGCATCCTCGGCGTGATCGTCGTGGGCGTCATCGCCTTCGCGGTGCTCTCCGGCGGCGGCGACGAGGAGACGGCGACGTCGACGACCGGAGCCACCGCACCGGAGTCCACGATGGAGGGCGGCGAATCCGAGGCTACGGGGCCAGCGACCACCGGGCCGGAGGACGTCACTCCCGACGACGAGACCTTCGACGTCTTCGCCACCAAGAACCCGTTCGAGCCCGTGATCAGCGAGATCAGCGACGGCGGCGTGACGGGCGGCGGGACCGACGGCGGCACCGGCGGGACCACCCCGACGACCTCGGGAACGACGTCCCCCACGGTGCCGGGGGCCACGACCACGACGCTCCCGTTCACCGGCGGCGGGGGTGGGGGGACGGTGCCGTCGGTCGAGCCGGTCGCACCGGAGGCGGTCGCGCTGCTCGACATCTTCGACGAGAACGGCCAACGGATGGCGCGGGTGCGGGTCGGCTCCACGGTGTACACGGTCGGGGTCGGGGACACGTTCGCGACGAGCTACCGGGTCGTGTCGATCGGCGACACCTGCGCGCAGTTCCTCTTCGGCGACGATCCCTTCGAGCTCTGCGAGGGCGAGGAAGTCGTGAAGTAGCGAGCCGGCGAACTCGGGCGGGAGACGGGCGCCTCGCCGGTACTCTGCGATCACGACCAGCGACGGAGGAAATCGGTGTTGCGCTACCTGACGGCGGGGGAGTCCCACGGGCCGGCCCTCACCGTCGTCGTCGAGGGGCTTCCCGCGGGTCTCCCCGTCACGGTGGACGACCTGGCCGGTGAGCTGGGGCGTCGCCGCCTCGGCTTCGGACGAGGCCCGCGGATGCGCCTCGAGCGCGACGAGGTCGAGATCCTCGGCGGCGTGCGCCACGGCCGGACGCTCGGCTCACCGGTGGCGATCTGCATCCACAACACCGAGTGGCCGAAATGGCAGGAGGAGATGTCCCCCCATCCGGGGGTCCCTTCGACGCGAGCGACCCAACCGCGGCCGGGACACGCGGATCTCGTCGGGATGCAGAAGTACGGGTTCGACGACGCACGTGACGTGCTGGAGCGGGCGAGCGCGCGGGAGACCGCGGCACGGGTCGCGGCCGGGACCCTGGCGAAGGCGTTGCTGCGAGAGCTCGGCGCCACGGTGCTCAGCCACGTGGTGCAGCTCGGCCCGGTGCGTTCCTCGTCGGCTCGCCGCCCCGGGCCCGAGGACCTGGCCGCGATCGACGAGTCCGCCCTTCGCTGCTTCGACAGCGAGGTCGAGGGCGCGATGACCGAGGCGATCGAGGCGGCCGCACGCGACGGCGACTCACTCGGCGGCGTTGTCGAGGTGCTCGGCTACGGCGTGCCCCCCGGCCTCGGGTCGCATGTCCACTGGGATCGCAGGATCGACGGCCTCCTCGCGCAGGCGCTGATGAGCATCCAGGCCATGAAGGGGGTCGAGATCGGGGACGGATTCGAGGTCGCGGGCCGGCGAGGGAGTGCGGCGCACGACGAGATCGTCTGGGACGCCGACGCGGCCGCCTACGACCGGCCCACCACACGAGCAGGCGGGACCGAGGGCGGGATGACCACCGGAGGGCTGCTCGTCGCACGGGTGGCGATGAAGCCCCTGTCCACGCTGAACCGCCCGGTCCTTCGCACCGTCGACGTCGACACCAAGGAGGAGACGGTCGCGTTCAAGGAGCGCACGGACGTGACCGCGGTGCCTGCCGCGGGTGTCGTGGCCGAGACCATGATGGCGCTCGTGCTCGCGGACGAGGCGACGAGGAAGTTCGGGGGCGATTCGGTGGCCGAGCTCGTGCGCAACCACGACGCCTACCGCAGTTCGCTGTGAGCGGCGGGGACGGGCGGCCGCACCTGGCGCTGGTGGGTCTCATGGGAGCGGGGAAGACGACGGTGGGCAGCGAGGTCGCGCGCCGCCTGGGACGGGACTTCGTGGACGTCGACGAGCTCATCGAGCGAACCAGCGGCGCGAGCGTGCGCTCGCTCTTCGCCGAGGAAGGGGAGGGCGCGTTCCGCGCTCGTGAGCGCGTCGCGGTGGCGGAAGTGTGCGCGGCCTCTCGGCCCCTCGTGATCGCTCCGGGCGGTGGCGCGATCGTCGACCCCGAGAACCGTCGACGGCTGCGTGAGCGTGCTGTGGTGCTCTGGCTCGACGCCGACCCGGCGACGCTTGCGGCTCGCGTCGAGCACACCGACGACCGACCGCTCCTCGACGGCGGCGCGCGCGAGGCGACGTTGCGCCGGTTGACGGCAGTGCGGGCGCCGGCCTACGAAGCGGCGGCACACGGGAAGATCACGACCGACGGAGCCTCCGTCGCCGAGGTCGCGGACCGGGTTCTCGAGGAGTACCGGTCGTGGAGCGGGTGACGCTTCGCCTCGCGACGGGGAGCTACGACGTGGTCGTCGGCTCCGGGGCGCTCGCGGAAGCCGGGTCGCTGCTCGGGTCGCGCCGCCGCGCCGTCGTCGTCAGCCAGCCGGCTGTCGCCGAGCGGCACGGGGCCGCGCTCGTGGCCTCCCTCGAACGAGTCGGCGCCGAGGTGGACGTGGCGCTCCTCGCCCCCGGTGAAGAGGCGAAGTCGCTCGCGGTGGTCGAGGGCCTCTGCCGCCGTTTCGCCCGCAACGGGGTGCTGCGCGACGACGCGATCGTGGCGCTCGGGGGCGGCGTGGTCGGTGACGTGGCCGGCTTCGCGGCCGCCGTGTACCACCGCGGCATCGACGCGCTCCAGGCGCCGACCACGCTCCTCGCCCAGGTGGACGCCGCGATCGGTGGCAAGACTGCGGTCAATCTCCCCGAGGGCAAGAACCTTGTGGGCGCGTTCCATCAGCCGGTGGGTGTCGTCGCCGACGTGACGGCGCTCGCCACGTTGCCGGCCGAGGAGTACCGCTCGGGACTCGGCGAGGTGGTGAAGTACGCGCTCTCGCATCGGGGCGCGGATGCCGAAGCGATCGCGGCGATCCTGGCCGACGAGCGGTCGGCAGTTTTCGCCCGCGACCCGGACGTGCTGACCCGCCTCGTGCGCGCGTGCGTGGCGGTGAAGGCCGAGATCGTCGAGGCGGACGAGCAGGAACGAACGGGCAGCCGGGCATTGCTCAACTACGGGCACACGCTCGCGCACGCGCTCGAGGCGGATCGCGACTTCGGCCTCCGGCACGGAGAGGCCGTGGCCGTGGGGCTCGTCTTCGCGGCCGAGCTCGCGCACGCCATGGATCGCATCGACGAGCACACGGTGGCCCGCCACCGCGCGCTCGTCAGTGCCGTCGACCTCCCCACCGCGGTTCCGGAGGCGATCGACGCGGGGGCCCTGCTCGGCCTCATGCGGCGGGACAAGAAGGCATCGGGCGGGCTCACGTTCGTGCTCGACGGGCCGTCGGGTCCCGAGCTGGTCTCCGACCCGCCGCCCGACGCGCTCGCCCGTGCGCTGGCGGCGGTAGGTGTTCGCGCCGACGTCGGTCGCGCGCGAGGCTGAGCACGTGGCGACGATCCTGCTCCTGTCGGGGCCGAACCTGAACTTGCTCGGCGACCGCGAACCCGAGATCTACGGCCACACCCGCCTCGACGACCTCGTCGCCACGGCGCGTTCGGCGACCGAGGCGCGGGGTCACACCCTCGAGCACGTGCAATCGAACCACGAAGGGGAGCTGGTGGAGGCGGTGCACGGTGCTCGGGGCCGGTGTGCGGCCATCGTGTGCAACCCCGGCGCGCTCACCCATTACTCGTACGCGCTCGCGGATGCGTTCGCGGCCTACGACGGCGTGGCCGTCGAGCTCCACCTCTCCAATCCGGGCGCTCGGGAGGAGTGGCGTCGGCGGTCGGTCATCGCCCCGTACGTCACCGGCACGATCAGCGGGTTCGGGCCCGCCGGGTACCGCTGGGCACTCGAGGCGACCTGCGATCTCCTCGAGCAGTCGGAGTGAAGCTGCCCGCCGTCCACGTCGCGGCGCGCCTCGCTCGCCTCCGCGTCGCGCTGGAAGGGGCCGAGGTCGACGCGCTGGTCGTGTCGCGCCTCCCCAACATTCGCTACCTCACCGGTTTCACCGGGAGCGCGGGGACGCTCGTCGTCGACCGGGCCTCCGACGAGGCGGTGTTGCTCACCGACGGTCGCTACCGCGAGCAGGCCCACGAGCAGCTCGCGCTCGCCGACGTCGGGGCCCGGGTCGAGGTCGGACCGACGGCACGCGAGCAGCGGGAACGCCTCGTTGTGGTGCTCGAAGGCCGGCGCCGTGTGGGGCTGGAAGCACACGGGGTCACCTGGGCGACCCAACGCGCCTGGGCGAAGGCCCTGGGCGAGGAGCACGAGCTCGTCGCCACGGAGGGCGTCGTCGAGGAGCTCCGACGGGTGAAGGAGCCCGGCGAGATCGCCCGGATCGAGGCCGCATGCCACATCGGCGACGACGCCTTCGCAGAGGTGTCGGCCCGCCTGGGCGACGGCCCGACCGAGATCGACGTCGCGTTGGAACTCGATCTCGCCATGCGGCGCCGCGGCGCGACCGGGATGAGCTTCGACCCGATCGTCGCCTCGGGCCCCAACGCGGCCATGCCGCACGCCCGGCCCACACCGCGCCCGATCGGGCGTGGGGAGCTGGTCGTGTGCGACTTCGGTTGTGTCGTCGACGGCTACTGCTCCGACATGACGCGCACGGTCAGCGTGGGGGAGCCGACGAGCGAGGCGCGGGCGCTCTACGAGCTGGTGCTCGAGGCGCAGCAGACCGCCCGCGACACGGTACGGGCCGGCACCGAGGTCGCGGCCGTCGACGCCGCGGCGCGCGACGTGATCGTCGCCGCCGGGCACGGGGAGCAGTTCGTGCACGGCACCGGCCACGGCGTCGGGGTGGAGATCCACGAGGCCCCGCGGGTGGCGCGTACGGCGAGTGATACGTTGCGGGTCGGCGACGTGGTCACCGTGGAGCCGGGCGTGTATCTCCCCGGGGTGGGTGGAGTCCGAATCGAGGACACCGTCGCCGTCTCCGCCGAAGGGTCGCGCCCGCTCACCACTGCCCCCAAGGAACTCGTCCTGTGAACGTCTCCACCAACGACCTCAAGAACGGCATGGCGTTGGCCCTCCCCGAAGGGCTCATGACCGTCGTCGAGTTCCAGCACGTGAAACCGGGCAAAGGCGGCGCATTCGTCCGGACCAAGCTCAAGAACTTCCGTACCGGCGCGGTCCTCGACAGGACCTTCCGGGCCGACGAGAAGGTCCCGCTCGCGGTGATCGACAAGCGGGAGATGCAGTATCTCTACCGGGACGCGGACGCGCTCGTCTTCATGGACAACGAGACCTTCGAGCAGATCCATGTGCCGGCCGAGGGGCTCGGTGACGCGGTCTCGTACCTGACCGAGGGCGACCGCGCGATCCTGCCGACCTACGAGAGCGAGATCGTCGGGATCGAGCTGCCCGCGGCCGTGGTACTGGAGGTCGCGCAAACCGAGCCGGGGATCCAGGGCGATCGTGTCTCGGGCGCGCGCAAGCCCGCCACCCTCTCCACCGGTCTCGTCGTCCAGGTGCCGTTGTTCGTCGAGCCGGGCGAGAAGGTGAAGGTCGACACGCGCTCGGGCGACTACCTCGAGCGCGCGTGACGATGGGAACCCGGCGCGAGGCGCGGGAGCGCGCGGTCGAGCTGGCCTACGAGTCCGAACAGTCGGGGCGGCCGCTCGCCGCGATCCTCGAAGACCTGCCGAGCGAGCCCGACGAGTACGCGGTGGTCCTCGCCTCCGGAGCCGAGGCCGACCGCGCACAGATCGACGATCTCCTCCGCACGTACTCCGAGCACTGGACGCCCGAGCGGATGCCCGTTGTCGACCGGTGCATCCTGCGCCTGGCCACCTACGAGCTGTTACGTCACCCTGAGGTCTCGGCCGCGGTGGTCATCAACGAGTCCGTCGAGCTCGCCCGGCGCTACTCGACTGCCGACTCGGGGCGGTTCGTGAACGGGTTGCTCGCCCGCATCGCCGCGGAGACACGCGCCGGGGTGTGACGGTGCGGGCCGACACCGTCGCTCCGGAGAAGGTCGAACCTCCACTGCGCGTGCCCGAGCCGGGAGAGCTCGAGCCCGACCGGGACGTCGGTCCGGACAAGCCGTGGCTGGTCATCGTGTGGAACGACCCGGTCAACCTCATGTCGTACGTCGTGTGGGTGCTCCAGAAGCTCTTCGGCTACTCGCGTGAGAAGGCGACGAAGCTCATGCTGGACGTGCATCACAAGGGCAAGGCCATCGTGTCCCACGGCACCAAGGAGAAGGCCGAGGGCGACGTCGCCCGGCTCCACGCACACGGCCTGTGGGCAACGATGCAGCACGACTCCTGAGGGTCGCTCCATGGAACCCACCTTCCGCTCCACCGGTGCCGGCGTGCGGGTCTCCCTCGCGGGCGAGCACGCGGCGCTGCTCCGGCGCGTGCCCGACGACGTGCTCCGGGTCCTCGACGAGCCCGCGGAGGGTGTGGACGAGCTCGGGCGGGAGCGCGGCGCAACCGATCCCGGGCGGGAGCGGCTGTTCCCTCGCGCCTACCTCGACCCCACCGAAGAGCAGGCCGAGGACGACTGGCAGCGGATGGTCCACCCGGAGCTCGTGGCCGCGAAGCGTGCGGCCGCACGGACGATGGCCGAGAGCCTCGCTCGGCTGGAGCGTCGGGGCGATCGTCTCGCCGTCGACCTCGATGCCGGCGAGACCGAGGCATGGCTGAGCGTGCTCAACGACGCCCGTCTGGTGCTCGGCACCCGCCTGGGCGTCGAGGACGGCCCCGACTACGACCGCGTCGATCCCGACGATCCCGACGCCGCACTCTTCCTCTTCTACGGCTTCCTGACGCTGCTAACGGGTGAGCTCGTGGAGGTGCTCCTCGGTCCCTCCACGGAGGTGTGAAGCGCCGGCATCGGAGCGCGACGGCCACGCTTCACCCTGCGCCGGGGGAGGTGGCTACCCTCCCGGCCGCAGGACGACGGCGGGAGCGGGCGTGGGCTATCTGGGCGGCAAGACGATCGCGGTGACGGGCGCGGGGCGGGGGATCGGCCGGGCGGTTGCAATGGCCTGCGCCGCCGAGGGCGCCAACGTCGTGGTGAACGACTACGGCGTACGCATGGACGGGCGCGACCCGTCGTCCGAGGTCGCCGACGCGGTCGTGGCCGAGATCAGCGACGCGAGCGGCAGCGCAGTGGCCGTCGCGGACACGGTGGCGACGATGGAGGGCGGCCAGCGGATCGTCCAGACCGCGGTCGACCGGTGGGGCCGGATCGACGGCGTGGTCACCCCGGCCGGGATCCTGCGTGAGCGGATGCTGTTCAACATGACCGAAGAGGAGTGGGATCCCGTCATCGAGACCCACCTCAAGGGCACCTTCACCGTGTTCCGTGCCGCGGCCGCGTTCATGCGGGAGCAGCGTTCCGGGACGCTCGTCGGCTTCACGTCGGGGGCGTTCGCGGGCAGCGTCGCCCAGGCGAACTACAGCGCGGCGAAGGGCGGCATCGTCTCGCTGGTCCGCAGCGCCGCCGCCGGCATGTACAAGTACGGAGTGACCGCGAACGCGATCGCTCCCGTGGCGAGCAGCCGGATGTCGGCCAACGTGCCTATGGACATCGAGATGGGCGAGCCCGAGGACGTCGCGCCGCTGGTCGTCTACCTGCTCGGCGACGACGCCCGTGACGTAACCGGGCAGGTGTACACGGCCGTCGGTGGCCGCGTCGCGGTGTGGAACCAGCCGGCCGAGGTGCGCTCGATGGAGAAGGACGGCCGCTGGACCCCGGAGGAGCTGGTCGAGCGCCTCCCCGCTGAGGTCGGCCAGGAGCGGATGCCGCTCATCGACCGCCTCGAGGAAATGGCGACGGCCGCGGCGGCGAAGAAGGCCGCCGAGGGCTGAGCGGCCCGTCGGGGGCGCACCGTCCCTGTCACCGCTGCTGCTAACCTATGGTCCGACCGTGAAGGGGGTCCGGTGAGGCCCCGACGGAGGT
>CAYRHS010000087.1:12453-13313 GCA_964424125.1 uncultured Burkholderiales bacterium
GATGGGCGAGCACGACGCCGCGCACGCGGCCGACACAGGAACACAGCAGACGGCCCCCGAAGGGGGTCGTTTTTTTCTGCAGGCGCACGTGCTCGACGCGGCCGACCTCCGGCGGGCCTACACGCGCATCGCCCACGAGATCGTCGAACGCAACCACGGCGCGGAGCGGGTCGTGCTCGTCGGGCTCTACACGCGCGGGGTCGCCGTCGCCCGCCGCCTCGCCGCGGCGATCGAGTCCTTTGAGTCGGTCGAGGTGCCCGTCGGTGCGCTCGACGTCACGTTCTTCCGGGACGACATCGCGTTGCGGTCCGTACAGCCCGCCGGACCCACCGAGATCCCAGTCGACGTGACCGCCCGGGTGGTGGTGCTCGTCGACGACGTCCTCTTCACCGGGCGGACGGTGCGCGCCGCGCTCGACGCCCTCACCGACCTGGGTCGTCCCGAGGCCGTGCAGCTCGCCGTACTCGTCGACCGTGGGCACCGGGAGCTGCCGATCCGG
The DNA here is from genome assembly GCA_964424125.1 of uncultured Burkholderiales bacterium. GTDB lineage: Bacteria > Actinomycetota > Acidimicrobiia > IMCC26256 > JAOSJL01 > CAYRHS01. The sequence continues at coordinate 12,953 of CAYRHS010000087.1, forward strand.
GCCGACTACGTGGGGAAGAACCTCCCCACCAAGGTGACCGAGGACGTGCGTGTGCGGCTGACCGAAGTGGACGGCGAGGACGATCGCATCGAGATCTGGGGCCCCGAGCGCGGCGAAGGAGGCGGCGTATGAGACACCTGCTCTCGGTGGACGACCTCACGCGCGCCGACGTGGACGGGCTGATGGAGCTGACCGACTCGTTCCTCGAGGTGTCCCGGCGCGAGATCGCCAAGGTCCCCGCGTTGCGGGGCAAGACCGTGGTCTCCCTCTTCTACGAGGACTCGACGCGCACGCGGATCTCCTTCGAGACCGCGGCCAAGCGGCTCTCGGCGGACACGATGACCTTCGGCGTGAAGGGCTC
>CAYRHS010000088.1:0-13213 GCA_964424125.1 uncultured Burkholderiales bacterium
GCCGAGGAAGCGCATCACGCCCCGGTCGTGGACCTGGCCGCCTGCGTCGGTGAGACAGTAGCCGTACGGCGGCGCGTGGGGTGGTGGTGGCGGCGGTGGTGGTGGTGGTGGCTCCGCTGCCGTGACCGGCTCGACTGCGGGCGCGACCTGCGGCGCGGGCGGCGGGAGCTCGCCCGGTTCGAGCCCGGCCGCGGTGAGCATGCGGTTGTAGATCTCGAGCACCTTCCGCGCGTAGTGCGGATCGGTGGCCCAGTTGCCACCGCCCATCTGCTCCCACGTGGGCGCTGCGCCTCGCCGGTTGGGAGGCGGGCTCAGGAGCCTGCCGTCCGAGTCGACGCGCTCGGCATATCCACGCAAGAGCTGCATCTGCGCGCGGACGCCGGTGCGCGTGTCGGGGAAGGCGGTTCCCCGGCGCCCGTCGTCGAAGGCGCCGATCCCGCCGTAGTTGTGGTCCTCGGGCCGAACCTGTCCGGACTCGGGGAACGTGAAGTGGGCGGTCTCGAGGACCGACTGCGCGAAGGCGATGTCTCCGCGCACCCCCTCGCGAGCTCCCTCCTCGACGAAGAGTTGCGCGAGCCCGAGTATGTCGACGTCGATACGTGGCGTTCGGCCCGTCGACGAGTACCAGCCGGCCAGTTGCGCAGCGCTGAGTCGGCTGCCGCCGAGGATCGGCGTACCCGACGCGGGAGTCGAATCCGCCTGCGCGCCGCTGTCGGCACCCGGCGCGGCGGCGGCTGCTGGCGCAGCAAGCGCGACGATGGCGACCACGCCGACGAGCCAGTGGAGACTCGCGAATCGGCGGCCGGACGAGGAGGGCACGTCCGGTGCATCGACCTGCGCCGTTCCGCAACTTGAGTGGCTGCCGGGGCGGGCGTTGACCGTGCTGCTCAAGTCTCGAGCGTCGGAGGCCGACATCTCTCCATGATGCGGAAGCTCGTCCCTCTGCTCGTGGTCGCCTTCGCGCTCGCGGCCTGCGTGCCGGAGCAGGTCAACGGTCCGTAGGGCGCCATCAGCTGCCAAACGTCGGAGCACTCGATGCCGATCATGGGGGGCAGCTGCATCGGCGCCGCCGGCCTCGTCGAATGGTACAAGAGCACGCACCACAGCGCGGTCCTCGACGACGTGACGATCGACCAGCTCGCGGAGTTGTACCTGGTCGAAGGTGCGCGCGAAGGCGTGCGCGGCGACCTCGCCTTCGTGCAGTCCATCGTCGAGACAGGTTGGTTCCAGTCGGGTTGGTCAGGTCGAGCCGGAGGACCACAACTACGCGGGGATCGGCGGAGTAGACGGTGGGAGTAGTCCGGCGGTGTTCCAGACCTCGAAGGTCGGGGACGTGGGCGTCGAGCCAGTGGTACGCGGACACGATCGTGCGCGTCTACGGCGAGGCCCTCGCGTACCGCAACTCCCACTGACGCACCTTCCAACCGGCTCGTCGCGACTCTACGTCGGTGCGTAGGCTCGATGCTTCCACGCCTGCACGAACGAAGGAGCCCGCGTGACCGATCCCCGTGACCTCTTCGACCTCTCGGGCCGGGTGGCGGTGCTGACCGGCGCGGGGAGCGGCATCGGGAAGGCGACTGCCCTGACGCTGGCTGCCGCCGGTGCCACGACGGTGCTCGGTGACGTCGACGAGAAGGGCGCGCAGCAAACGGCCGACGAGATCGGGGCCGTGGGCGGCTCGGCGCTCGTCGTCCGCACCGACGTCACGCAGCGGCGGGACGTGGACGCCCTCGTCGAGCGTGCGGTCGCGGAGCACGGCCGCCTCGACATCATGGGCAACATCGCCGGGGTGCCCTACAACAAGCTCGTTGCCGAGACGCCTGACGACGACTTCGAGCGCATCCTCGCGATCAACCTCAAGGGTGTCTGGTACGGCTGCCAGGCGGCGATGCGGGTGATGGTCCCCCAGGGCTCGGGGAACATCGTGAATCTCTCCTCCGGCGCGATCGACACGCCCGCGCCGACCCTCTCCGTCTACGGCATGACCAAGGCGGCGGTGGCGCAGCTCACCAAGGTCCTCGCAGCGGAGGCGGGGCCGAGCGGCATCCGGGTGAACGCGCTCGCACCGGGCGTCATCGAGACCAACTTCTCGCGCCAGCACTTCGTCGACGAGAAGGGTGAGGTCGATCCGGAGCGGCTGGCGTCGTACCGGAAGAGCTTCGGCCGCATGGCGCCGCTCAAGCGGGTCGGCGAGGCCCAGGACGTCGCCAACGCCATCCTCTATCTCGTCTCCGACGCCGCTGGCTTCGTCACGGGCCAGATCGAGCGTCCGAACGGCGGCGTGGCGATGCCCTGGTAGCCCATTGCGGACGCCTTGGCGTCAGCAACAGGGGGACGGTTCCCTGCCGCTGAGGCCAAGCAGCGAGAGGTCGACACGAGCAGCGCGCGTGCGACCGCTACACTGCACAGTGCGAGGAAACGCCATCCACGCGCCCTCGCGGGTCGGCCCGCTTCGTCCCTCGGTCGGAGTGCGAGGAACGACCCCTCGACACGACACGTGGACCTTCGACGAAGCGAGAACAGATGACGACCGGTTTCGAGGCGCTCGGCGTCTCGGCCGACCTCGCGGCAGCGTTGCGCGAGGACGGCATCGCCGAACCCTTCCCCATCCAGCAGCTCTCCGTCCCCGACGCGCTCGCGGGCCGAGACATCTGCGGCAAGGCCAAGACCGGCTCGGGCAAGACGCTGGCCTTCGGGCTCCCGATGCTCGAACGGGTCGGCGCCGCGAAGCCCCATCGGCCGACGGGGCTCGTGCTCGTGCCCACCCGGGAGTTGGCCAACCAGGTCGCGGACGCGCTCGGCGGTCTCGGGCAGCTGCGTGACCGCCGCACCATGGCCGTCTACGGGGGTGTGTCGATGGAGCCGCAGGTGGACGCGCTCCGCAACGGGCTCGACGTCGTCGTCGGCACGCCCGGGCGGTTGATCGACCTGATCGAGCGCGGGGAACTCGAGCTCGGCGCGGTCGAGGTGCTCGTCGTGGACGAGGCCGACCGGATGGCCGACATGGGTTTCCTTCCCCAGGTCCAGAAGATCCTCCACCGGATCGAGGGGCCGCACCAGACGATGCTGTTCTCGGCCACGCTCGACCGGGGGGTGAACCAGCTCGTCAATCGCTACATGGACGATCCCGCGGTCTGCGAGGTCGAGTCGGACGAGCCCACCGTCGAGGAGATGGAGCATCGTTACCTCCAGGTCCATCACATGGACAAGGTGAAGGTGGCCGCGGCGATCATCCAGGGCGCGAACCGGACGCTCGTGTTCGTGCGAACCAAGCGAGGTGCTGACCGGCTCGTGCGCCAGCTTCGTCGCGAAGGGGTGACGGCCGACGCCATCCACGGTGACTTGCGGCAGGCCGCGCGAGAACGCGGCCTCGCACGGTTCTCCGAGGGCAAGCTTCCGGCGCTGGTCGCGACCGACGTCGCCGCGCGGGGAATCCACGTCGACGATGTCGACGTCGTCGTGCACTACGACCCGGCCGAGGACACGAAGCAGTACCTGCACCGATCAGGTCGCACTGCTCGTGCCGGGGAGACCGGCGTCGCGGTCACCCTCGTGCTCTGGGACCAGGAGAACGAGGCGCGGTTCCTCCAGCGCCGCCTCGGGCTGAGCGAGCCGATCGTCGAGGTGTTCTCGAACGACGAGCGCTTGGCCGACCTGCGGGCGTGGGAGCCGACCGAGAAGGAAGCGGTCTCCGCCGCCCGCTGAGCCGTCGGCCCGCGTCGCCCGCGCGCCGATCTCGCCTTAGCGCAGGCTCGGAGCGCCTCGCGAGCGCGTGCCCAGACTCGGGTGCTTGCGCACCCGCTCGACGCGGCTCCCCGTCGTCTGCGGCTCCTCGTCGATGACGTGGATCGTCCCGCGCCGCTTGGCCTCCGCGAGTGCCGCCCGACGCCGCAGTCGCCGCCGGCGGTTCCGCACGACGATGGTGCGCCGCGCGACGAGGAACACCACGACGAGGATCACGACGACGAGCAGGATCCGCCGCCACCACCACCACCCCGCGCCGCCTTCGGGCGCAGCGACGTCATTTGCGGGTGCGGCAGCGGGCGGCGCAGCAGCCGGCGGCGAGGTCCCTCCGGCGAGCTCCTCGGAGGTCCGCGGCGGCGCCGCGAAGGCAGCCTCGACGTAGGGCGCGAAGCCCGGTGGAGCGAGGTCGACCAAGAACTGCCGAGCGTCCGCGGTAAGCGCGCGCGGAGGCGGGACCTCCTCACCGGTTCCGGTCGCGTCGGGCGCGGTCTCGAAGCCCGAATCCAGCAGTCCCGTGGCGAAGCCGTACGGGTCGTCAGAGCCGAGGATCACCGCGATCATCGTGCGGCCGTCGCGCGTCGCCGACGCGACGAGGGTGTGGCCGGCCAGTTCGGTGTGGCCGGTCTTGAGGCCGGTCGCGCCCTCGTAGAGATCGAGGAGCAGGTTCTGCGGCAGAAGGTGATGGTCGCGGCCGTCGGGTCCGGTGAACTCGTAGTCGCGCTCCGGAGGAAGCTTCGCGAGCTCGGGCACCGAGAGGAGGTCGCGGGCGACGATCGCGAGGTCGAACGCCGAGACCCGACTGCCACCGTCGAACGCCTCGACCCCGTCGTCGAATCCCGCGGGGTCGGAGAACTGGGAGTCGCGCAGTCCGTACAGGCGAGCAGTGTCGTTCATCTCCTCGGCGAACGACGCGAGGTCACCGCCGATCGACTCCGCGATCGCATACGCAGCGTCGTTCGCCGAGACGATCAGCATCGAGGCGAGCGCGTCGTCGAGCGGCCAGACCTCACCTTCCTGCATGTCGATCCGGCGGGCGGGTTTGGATGCGGCCTCGCTGCTCACGGTGATGGTCGAAGCGAGCGGGACCTGCTCGAGGGCGGTGAGCGCGGTCATGAGCTTCACCGGGCTCGCCGGGGGAAGCGCCGCGTGCTCGTTGTGTCCCTCGAGCACACTCCCGGTGTCGGCGTCGACGAGAATCCAGGCGTTCGGCTGGTCGCCGCCGCTCTGCTCCTGCGCGAGCGCAGCGGGGGCGGAGAGCACGCCGAGGACGGCGAGCACGGACACGAATACGGCGGCCGAGCGCCGGGTACCGCGTGGCATCGGCGGGCCAGAATACGCGAGGTGGGGGCGCCGTTGTCGGACCGTCTTCGGTGCCTCGTCGCACTGCCGTGATCGAGGACTTCGTACGCCGAAAGCGCGCTTCTGCTCGGGGGAGGCGTGTCAGGATGTGTTGGTGACTCGATCGACCAGGATCTCGCGCCGGGTGGGCGCCATCACGGAGTCGGCCACCCTCGCGGTCTCCGCCAAGGCGAAGGCCCTGCGCGCGGCAGGCGAGCCAGTCATCGGCTTCGGCGCCGGTGAGCCCGACTTCGCGACCCCGGACCACATCGTCGCCGCGGCGATCGAGGCCGCGCGCGACCCCCGGCACCATCGGTACTCGCCGGCGGCAGGCTTGCCCGAGTTGCGAGAGGCGATCGCGGCCAAGACCGCGCGCGACTCCGGCTTCACCTGCGAGCCCACCCAGGTCCTGGTCACGAACGGCGGCAAGCACGCGATCGCGAACACGTTCCAGACCTTGCTCGATCCCGGCGACGAGGTCCTCCTCCCTGCGCCCTACTGGACGAGCTATCCGGAGTCGGTCGCGCTCGCCGACGGTCGGGCGGTTGTCCTGCCGACCGAGGAGGCCGCAGGGTTCCGCGTCACGGTCGACCAACTGGACGCCGCCTGTACCGAGCGCACGAAGGTGTTGCTGTTCGTCTCACCCGACAACCCTTCCGGGGCCGTCTACCCACCCGAGGAAGTCGAAGCGATCGGCTGCTGGGCTCTCGAGCGCGGCCTCTGGGTGCTGACCGACGAGATCTACGAGCACCTGACGTACGGCGAGCATCGGTTCTCCTCGATGCCGGTCCTCGTCCCCGACCTCGCCGAGCGTTGCGTGATCGTGAACGGCGTCGCCAAGACCTACGCGATGACCGGCTGGCGCGTCGGCTGGATGATCGCCCCGATCGATGTCACACGCGCGGCCACGAATCTCCAGTCCCACACGACCTCGAACGTCGCGAACGTGTCGCAGGCGGCCGCCCTGGCGGCCGTGAGCGGCGATCTCGCGGCCGTCGAGGAGATGAGAGCCGCCTACGAGCGGCGCGGGAAGCTCATGTTCGACCTGCTCACCCGGATCCCGGGGGTCTCGTGCCTGCCTCCTCAAGGCGCGTTCTACTGCTTCCCCTCGTTCGCCGGCGTGCTCGGCCGGGAGATACGAGGGCAGACGCCGATGACGTCGCTGGAGCTGGCGGACCTCGCGCTCGACGAGGCGAAGGTCGCCTTCGTCCCGGGCGAGGCGTTCGGTGCGCCCGGATACGGTCGTTTCACCTACGCCGCCTCCGACGAGGACATCAGCGAAGGGCTCGGTCGCCTCGCCGAGCTCCTGGGCTGATGGCGGGGTGCACGGCCCCTCGGGCGTAGTCTCTGCCCGTCTCGGTGGGATCACCACACGGGGCGAACCTGGAGGAACGAGTGAGGATCCAGCGGCGACACGTGCTCGGTCTCGTTGCGGTGCTGCTCGCCGCGCTGCTGTTGCTCGCGGCATGCGGGAACGACGACGACAGCGGGAGCAACGGCGGCGGAGACACGTCCGGCGACACGAACGAGCAGGCGAGTGACGGGACGACGGGCGGCGGAGCGGACGACGTCGAGCTCTGCTCGCTGCTGGAACCCGGCGAGATCGAGGCGCTCTTCGGCGGGACGGTGAGTGACGGCACCGAGGAGCTCGGCCAGTGCACGTGGGAGGTGGGCGAGGACCAGTCCCAGCCCGACACGGGAACGGTCCACGTCTCGGTGGTCACCGCCGTCCCGACGGTGAGCGCCGAGGAGCAGTTCGCAGACCTCGAAGCGAGCAGCCAGGATTCGGTCGAGGTCTCGGGAGTCGGCGACGCCGCGTACTACGAGCCCAGCGTGGGCGTGCTGAACGTGCGCTCCGGTGACACGATCTTCTGGGTGCAGGCCGTGTTCATCCCGGAACCGGACGACATGCAGAGCAACCTCGAGGATCTCGCGGCCGACGTGGTCGATCGCTTGTAGCTCGGGTCTACGCTGCTCCACGTGAGCCAACGCGTTCTCGTCACCGAGGAGCTGGCCGACGCCGCGCTCCAGGCGCTGCAGAGCGCCGGCCTCGACGTCGACGTGCAGCTCGGTCTCGACCGGGCGGCGCTCCTCGAAGCGATGCCGGGCGCGCACGCATTGGTGATTCGCAGCGCGACGAAGGTGGACGAGGACGTCCTCGAAGCCGGTCGGGATCTCGTGGTCGTGGGCCGCGCCGGGATCGGGCTCGACAACGTCGACGTCCCCGCCGCGACTCGGCGCGGGGTGATGGTCGTGAACGCCCCGCAGTCGAACGTGCTCTCGGCTGCCGAGCACACGCTCGCCCTCCTGCTCTCCCAGGCTCGCAACGTCGCCGCGGCCAACGCGGACCTGAAGGCGGGGAATTGGAACCGGGGCAAATGGCAGGGCGTCGAGCTCCACGGCAAGACGCTCGGGATCGTCGGGCTCGGCCGGATCGGGGTGCTCGTCGCCCAACGTGCGCTGGCGTTCGGCATGCGGCTGATCGCCTACGACCCGTACGTCAGCGAGGACCGCGCCCGTCAGCTCGGGGTCGAGCTGGTCCCCGATCTCGGAGACCTCGTTACCCAGGCCGACTTCCTCACCGTCCACCTCCCCAAGAGCCCGGAGACGATCGGGCTGATCGACGACAAGGTGCTGGCTCACGCCCGACCGGCGCTCCGCGTCGTGAACACGGCTCGCGGCGGGATCATCGACGAGGCGGCACTCGCCGCCGCGATCTCCGAGGGCCGGATCGCGGGCGCGGCCGTGGACGTGTGGGCCCAGGAGCCCACGACCGACAGCCCGCTCTTCGAGCTCGATCAAGTGGTTGTCACACCACACCTCGGAGCGTCGACCGCGGAGGCGCAGGACAAGGCGGGCCGAACGATCGCCGACCAGGTCGTGCGCGCGCTACGAGGCGAGCTGGTGCCGTTCGCCGTGAACGTGGCCGCCACCGAGGTCGCCGAGACCGTCCGACCGTTCCTGCCGCTCGCGGAGCGATTGGGGCGTCTGTTCGCCCCGCTCGCGGGGGGCGCGGTCGACGAGGTCGAGGTCACCTACGAGGGCCAGATCGCCGACTATGACTGCGGCGTGCTCACGCTCGCCATCTTGCGAGGGATCCTCGAGCCGGTCGTCGACGAGCCCGTGTCGTTCGTGAACGCGCCGCAGCTCGCCAAGGAGCGCGGCGTGCAGGTGCGCGAGACGAAGTCGTCGTTCCTCCACGACTACGTGAACCTCGTGACGCTGCGCGGACGGGCCGGTGATCGGACCGTGCACGTCGCCGGGACCCTCTACGGCAAGCGGGACGCGCAGCGCATCGTGGCGATCGACGAGCACATCGTGGATCTTCCGCCCGCGCGGCACATGCTCGTCGTACGCAACGAGGACCGCCCGGGCATCATCGGCCGGGTGGGCACGATCCTCGGCGACGCGTCGGTGAACATCGACGACATGGACGTCGGTCGCACGCCGGGCGGCGAGGCCGCGCTCATGGCGATCTCGACGTCCACGACCGCGCCCGACGAGGTCGTCCGTACGCTACGAGCCGAGGCCGGGATCCTCTCCGCGCAGGCGATCGAGCTCGACTGAGGGAGCGGGAGCCGCCGCTTCCTCGTCCGGGGCGGCCGCTTCCTCGTCCGGGCTGGCCGGCTCTCCGCCGGGAACGGCGGGGGTTGGTGGGTACGGGAACGGCTGCGCTTCCCACTCGAACGTCGCCTCGGACTGGCGCGCCGCCAGCGCCCGCCAGACCGCATAGGAGACTCCGGCGAGGGCTCCGAGGAGCAGGGTGCGCTTCACGAATCGTCCCACGGAGCGCCACGCTACCCGGTAGTCAACTCGTTTGACACGGGCACGGCCGACTGCGAGCATTTTCGTGATGCAGGACTCCAGGCGCGCCACGCCCCACTCGACCACCTTCCTCCTGCTTACCTAGCCGCGGGCACCCCCTCGGTGCTCGCGATCGACCCCTCGAGCCTCCGGGCCGGGGGGTTTTTCGATGCCCCGACGATCACCCGACGACAACCGGATACGACCGAGACAGGAAGGCCGACGATGGACACCGTGCGGATCTTCGACACGACACTGCGGGACGGTGAGCAGTCACCGGGGATCTCCCTCGACGTGGCCGAGAAGCTGGACATCGCGGAGCAGCTCGCGCGCCTCGGAGTGGACGTCATCGAGGCCGGATTCCCGATCGCGAGCCCCGGTGATTTCGACGCGGTCGAGGCCATCGCCAAGGGCGTGCGTGGCCCCATCATCGCGGGCCTGAGCCGCACCGGACTGGCAGACGTCGACCGCGCGTGGGAGGCGGTACGACACGCTGAACACCCGCGAATCCACGTCTTCATCGCGACGTCGCCCATCCACATGGAGAAGAAGCTCCGGATGACCCCCGACCAGGTGAAAGCCGAGGCGGCCTCGGGAGTCGCGCGTGCGAAGAGCTACACCGACGACGTCGAGTTCTCTCCCGAGGACGGCAGCCGCTCGGATCCGGAGTTCATGTGCGAGGTCCTGCGAATCGCGGTCGACGCGGGTGCGACGACGCTGAACATCCCCGACACCGTCGGCTACGGGGTGCCCGAGGAGTTCGGCAAGATCATCGAGTACGTCCGCGAGATGGTCCCCGGGGACTACGTCATCTCGACGCACTGCCACAACGACCTCGGGTTGGCCGTCGCGAACTCGCTGGCCGGCGTGGCCGCCGGGGCGCGTCAGGTCGAGTGCGCGGTCAACGGCATCGGCGAACGCGCCGGCAATACGGCGCTGGAAGAAGTCGTGATGGCGATCAAGACGCGACCCGATTACTTCGGTGACGTCGACGTCAACGTTTGCACCGAGGAGCTTGCCCGGACGAGCCGGCTGGTCTCGCGGCTCACCGGGTACCCGGTGCAGTACAACAAGGCCGTCGTCGGCCGGAACGCGTTCGCGCACGAGGCGGGCATCCACCAGCACGGAGTGCTCGAGGATCGCGAGACCTACGAGATCATCGACGCGGGCACGGTCGGCCAGGAAGCCGTGCAGATCGTGCTGGGCAAGCACTCGGGTCGGCACGCGTTCCGCGACGCGCTCGAGAAGATGGGCATCAGCATCCACGGCGATGCCCTGAACGGTGCTTTCGACCGATTCAAGGAGCTCGCCGACCGCAAGGTCCAGATCACCGAGGCCGACTTGGAGGCGATTGTGGCGGAGGAGCTCGGGCACGGCTTCGTGCAGGGCTACGAGATCCTGTCGCTCGACCTGCACGGCGGTACGTCCAGCACGCCCGTCGCCGACGTCACGCTCGCCCGGAACGGCGACGAGTTCACCGCGTCCGCCGAGGGCAACGGGATGATCGACGCCGCGTGCGAGGCGATCGCGGAAGCGACTGGCGTGAAGGGCCGCCTGCTCGACTTCAACGTGTCGTCGGTGACCGGCGGCGTCGACGCATTGGGCGACGTGGTCGTCCAGCTCGAAGCGGACGGCATGAAGGCCTCCGGTCGGGGCGTGTCCACGGACGTGGTCGAAGCCTCTGCCCGCGCGTATCTCAACGCGGTCAACAAGGTGGTGCGGTTGAGGGCCCGCGGCGAGGTGGGTCGCTCACGCGAGGTCGGTCCGTGACGGCGGAGGGCACGGAGGTCGTCAACCTCTGGGTCCAACCCGATCATGCGGAGCGTTACCTGGCGCGGCGCAGCGGACTGCCCTGGCGTGAGTTCGCCTACCGGATCACCGTCGACCATCTCCCGTCCCGGATCGAGCGGGTGCTCGACCTGGGCACCGGGGACGGAGCGCTCCTGGGCGCCGTGCTCGACGCCCATCCGGACGCGACCGGGATCGGTCTGGATTTCTCGCCGTCCATGCTCGCTCGTGCTCGCGAGCGCTTCGCCGACGACCACCGTGTCGAGATCCGACACCACGATCTCGACGATTCGTTGCCCGGCGAGCTCGGTACGTTCGACGCGGTGGTGTCGGCGTTCGCCATCCATCATTGCGTCGACGCACGGAAACGCGTGCTCTACGCGGAGGTCTTGGCGCTGCTCGACGACGGCGGCGTGTTCGCCAACCTGGAGCACGTGGCATCACCGACCAGGGCGCTTCACGAAAGGTTCCTCGCTCGCCTGGGGATCGCTCCCGAGGACGACGACCCGTCGAACAAGCTGCGCGACGTCGAGAGCCAGCTCGAGTGGCTTCGTGACCTCGGCTTCGCCGACGTCGACTGCCACCTGAAATGGTACGAGGTAGCCCTGCTCGCGGGGAGGAAGCCGTGACGGACCCGACGGACGCAGGAGCGAGCCACCCGACGGCCGCCGCGTTCTTTGATCTCGATCGCACGCTCATCCGGGGCTCGTCGACAGTCCGGTGGGCGCTGGCTGCGTGGCGGGCGAAGATGCTCCCCGGCGTCCCGATGCTCTCCGCGCTCGCCAACGGCGTCGTGTTCCGCGTCACGGGCGGGTCCGACGAGCAGTCCCAGCGCGCCGTACAGACGTCTCTCGAGCTCGTCCAGGGCGTGGCGCGTTCGGAGATGCTCGACCTGGCCGACGATCTCGTCCCGGTGCTCGTCGCGGGGGTTCGTCCCGAGTCGCAGACACTCCTCGACATGCACGGCGAGGCCGGTCGGGACCGCTTCATCGTCTCGGCGTCGCCGGTGGAGATCGTCGAGCAACTCGCGGAGCAGCTGAAGCTGGAAGGGGCGATCGCGACAGTGGCCGAGGTCACGGACGACGGAACGTACACAGGACAGCTCGCCTCCCCCTGGATCTACGGACCGGCCAAGGCGGACGCGATTCGCAAGCTCGCAACCGAACACGGCTACGACCTACGCCTCTGCTATGGCTACAGCGATTCCTCGAGTGACCTGCCGATGCTCGAGCTCGTCGGGCACCCGGTCGTCGTGAACCCCGACCGCACCCTGCACAAGATCGCCCGAACGCGGGGCTGGCCGGTGGTGGAATTCCGCAGCCGGGCCGTGGAGGTCACCAAGTACGGGCTCCTCGGCGGGGCCGCCGGTGGCGGCATGGTGGGTGCCTATTACCTCGGACGTCGCCACGGCCGGCAGCAAGGGTGACGACCGCCGCGCTCAGCTTTCGGCCGCTGCGCGACGACGACGTCGGGCTCCTCGCGAGCGGGCCGGATTTCGGAAGGTCGGCCGGCTCCCGAACCACGAGCTGCTCGACGGCGAGCCTCGCGACTGCTGGCTGATGGAGCACGGCGTCTGATTCACGGCCGCGCCTCCAGCAGGGCGCGGGCTTCCTCGGCGTCGGCCGCCGGAACCCAGATCGGCGTTCCCCCTTTCGAGAAGAGTGTGGGGAACACGTCCTCGAACGGTCGGTGTTGCGCGTCGGCGGCGATTCCATGGGCGCGCAGCAGGGCCACGACGGCGTCGGCCTCGAACGGCGTCTCGGCACGCGTCACGACCACCGGTTCGGAGCTGCGCGCGAAGACTGCGAACACGACGCGCGCCTCCGGGGTGGAGGACCGGTCCTCCGCGTGCTCGACGGTCAGCCCGGCATCGAGGAATAGCTCGAGCTCGGCCGGGCTGAGGGGCCACGGGGGTCCGTCTCCGGGTGGCGAGCTTTCGGCTCGGAGATGAGTCACGACGAGGAGCCGCCCGCCGGGAGCGACCCACGAGCCGATCGTCCGGCACGCCTCGCGGTGCCGCTCAGGCGGCAGCGACTGCAGCGTGCGGTTCTCCACCACGAGATCGAAGGCGGAGCGCCAGGCCGTGGGGGCGTTGAAGAGGTCGACCACGCGCCAGTCGACGGTCACGTCCTCGTGTCGCTCACGGGCCCAGGAGATCGCGGAGGGGGAGACGTCGAAGGCCGTCGTCTCCCAGCCGCGGGCCGCGAGCATCGCGGCCTCGTCGCCGAGCCCGGAGCCGACGGCGAGGGCACGGCCGGGCTCGGAACGGTGGCCGTCGATCCAGCGCGCGATGTCGGGCTGGGGCGCGAGCCGCGCCCAGGGAACCCGGCTCGCCTCGCGTCCGGCGTCGGCGTAGAGGCGTTCGAAGAACGCGCTCAGTGCGTCGCTGTCGGGAGCGTCGGGAGCCACGATGGGCGGGCAGCCTCGTACGCGGCGACGGCCGCCTCGTGCTCGAGCGTGAGGGCGATGTCGTCGAGCCCTTCGAGCAGTCGGTGGTGCGTGTGCTCGTCGAGCTCGAACGGCTCGTCGAGGTCGATCG
>CAYRHS010000089.1:0-12585 GCA_964424125.1 uncultured Burkholderiales bacterium
CGGTCGGCAACGCGGGGAACATCACCGCCTACTGGCGTGGCTACCTCGAGTACTCACGACGGGGGCGCGCAACGCGCGAGCCGCGCATGCTCGGCTGGCAGGCCGCGGGCGCAGCGCCCATCGTGCACGGCGAGCCGGTGCCGCATCCGGAGACCATCGCGACGGCCATCCGCATCGGGCGGCCGGCGAGCTGGGCGGGGGCGATCGCGGCGCGCGACGAGTCCGGTGGCGCCATCGAGGCCGTGACCGACACACAGATCCTCGACGCGTATCGCTTCCTCGCGGCCGAGGAAGGATGCTTCGTGGAGCCCGCGTCGGCCGCGTCCGTCGCCGGCTTGCTGGAAGCCAAGACGCGTGGGCTCGTCCATCCCGGCGAGACCGTCGTGTGCACGCTGACCGGTCACGGACTCAAGGATCCCGAGCGCGCGATCGAGTCCGTCGAGCTCGGCGACGCGGTCGCGCCCGAGGCCGAGGTCGTGGCGACGGTGCTGGAGATCTGAGCTGCTCGGGGGCGACCGTATGGAGCGCACGAGCACGAATCGGCCCGTCGCCCTGGTCACCGGGGCGTCGACGGGGCTCGGAGAGCAGTTCGCCCGACAGCTCGCGGCGCGGGGGAGCGACCTCGTCCTCGTCGCTCGTGACGAGGGCCGTCTCGCGGCGCTGGCTGGAGAGCTCTCGGCGGCTTCGGGGGCCTCGGCCGAGGTACTCGCCGCCGATCTCGTCGATGACGCGCAAATCCGCTCGGTCGAAGAGCGCCTCGAGGATCCGGGACGGCCGGTCGAGCTCCTCGTGAACAACGCCGGGTTCGGCACCATGGACCGCTTCGATCGGCTGCCGATCGACGGCGAGATCCGCGAGATCCGGCTCAACGTGATCGCGGTCGTGCGCCTCGCGCACGCGGCGGCACGGGCGATGGTCGAGCGCGGTCGTGGCGGCATCATCAACGTCTCGTCGATCGGTTCGCGCCAGCCCGTACCTACGATGGCGACCTACGGCGCGACCAAGGCATACGTGTCGAGTTTCAGCCACGCGCTGCACGAAGAGCTCGCGTCCCTGGGCGTGCATGTCATGGTGCTCGAGCCCGGGTTCACCCACACGGAGTTCCAGGCCCGAGCAGGGGTCGAGGCCGAGCAGAGTCGCGTCCCGTCGTTCTTGTGGGCCACGCCCGACCAGGTCGTCGAGGGCGCGCTCGGCGACTTCGAGCGCGGTCGGACGATCTCGGTTCCGGGTTGGGTCAACAAGGTGATGACCGCGGGCGCCGACGTACTGCCGACGCGCGTCACCCGCCGGATCGCCGCGTTGCTGATGGGGAGCTGACGCTCAAGCGGGATCGATGCGGTAGACGGGACCGTCGAGGGACAGGGCGTAGAGCTCGCCGGCTGCGTCCTCGCCGAACGACGAGAGGTTCGACACGGACACGTCGAGCGATCGTTCGGCCGCGAGGGCGCCGCCTTCCTGCCGCAGCGCGCGGACCTCCCCGTTGCAGTAGTCGCCGAAGAGGTATGCACCGGTGAGATCGCGGATCGCTGCGCCTCGGTAGACGTAGCCGCCGGTCACGGCACAGCCGCTCGAGGTCGGGTACTCGAAGATCGGCGGGATGGCGTCGGCCGCCTCTGTGTCCGAGTAGGTCTGGGTGCCCTCGAAGGCGTTCCAGCCGAAGTTCGATCCCGCGGCGGTACCGGCCGGCCGGAAGTCGATCTCCTCGATCGTGTTCTGGCCCACGTCACCGATCCAGAGATCGCCGTTGGCGCGGTCGAACGAGAACCTCCACGGGTTTCGCAACCCGTAGACCCAGATCTCGCCCCGGGCGGCGCCGTCGTCGACGAAGGGGTTGTCGGCGGGGACCCCGTACGGGCTCGCCGCCGTGGGGTCGATGCGCAGGATCGAGCCGAGCAGCGTGGCGCGGTTCTGGGCGTTCCCCTGCGGGTCTCCGGCGCTGCCGCCGTCGCCCAGCGAGACGTAGAGGAGCGCGTTGGGACCGGTCTGGAGCTGGCCGCCGTTGTGGTTGGCGAACGGCTGGGCGACCTGGAGCACCTCGCGGCGACTCGCGGCGCCGGCTTGCCCGTCGGCCATCGTGTACTCGAGGACGTGCGTGTCCCCCCCGGTGTCCGTGAAGTCGACGTAGAGGCGCGACCCGTCGGCGGAGAAGGCCAGTCCGAGCAGCCCCTGCTCGCTGCCGTCCGAGACCTCGCCCGAGAGGTCGACCACCGGTGTGGAGTCGACGGCGCCACCTCGTATCGCGCGGACCCGTCCCGTCTTCTCGGCGACGTACAGGGCATCGTCACCCGGACGGACGGACAGCGCGACGGGCTGGTCGAGGACCGCGACCTCGCTCAGCCGGATCGCCGCCGCGTCGAAGTCGGGCGGAGGCAGCGTCGTCGACGGTGCGGTCGTGGTCGTTGTCGTCGTGGTGGTCGACGTCGACGTCGTCGGCGGCTCCACCGTCCCGGGCTCCTCCGTCGTCGCGCCGTTGTCGTCACTGCGCGAGCAGCCGACCGCGAGGGTCGTCAACACCGCGAGCAGCGCGATCTGAGCGCGTCGTCTCATCGGCGCACGACGCTATCCCCACAGGTGCATTACGCGGCCGCGCCTACGATTGAGGACGTGAAGTACCTGGTGCTCGTCCCCGACGGCTGCGCGGACGAACCCGTCGATGCACTCGGTGGACGAACGCCGCTCGAGGCGGCGCGCACTCCACACCTCGACGCGCTCGCCGCCCGATCCGAAGTGGGCCGGGCGGCGGTCATCCCCCCGGGGATGCCCCCGGGGAGCGACGTGGGGAACATGGCGATCCTCGGCTACGACCCGGCGCGCTACCACACCGGCCGCGCGCCGATCGAGGCTGCGGCGATGGGCGTCGAGCTCGGGCCCGACGAGATCGCGTACCGGTGCAACCTCGTCACCATCGACGCCGGCACCATGGTCGACTTCGCCGCCGGTCATTTGTCGACCGAGCAGTCCCGCCCGATCATCGAGGCACTCGACCGGGCGCTCGGCGGTGGCGGCATCCGGTTCCATCCCGGTGTCGAGTACCGGCACCTCGCGGTTCTCCCCGCCGAGTACGGCGACGCCGACTGCGTCCCGCCCCACGACCTCACGGGACGCCCGGCGGTCGGCCCGACCGGGCCGGCCGCGGCCAAGCTCGAGGACCTCATGGAGGCCTCCCGGTCCGTCGTGCGCGAAGCCGCGGCGGCGACGGGAGCCGCCGCGACCCAGATCTGGCTCTGGGGCCAGGGTCCCGCGCCGACGCTGCCCAACTTCGCCGACCGGTACGGCACCGAAGGCGCGCTGTCCTCCGCGGTCGATCTCGTGCGCGGTCTCGGTGTGTTGACCGGTCTCGACGTGGTGGACGTTCCCGGCGCGACCGCGGGCTTCGACAACGATTACGCCGCGCAGCGGGACGCCGCGGTCGCGCATCTGGCGAACGGCGACTTCTTCCTGCTCCACGTCGAGGCGACCGACGAAGCCGGTCACCAAGGCCTCGTCGACGAGAAGGTCGCCGCGCTGGAGCGTTGGGACGCGGACATCATCGGGCCGGCGCTCGAAGCGCTCGAGGCCTTGGGTCGCTACCGGGTGTTGTTGATGCCCGATCACGCGACGCCGCTCGCGCGGCTCACGCACACGTCCGACCCCGTGCCGTACCTGCTGCACGACTCGGCGGAGCCGGTCGAGGGTCGTTCCTTCACCGAGTCGGCGGTCGCCGACGAGCCGGCGGTGGCGGCCCACACCCTGCTGCCACGCATGATGGAGCCGGCGAGGGGCGCTTCCGTCTGAGGGGGCGGGCATATCCGGCCCGCCCCCGTTGTTGCCCCGGATGACGCAGCTCACTACACTGCTGTTCGTCGCTGGGCTTCGGTCGCGGCACACCCCCAATTCGAGCGGGTGCCCGCCGTATGCCCGGCCCCCCACGTTTGACGAATCGGACGCGCGGAGTCCGTGCGACTGCGGTCACGCATCTCGCCGGTTTGCCCGGCAGTTCCGGAGCCACGGTCCCGCCCGACCGACCGTTCGTCGTACCGCCGGAAGGAGACACGATGGCGGAGTCCTCCACCCTCGACCGAGCATCGCTCGAGTCGAAGGATCGCGAGCAGCTCCACGAGATCGCGAGCAAGGTGGGCGTGAAGGCGCCCTCCCGCAAGCGCAAGGCGGAGCTTGTCGACGCGATCCTCGCGGCGGCCGACAACGGTGGCGGCGAGCAAGGAAAGCGCAAGGTTCGTTCCGCGAAGTCCTCGGACGATGACCTCGCGTCGCTGGCGGCCGAAGAGGACGCGCTCGCGGGCGAGGCGAACGACGGAAGAAACGGTGAGCTCCCCGCCCGACGCCGGACGACCGTGAAGAGCGGCGACGAGTCCACGAAGTCGGGTCGGGAGACCAGGCAGGGTTCGGGCGGGTCGATCAAGGTCGACGAGGAGGACGAACGCGCCGCGCGCGGCGACGGGAACCGCCGGCGTCGACGCCGCGGTCGTGGTCGTGACCGGCGTCAGGACGATCGCGAGCCGCAGGGTGAGCCGATCGAGTGCAACGGCCTGCTCGACATGCGCGACGAGGGTTACGGCTTCCTGCGCACGGCGGGCTACCTGCCGAGCCGAGGCGACGTGTACGTGTCGGCGTCGCAGGTGCGGCGATTCAGTCTTCGTCGCGGCGACTTCCTCGAAGGCTTCACCCGGCCCGCGGCGAGCAACGAGAAGTACCCGGCGTTGCTGCGCGTCGAGAAGGTCAACGGCATGACCACCGACGAGGCGCGCAAGCGTCCGCGTTTCGAGGATCTGACGCCGCTGTTCCCGGACGAGAACCTCCGACTCGAGCTCGACGACGACCCCAAAGAGGTGATGGGGCGCATCGTCGATCTCATCTCCCCGATCGGCAAGGGTCAACGCGGGCTGATCGTCTCGCCGCCGAAGGCCGGGAAGACCACGATCCTGAAGCAGCTCGTCTACTCGGTCGAGCGCAACAACCCCGAGGTGCACCTCATGGTGCTGCTCGTCGACGAACGGCCCGAAGAGGTCACCGACATGCGTCGTCACGTGCAGAAGGGTGAGGTCATCGCGAGCACGTT
Organism: uncultured Burkholderiales bacterium; assembly: GCA_964424125.1. Taxonomy (GTDB): domain Bacteria; phylum Actinomycetota; class Acidimicrobiia; order IMCC26256; family JAOSJL01; genus CAYRHS01. The sequence continues at coordinate 5,057 of CAYRHS010000089.1, forward strand.
CGACCGTCCTTCCGACGAGCACACGCAGGTCGCGGAGCTCGCGATCGAGCGGGCCAAGCGTCTGGTCGAGCAAGGCACCGACGTGGTGATTGTCCTCGACGGCATCACGCGTCTGGCCCGCGCCTACAACCTCGCCAGCCCCGCTTCGGGGCGTGTCCTCTCCGGTGGTGTCGACTCGACCGCGCTCTACCCACCGAAGCGGTTCTTCGGCGCGGCCCGGAACATCGAGGAGGGCGGCTCGCTCACGATCATCGCCACCGCGCTCATCGAGACGGGCAGCCGGATGGACGAGGTCATCTTCGAGGAGTTCAAGGGCACCGGGAACATGGAGCTGCGCCTCGACCGGCGCCTCGCCGAGCGACGCATCTACCCTGCGATCGACGTCGAAGCCTCCAGCACGCGCCACGAAGAGCTGCTCTTCGAGCGCATGGAGCTCCAACAGGTGTGGAAGCTGCGCCGGGTCCTGAACGCGCTGGAAGGCGGCGGCGGCCTCGAGCTGTTGATGGACAAGATCAAGTCGACGAAGTCCAACAAGGAGTTCCTCGCCGAGATCGCCAAGGCGCCCACGCCGGGGCAGTAGGCAGGCCCCGCCTCTAGACTGGACAAAGCATGAAGGCCGGAATTCATCCCGACTACGTGAACTGCACGGTCACCTGCTCGTGCGGGAACACGTTCCAGACCCGCTCGACGCTCCCGGAGCTGCGGGTCGAGCTCTGCTCGGCTTGCCACCCCTTCTACACGGGCAAGCAGAAGCTCGTGGACACCGGCGGACGCGTCGAGCGCTTCCAGCGCCGGTACGCGAAGGCCAAGCAGGGCTGAGCGCAGTGGCGGCCGACGAGCCCCGCTATGTCGGAGGGCAGGCCGTCCTCGAAGGCGTGATGATGCGCGGCGAGCGGACGTGGGCCGTCGCCGTGCGCAAGCCCGAAGGTGAAGTCGAGGTCGAGGTCCACGACGCTGCGAGCTGGGCCGACCGCTGGCGGCGCGTTCCGCTGGTCCGCGGGGTCACGGCGCTGGCCGAGTCGCTGAGCCTCGGCTACCGCGCGCTCACCTGGTCGGCCAACCAACAGGTTCCCGAAGAGGAGCGCATCTCGACTCGGACCATGGGCTGGACCATGGGGATCGCGCTCGCGCTCTTCACGGGCTTCTTCATGGTGGCTCCCGCGCTCGCCGGGCGGGGCGTCGGCAGCTGGCTCGGTTCGACAGGCTTCACCGACCACGTCGTCGAAGGGGTGCTCCGCCTCGCGATCTTCCTCGGCTATCTCCTGCTCATCGGGCGGATGTCCGACATCCGCCGGGTGTTCCAGTACCATGGCGCCGAGCACAAGACGATCGCGGCTTACGAGCGCGGCGTTCCCCTCACGCCGGAGTCGGCCCAGCAGTTCACGACCGAGCACGTTCGCTGCGGCACCAACTTCCTGCTCACCGTGATGGTCGTGGCGATCGTCGTCTACTCGTTCCTCGGCCGGCCCAGCGTCCCGATGCTGATCCTCTCGAGGGTCGTGCTCCTCCCGGTGATCGCCGGGGTGAGCTACGAGGTGATCCGCTTCGCGGCCCGGCACATGGATCGCGCCTGGATGCGGGCCGCGATGCGCCCTGGCTTGGCCCTCCAGCAGCTCACGACGCGCGAACCCGATCTCGACCAGCTCCAGGTGGCCATCGTGTCGTTGCGGGCCGTGCTCACGGCCGAGCAGCTGGGCGAAGTGGACGCCCGGGTCCCGAACGTCGGTGAGGCCCGACCCGCGTTCGGCGGCGCCGTCTGAGTGCTCTTCCCGGTTCGGCGCGTTCACCCGGATTCGTCGCCCCCGGACGCTTCGCACCTCCCGGTTGACCATCACTCTGCGCGCGAGATAGCCTACGTTTGATCGCTTCGGTCACCGCCTGTGGTTGTGGCCCTGGTGATCGGTAAGGGTATGGGAGCTTCGACCCCCCGTCCGCGAAGCGGTCGCCTGGGGCGGGGGCGAGCGAAGGCGAGACCGGCCCATCCCTCCGAGGACGAGACGCAGCGCAACGCAGCGCTGCGAAACGGACAGGAGTGGAGATGGGCCACCAGCCTGGTTCACGTCGTCAACGCCCCGCGCGCCGTTCCCTTCGGGGACGCAGGTTCTTCGTGTCGGCACTCTCGCTGGTCACGACGCTGGCATTGATCGGCATCGTGCCCGCCGCCGCCGACGAAGGCGACGGGACCACCGACCCGTCGACGACGGGCCCCGACACCACCCAGCCACCCGCCGACCAGAGCGGCGACCAGAACGCCGCGCCCGCCGACGAAACCGGTGACCAGAACGCGGCGCCGGCGGACGAGTCCGGCGGCGAGGGCGCACCGTTCGAGGTCCAGCCGGTCGAGCCTCCCTCGGACGTCGCGGTTCCGGCACCGGCGACGGTGCCCGGGGCGTCCGAGCGTTCCGAGCTGGAAGGCGATCCGCGCACGATCACGGTCCGCTCCGAGACCGCTCCCGACGATCCGGGCCCGCAGTTCACCTTCGACTTTCGCCTGGAAGCGTGCCAAGAGGTCGGTGCGTCGGGCGACGCCTGCACGCCATTCGACCCACCGCAGTACGTGGGCCCCGCGCCGGTCACGCTTGGTGACGGCGGCGCGCACACTTGGGGCGACCTTGAGTACGGCCGCACCTACCGGCTCCGCCAGGACGCCTCAGACCCGGCCTGGGCGCTGACCAACGTCGAGTGCGCCCCCGCGGACCCGGTGCAGTCGTCGGGCAACGTCGAAGCACGTGAAGCGACCGTGCGTCTCGCCGACGCGAACGACCAGCGGCACACGACGTGCGTGTTCGTGAACACCGACGCCGCGATCGAGGTCCACAAGAAGGCGGACCGCGCTGCGAACGGCACGGTCGGCAACTTGGGCGGCGCGCTGTTCCAGGTGTACTCGAACTCGAGCTACACGACCCCCGTGCCCGGCGCGAGCTGTACCACCAGCGCGAGCGGCGTGTGCACGATCGCCGGGCTCAGCACCTCCACGACCTACTACCTGCGCGAAGTGACGGCCCCGACCGACTACCAGCGCATCGACACGATGACGGAGAGCTCGGGCGGATCCAAGATCTACGGGGAGCAGTTCTTCTTCTTCTCCAACTCGACGACCGGGAGCCGCGACTTCGCGAACCGGCGCGTTGATCCGCCGTTCCCGGATGCGTGCGGGCTGAACATCGCGCTCGTGATGGACCTCTCGAACTCGATCGACGCCACGGAGCTCGCGCAGATGAAGACGTCGGCCGAAGCCTTCGTCACTGCGCTCGAGGGCACGCCCTCGTCCGTGGCCGGGTTCACCTTCGCGACAAGCGCTCCAGCCTCCGGCAACGCCAACCTCGCGCTCACGAGCGTGGCCACGGCCGGCGGTGCGAACACCGCCCGAACCTGGATCGACAACCGAACGGAGCCCGGTGGTCAGGCCGGCGGCACGAACTGGGACGCCGGGCTGCGCCAGCTCATCGCGGGCGCGGGGACCTACGACATCGTGGTGTTCCTCACCGACGGCAACCCGACCTTCTACGGCTCGCCGCAGAGCGGCGGCAGCGGCTCGTCCACGACCTTCCGCGAAGTGGAGGAGGGCGTCTTCTCCGCCAACGGTGTCAAGGCTACGAATCCCGATCTCAAGATGGTCGGTGTCGCCATCGGCTCGGGCGCGTCGGTCGACAACATCGCCGCGGTCTCCGGACCGATCGTGAACGACGACTACTTCCTCGCCGCGAACTTCCAGGACCTCGAGAACAAGCTCGAGGAGATCGCGACCAACCTCTGTGGTGGCACCGTCACCGTCAGGAAGCTGGTCGAGGGGCCGAACGGGTTCGAGGAGGCGGCGGGCTGGGACTTCACCGTCAGCGATTCCGCCCAGGGATCGGGCACGACCGACAGCAACGGTGTGACGCCCGCGTTCGACGTCAACCCGCCCCTGCCCAGGACGGTGACGATCACCGAGGACCTGGCCTCGAAGCCGGGGTACAGCATCGTCCAGACCGGGGGCAAGAACGCGACTTGTGTTCGCAACGGGAATGCCGTCCCCGGTGCCGATATCACCAATACCGCGGACGGCGTCTCGCTCGAGATCGGCACCCTCGACATCGTCACCTGTGAGTTCAAGAACACGCCGGACCCGGTCACGATCAACGTCCGCAAGGAGACGGTGAACGGCGTGGGCGGGCCGTTCACGATCGAGCGCACCGGCAACGACAGCGGCACCGGCTCGTTCGACTTCACGACGAGCGCGGGGAACAACCCCACCCCTGTTCAGTCGTGGACGAACCTGTTCCCCGGGACCTACACGCTCACCGAGACGAGCCTCCCGAGCGGGGACTGGGAGTTCACCGGCATCGACTGCGGCCAGGCCGACGTGCCCAACCAGCTCACGCAGGTCGCGCTCGCTGCGGGTGAGACCGTCAATTGCACCTTCACGAACGAGCGCGCCGCACAACCGGGCTCGATCAGGGTGGTCAAGACTTCGGTCGGCAGTACCGGGACGTTCGACTTCACGCTCACGGGCCAGCCCGGCCGCCAGGTCACGACCAACTTCCCCGACGTCGCGGTGCTCGCGGATCCGTGGGAGAACCTCGCCCCGGGCCAGTCCTACACGCTGGACGAGGTCGACCAGGACGCATGGGCCGAAGGTGAGTTCTCCTGCTTCGCCGCGGGCCAGCCCCAGATCGACGGGGACCAGCCGGTCCTCCCGATCGAGGACGGCGAGAACTGGACGTGCCACATCACCGACTACAAGCGCCCGTCGGTGACGATCGTCAAGGACGCGAACCCGGCCGACGACACGCCCATCGACTTCGACATCGAGGGCGGCGCCGCGCCCGGCGCGCTCGACACGAACTTCGCGCTGAGCGACCCGACCAGCCCGTCACAGTCGTTCAACACCGAGTTGGTGTCGGATCGCTACACGGTCACCGAGCTTGCGCCATTCCCGAACGGATGGGACCTCACCGGGATCGACTGCGGCGACTTCGATCGGGCGGCCGTCGACCTCGGCGCAGGTCAGGTCGAGCTGGTGCTCGACTGGGGTGACGCGGTCACGTGTACGTTCACGAACGACGGTTCGGGTTCGGTGCACGTGACGAAGGCGACCGTCCCGCCAGGCCTCGACGGCACCTTCCCGGTCAGCCTCGACCAGGACGGTGGCGGCTACTCCGCCGGGTGGGACCTCGCGGGTGACACTGACGACCACACGTTCAACGACGTGCCCGCGGGCGTCAATTTGACCCTCGGGGAGGCCGCGGTCGCGAACTGGGCGCTGGAGAGCATCGTCTGCGACGGCCAGAACGTGACGAACGGCGATCCGTTCCAGGTGGCGCCGGGTCAGACGGCCGAGTGTGTGGTGACGAACAGCGCCGATCAGGGGACGATCGTCGTCCACAAGGAGACGGTGACCCCGAACGACCAGGACGCAACCGAGTTCTTCTTCTCCGATCTCGATGGCGTGCTCGACATCGACCTGCTGATGGGCGGCCAGTCGGACAGCATCACGGTGGATCCAGGCACGTACAGGATCCTCGAGCCGAGACACCCCGGATGGCTGCTCTTCGATATTCAATGCGATGCGGGTGGTTCAGGTGACGTGGCGAACCGCATTGCGACGTACAACGTCGGTCCTGGCGAAACGGTGGAGTGCACGTTCTACAACGGCCAAGCGGAGCTCGGGGTGTCGAAGTCGGTGGTGACGGCGACGCCGGACGCGACCGTGTTCCCGTTCACGGGTGCGATCAACGCGTCGCTTCCCGGCGGCGACTCCGATTCGGTCTACGTCGGCGCGGGTGACCAGGACAGCGAGTTCCAGGTCACCGAGGGTGCCGTGACAGGTTGGGACCTCACCGACATCACCTGCGACCCCGGCGGCTCGGGCGCCATCGGCTCTCGTACCGCGACCTACACGGTGCAGGCGGGCGACAGCGTCGGCTGCGACTTCGAGAACACCGAACGCGGCTCGATCACGATCGCCAAGGCGACCGACCCGCCGCTCGGTGACAACTCTCCGTACTTCGACTTCGGTGGCGACCTGGCCGGGTTCTTGCTCAAGGACGGTCAGAGTCAGACGTTCCAGAACCGGGCGCCCGGTGACTACACCCAGTCCGAGGGGCCCCAGGCGGGCTGGCAGCTCACCGACATCTCCTGTGACGGCGACTACACGCCCGATCTGGCCCAAGGCGCGGTCACGGTCCATCTGGGCGCGGGCGAACACATCACCTGCACGTTCACGAACGAGGGTTCGGGTTCGGTGCACGTGACGAAGGCGACGGATCCGCCGGGTCTCTCGGACAACTTCCCGGTGACGTTGGCCCAGGACGGCGGTGGCTACTCCGCGGGTTGGACGCTGACGGGTGACACCGACGACCACACGTTCAACGACGTGCCCGCGGGTGTCGACCTGTCCCTCGGCGAGGATTCGGTCCCGAACTGGGCGTTGGAGAGCATCGTCTGCGACGACGTGGACGTGACGAACGGTGACCCGTTCCAGGTCACCCCGGGTGAGACGGTCGAATGTGTGGTGACGAACACGCCGAGTGCGGGGAATGTTCGTGTGGAGAAGGACACGGACCCCGACGGCCTCTCGGGGACGTTCCCGGTGAACCTGACCGACGGTGGCAGCTACGACGAGAACGGCAACCTGGTCGACGACGGTGGGACGTTCACGTTTACCGACGTGCCACTCCAGAGTGATCTGAGCCTGACCGAGGACCTCACGGCTCTGCCGTGGAGTCTGGACGGCGTCGTCTGTGACGGCGTCGACATCGCCCAGGGCACCTTCCAGGTGCAGCCGGGGGAGACGGTCGATTGTGTGGTGACGAACCTGCCCGACCCGGGCCGGGTCATCATCACCAAGGACACCGATCCCGAGGGTCTGTCGGGTCCGTTCACGGCCAACCTCTCTGGTCCGAACGGCTACGACCAGAATCGGCCGCTGGCGGGTGACGGCAGCACGGTTCAGATCTTCGACGTGCCTGCGGATACGGGCTATGCGGTCACCGAGACTGATGCGGCCGGGTTCAACCTCGTCGACGTCCAATGTCAGGACGGCCCGGACTCGGTCGATGCGTCGAGCTTTACCGTGCCAGCGGGCGGGATCATCGGCTGTGTCATCACGAACAGCGAGCCTGATCCGGGTGAGGTGATCGTCACCAAGGACACGAACCCCGAGGGTCTCTCGGGTGATTTCCTGATCACGGTGGACGGTCCTGGTGGTGCGCAGCAGCACACGCTCACCACTGATGGTGACTCGCACGGTTTCGACGTGCCCGCGGGGACCGGGTTCTCGGTGGACGAGACGTTGCCGGCGGGTTGGAACGCGTACGACATCGAGTGCGACGACGGCCAGACCGACCCGGCGGACTTCGACGTCCAGGCGGGCCAGACGGTCGAGTGCGTGGTGACGAACGGCGAGCCCGATCCGGGCCGGGTGCTGATCACCAAGCACACCGACCCCGAGGGCCTGTCGGGTCCGTTCACGGCCAACCTGTCCGGCCCCAACGCGTCCGACGTGGACCGCGTGCTGACCGGTGATGGGAGGCCGGTCCAGATCC
>CAYRHS010000090.1:0-12514 GCA_964424125.1 uncultured Burkholderiales bacterium
CGCCCCGCGAATCGGGCATCGGGATCTGACAAGCGCTTCATCGGTTCTTCATCGCTGCGGGCGCACGCTGGTGACAGCCGCTCCCAGGGAGGACCGACATGTCACCCGTCCGCTGTCACGGCCGCCGCGGCTGGTCGCTCCTCACGACCGTGCTCGCCATCGTCCTGGTCGCCGCGGCCTGCCATCCCACGATCACGATCAACGACCGCGACGAGTCGCCACGCGTGGAGGAGGCCCCCGACGACCAGGCCCCGGAGGACGAGCTCCCCGGCGACGAGGGCCCGCTCCCCGGAGACGACGGAGGGTTCGACGAAGACGGCGAAACCGCGCCAGAGCGGCTCGCGACCTACGAGGTCCGCGGTGACCAGCTCGTCGGCGACCACGCCGACCGCGCAGCACACGAGGCGCTTTGGTCGGTGGTGACCGACCTGGTGCCCCAGGCCGCCCGCGCGGAAATTCGCCGCCTCGTGGTCTCGACCGACGGGCCCGACGGCGTCTCCGGGGCGGTGGCGCCGATCAGCGACGACCTGCGCCAGTGGGAGCTCGAGCTCGACCCGGCCGACGCGGACCCCGAACAGCTCCCCGAGATCATCGTGCACGAGCTGGGCCATCTCCTCACGCTGAATGTCGAGCAGGTCGAGCCGGAGCTGGTGGAGGACGAGGCGCGCTTCGAAGCGGCCGAGGCCCGGTGCCGACCACGGTTCTTCACCGGCGAGGGTTGCAGCCGGCCCGGCTCGTACCTCGACGCGTTCGTGTCGGAGTTCTGGTCCGACCTCCTGCCCGAGCTGCGCGAGATCGAGGCGATCGAGGACGACGACCAGTACTACGAGCACCTGGACGCGTTCTACGAGGAACACCGCGATCGCGTCGTCAACGACTACGCGGCCACGAACCCGGGTGAGGACATCGCCGAGAGCTGGGCTGTGTGGGTCCTCGGAGGTGCAGCGCCCGAAGGCGAGGTGGCGGCGGCCAAGGTCGGGTTCTTCGAGCGCTACCCCGAGCTCGTCGAGTTGCGCGACGAGATCCGGTCCCGGTCGTAGCGTGGAGGCGCGGCCGAGTGCGGTGGGGGAGGGACGATCGTGAACGGGAAGATCCTCGTGGTCGAGGACGACCCGAAGATGGCCGACCTGCTCGTGATGTACCTCGAGCGTGAGGGATACGCGGTGCTCCGCGCGGCCGACGGACGCACCGCGATCGACGAGGCTCGCCGCCGGCGCCCCGATCTGGTCGTGCTCGACTTGATGCTCCCCGAGGTCGACGGTCTCGACGTCTGCCGGGTGCTGCGCGCCGAGTCCGACGTGGCGATCATCCTGCTCACCGCCCGCAGCACCGAGTCCGACCGGCTCCTCGGGCTCGATCTCGGTGCGGACGACTACGTGGTCAAGCCGTTCAGCCCGCGGGAGGTCGTGGCACGGGTCCGGGCCGTGCTGCGCCGTGCGGGTCGCGACGCGATCGACCCCGTGTTGCGCTGCGGCGATCTCGTGATCGACACATACCGCCACGAGGTCCGGCGGAAAGACGCGCCGGTGACGGTGACCCCGCGGGAGTTCGCGATCCTGGCCGCGCTCGCGGCCGCCCAGGGACGTACGTTCACGCGCACCGAGCTCCTCGAGGAGGCGTTCGGCTACGACTACGAGGGTCTCGAGCGCACGGTCGACGTGCACGTCATGAACCTTCGCCGCAAGCTCGAGGACGATCCCGCCCGGCCCCGCTACCTGCGGACCGTCTACGGCGTCGGCTACCGAATGCCCGAGGATCCGGATGCTCCGTAGCCTGCGCGCCCGCCTGCTGGTGGTGACGCTCGTCGTGGCCGGGCTGGCTGTCGCGGTCACCGGTGTCATCGCGAGCCGGAGCACCGATCGCGAGTTCCGGTCGTACGTCGAGCGCCTCGACGACGAGACGGAGTTCGCGGCCGACGAGCTCGACGCGGTCCTCCTCGAGGGCGCGCCGATCTCCGACACGCAGCCGTTGGCCGAGGATCTGGCCGACGAGATCGGTGGGCGGATCGTGCTCGCCACCGACGCGGGCACGATCCTCGCCGACTCGGATCGAGATCCCGGATCGGTCCCGCCGCTCGAGGGGCTGTTGGGTGCCGCGACGTGGGACGTCGACGGCGAGGGGGTCACGCTCTACGTCCTCGAGGGCGACTCGCTCGGCTCGGCGGGGGAGGGGTTCCTCGGCTCCGTGAACCGTGCCGTCCTCGTGGGTGCGCTCGTCGCCGGTGCGGCGGCGATCGTGCTCGCGCTCGTCCTCTCGCAGCGGCTGGCGCGGCCGGTGCACGAGCTGACCCGCGCCGCTCGACGCGTCGAAGCGGGGACGCTGGACGAGCGCGTCGACGCCCGCGGTCGGGGCGAGATCGGGGAGCTCGCGCGTGCGTTCAACGCGATGGCGGAAGGGCTCGAGCAGTCCGAAGCGACGCGTCGGGCGATGGTGAGTGACGTCGCACACGAACTGCGGACCCCGCTGGCCAACGTCGTCGGCTATCTGGAGGCGATGCGCGACGGGGTCACCGAGCCCACGCCGGAGCACCTCGGGTCGGTGCACGAGGAGGCGGTGCAGCTCGGGCGGCTCGTCGACGACCTCCAGGAGCTCGCGCTCGCCGACGCCGGGCGACTCTCGTTGCACTGCCAGCGAGTAAACCTCCGCGATCTCGTGGCGGTCGCGGTCGCGGCGGCCGGGCCCGGGGCGGAAACGGACGGCGTCACGCTGGTCGCCGAGGGAGGCGACGAGCCGCTTCCGGTCTCCGCGGACGCGGAGCGGATCGGTCAGGTGCTGCGCAACCTCCTCGGGAACGCCGTCCGTCACGCGCCGTCCGGGTCGACCGTGACCGTACGAGCCGGCAGGGACGGCAGCGAGGTGGCGCTGGCGGTGGTCGATCGGGGCGAGGGCCTCACACCCGACCAACAGGACCGGGTGTTCGAGCGCTTCTACCGCGTCGACGAGGCGCGCACGCGCGGTGCGGGTGGGTCCGGACTCGGCCTCGCCATCGCGAAGCGGCTGGTGGAGGCGCACGGTGGCACCGTGTGGGTCGAGAGCGCGCCCGGCGCGGGGGCGACGTTCGGATTCTCGCTGCCGCTCGCCGCGTAGGCTGGTTGTCCACGCCGAGTGGACTCGGCTCGTTCTCGGGGGAACGCCGCATGAGCCCTCCCATCGAGGTCCGCCCCGCAGCCGAGCGCTCTCACACCCGGCTCGGGTGGCTCGACAGTCGTCACAGCTTCAGCTTCGGGCACCACTTCGATACCTCGAACGTCGGCCACGGACTGCTGATCGTCTCGAACGAGGACCACGTTGCGCCCGGCGGCGGCTTCGAACCACATCCGCATCGGGACATGGAGATCGTGACCTGGGTCCTCGAGGGCGAGCTCGAGCATCGTGACTCGGAGGGCAACCGGGGCGTGATCTACCCCGGCTTGGCCCAGCGCATGTCCGCGGGTTCGGGGATCGTGCACTCCGAGATGAACGCGTCGGCCACCGAGCCCGTGCACCTCGTCCAGATGTGGGTTCCACCCGACGAGCGGGGGATCCCGCCCGGTTACGAGCAGCACGACGTCACCGAGCCGCTGGAGGCGGGCGGGCTGATCCCGGTGGCCTCGGGCCGCGGGCACGAGGGGGCGGTCGCGATCCACCAGCGTGGTGCGGCCATGTGGGCGGGACGCCTCGCCGCGGGCGCGACCGTCGCGGTTCCCGACGCGCCCTTCGTCCACGTCTTCGTCGCCCGCGGGGCCGTGCACCTCGAGGGCTACGATCTCGGCGCGGGTGATGCCGCGCGCCTCACCGACGCCGGGCCGGCCTCGCTCACTGCGACCGACGACAGCGAGGTGATCTTGTGGGAATCCGACGCCGAGGCGCGCCGGTGAGCTGCCCTCGCCGGCGAGGAGCGACCCGGATCCTGCGAGCGGTGCTCGTCGTCGCAGGCGCGGTACTGCTCGTCCGGCGATTCGGCCCGCGCCTCAGGCAACGGTGTGTCGAGCAGTGCGAGCACATGATGGAGGGCATGCCCGACTCGTTCCCGCCCAAGCGGATGATGAACGAGCTCGAAGCCATCCGCGTCCAGAACGCTCGGATCATCGAGCTCCTCGAAGAAGACCAGGAGCCCGGCAGGGGTACCTAGCCTGCGCGGTTCGCGCTGCCGTTGCCGTTCGCGGGGGCGTTGCCCTTGTCCGGGCCGAGCCCGGGTGGGGATTCGTCCAGGCCGGGCGGAGTGCCACCGAAGGCCGGGGGTGGTTCGTCGAGTCCGGGTGGCGACGCCGGCGTGCCGGGCCCACCACCGCCGGGTCCGGGATCCGGCACCGGCGGAGTGACGGGGACGCCGATGTCGGGTGCCGTACTGCCCGGCTCGGGGCCGGGCGATGCGGTGTCGGGTGCACCGACATCCGTTCCCGCGTCCGGTTGGGTCGCGCGAGCAGCGGAGGCGCTACTCGCGGCCTGGGCCTGGTCCGCACAGCCCTCCGACGTGTCCGTGCAGATCGCGCCGTGGATCTCGGCGACCTGCGACGGAGAATCGGCCGCAACGTACGCTGCTTCGTCGGCGTCCGAGTCGGTGTCGGCGGGGACCACGGACGCGTGGTCGCCGGGCGGGACGTCGAGCCCGATCACCTCGAGGATGCGGGCGACGAACCGTTGTGCCGACCCCGGGAGCACCTCCGCACCTGCCAGCCCACCCGTGAGCACCGTGAGCACGAGGGCGGCCGCGGACGCCAGCACGAGCACCCGGGCCGGACGGCGGGGCGCCGTCGTTGGCCTGGTTGTCTGCGTGCCCTCGAGGAGGATGTCCGGCGCAATGGGAACCGCCTGGGGCGTCGGCGTGTCCGCCGGCTCCCGACCGGAGAGGGCGGCCGCACGCAGCAGCGCCGCGGTCTGCGCGTAGCCGGGCGGGGCGTCGTCGGGAGCGACGTCGCCGCGCAGCATGGCCTCGACGACGTCGTCGGGCAGGCGGTCCCGGAGTCGCCGCCTCCGCGTCCGGTCACGCATCGTCCTGCTCTCCGAGATGGCGGGCCAGGTACTCGACCGCCCCTCGCTGCATCGCCCGGACCCTTCCCGGGGACTTTCCGAGGACGTAGGCCGTCTCGTCGATGCTCAGGCCACCCACGACCCTCAAGAGCAAGACGTCGGCGTGGTGCGCGGGAAGGACGGCCAGTCGGCCGGCGGCGACCGTCGGCGTGAAGGTTCCGGCGCCACGCTCGGCGTCGTCATCCGCCTCCGCCGCAAGCGCGAGGTTCTCGGTTCGGACGGCGCCTCGTTGCCGAGGCTCGTCGGCGAGCCGCAAGCGGGCGATTGTGAACACCCACGCACGGAACGCCACCTCGTCGCCCCGGAAACGGGACAGGCCCCGAGTGACCTCGGTCCAGACCTCCGCAGCGACATCCTCGGCGCCGACGGGGAGGCGTGCGCGCAGGTAGGCGAGCACGGAGGGGGCCAGCCGCCGGTGGAGCGCGCCGAGCGCAGCGTTGCTGCCGGCTCGGGCGTCCTCGACCGTCACCTCGAAGTCGATTTCCGACGGCGGCGCACCCGCGTTCCTGGTGCTCCCGCCCGCGCCCGATTGACTACGCAAGGTGACCACCCTAGGACGCAGCGCCGCGAATACCAAGAAAGCGGTCGGATTCCGGGGCCGAACGCGGGTTCCGGAGTGCTCGGTCAAAGGGGGTGTTCCGGCCGGAGTACCCTCGAAGCATCGCAGCTCGGCGCCGCTCGGCATTTCGGAACGTACGCCTGGCAGTGGTCGTCGTCGCGCTCCTCGCGTTGATCGCCGCCGGCGCCTGCTCGGGCGACGATGCCGCGGAATCGACCTCCGCGAACGAGCCCACGTCGAGCGAGATCCCGACGACGGCCACCGACATCACCGATCCGGAGTCCGCGGGCGGTGACCTGACGACCCAGCTCGATCTGGTCGACTGCGACGTCCAGCCCGACCAGCTTCCGGAGCCGAACGAGGTCGAGATCACCACCGACGACACCTACCGCTACGTGACCTCGAACGCCATCCCCGATCATCCCGTCGGGGAGTTCCCGAACTCGGGAAACCCGAACAGCATCGCGGCGATCGACCAGGAGTTCCGGATGCTGCTCCTGCCCGAGGGTGCGGGCGAAGCGCTGGACCTCGGCGAGTTCGGCGTGGCCGTGAACGGCGTGGTGTTCGACCCCGGCGCGGCGGAGTACTGGAACAACGACCCCGACTCAGGATGGCAGTACGAGGCCCTGGGTGGGGGAGTGATGCTCGGGCTCGACTGCAACCTCGCCCACGTGCAGCCGAGCGGCAAGTACCACTACCACGGCATCCCGCAGGGGCTCCTCGACAACCTCGGCGTCGATGGATCCACCATGACGCTGATCGGCTACGCGGCAGACGGGTACCCGGTCTACGTCCTCTACGGCTACGCCGACGCGAACGACCCGGACAGCGAGGTCGTCGAGCTGGAATCGTCCTACGAGCTCAAGTCGGGGACGCGCCCCGAGGCGCCCGACGGGCCGGGCGGGACCTACGACGGGACCTTCGTCCAGGACTGGGAGTACGTGGACGGCGCGGGAGCCCTCGACGAGTGCAACGGTCGGGAAGGCGTGACCCCGGAGTATCCCGACGGCACCTACGCCTACTTCCTGACGAACACGTTTCCGTTCATTCCCCGGTGCTACGTGGCGACTCCCGACGAGTCGTTCGCGCTCGGACCGGGCGGTGGAGGTCCACCGCCGGCCGGACCCTGATGCGGGGACCCGCGACCGCGAGGCGCGTCGTCACCTGTTGCCTGGCCGTTGCCGCCGTCGTGGGCCTCCCGGCGGAGGCCGGGGCACACGCGATCGACCCCGGCGCCGCCATCGTCCGCGTCGACGGGGCCGAGGTGCGGCTCTCGATCACGCCGCCGGCCGCGGCCTTCCCCGACGCGGACGCGAACGGCGACGGGCGGATCGACGACACGGAATTGAGCGCCGCGCGCGCGGACGTCCTGGCCATGTTCCACGACTCGGTCCGGCTCCGAGCCGGCGATCCGGATCGGACCTCGGCACCCACGGTGACATTCGACGACGTACTCGTGCCGCACGATCACAACGGCGGTCCCGAGGGGTCGAACCTGTGGTTCGTCGTCCAGTACCGCTTCGCCGAGCCACCGCTGCCGCTGCGCTTCGAGTACCGCCTCGCCGGCGGGCCGATCGAGGTCACGGTCGGCGACGTGACGGGCGTGGAGCCCGAGGAGCCCGGGACCCCGATCGAAGCGAGCGTCATCGGTCGGGGAGCGGTCTCGGTCGACGAGCCGGTGGTCCTGTTCGCGCCCGAGACACCGGCGAGCCAGGACGACGGTGGAGCTGCGACACGCGGCCCGTGGATCTGGGCCGGCGCGGCACTCGTCGTCGTGGTCGTGGCGCTGATCGCCTTCCGGCGGTCGGGGCGGGCTCGGGCTCGGGGAGGCTGACGGTCGGGACGCGTGGCCAGTCTTTCGGCGTCGGTCGCCGGGAATTCGCCTGCAGTTCGTCCGCTTCGGCAAGACTCGGCCCGTGCGAGTCCGACGCGCCTTCGCTTTCGTGGACCTCTGCGGCTTCACCGCGTTCAGCGATCACGAAGGTGACGAGGCCGCGGTCGAGGTGCTGCACCGGCTCCGGGAGCTGGTGCGCGAGGTTGCCTCCGACCACGGCGTCCGGGTGTGCAAGTGGCTCGGCGACGGCGCGATGTTCGTGAGCACGGACCCGGCGCCGCTGATGGAGACGGTGCTCGTCCTCCAGGACCGCTTCGACGCCGATCTGCGCTTGCGCGCCGGCGCGGCCGAAGGCCCGACGATCCTTTTCGAGGGTGACGACTACGTGGGCGGGCCGGTCAACCTCGCGTCCCGCCTGTCGGAGGCCGCGTCGCCCGGGGACTTCTTGACGACCGCTTCGCTGGCGGACGCGCGACCGGAGTGGGCCGAGGCGTCGGAAGTGGGCGTCGAGCACGTCCCCGGCTTCGAGCAGCCGATCCAGGTCTTCCGGCTCGCGTCGACGAACGACACCGCGGGTCGGGCCGGTGGTCTGAGCGACGTCGTCGAGCGAAGGCGCTAGCCGGGCTCCGGTTCTTCGGCGTCGCCCGGGCGCAGCTCCACCGGTGTTCGCTCCGGGCGGGAGGCGGCCTCGCGCAGCAGCTCTTGCGCCGCCCGGAGCCGGTCGTCGCCCTCCGGTTCCGCCGCGTCGCCCAGGTGCTCGGCCACCGTCTCTTCCACCGCGCAAACGATCGGGTCCCAGTCCGCGCCGGGGATCCTCGTCACGGTCACGAAATCGTTGACGCCGAAGATCGATGCCACACCCTCGATACGAATGAGGGCGGCGGTGAGCTCGTCGTCGGTGTCGTCGCCGGGGCGAGCATCTAGCTCGCGTCCGAGCCCCACGTCGAGCTCGAACTTCAGCGCATCGGGGTTCGGGGTGCGCCGAGCGCGTGCGGTGGCCACGAGCTCAGGCTAGAGCTCAGGCGATCACCTCGACCGGCGTCCCCAGCGGCAGCCCGATGTCCTCCACGAGGCGAGTGATCACGTCGTTCGGCAGCCGGATGCAGCCGTGGCTCACGTCGGCGCCGATCGAAGCCGGATCGTTGTTGCCATGGATGCCGATGACGCCGCTCCCGCCGTTGAAGCTCTCGAAGACGTTCGAGAAACCGGAGAGCCCGTACGCGTACGGGCCGTAGACCGTGTCGGGCGTGGGAGGCTCGAGGAGCTCCTTGATATAGAAGCGACCACCCGGCGTCGGCGCATTGTCCCGGCCGACGCCCACCGGCGTCTGGAGCACCTCCGTCTCGCCCTCGTAGAGCGTGAGGCGGTGCGCTCCGAGCTCGACGACCAGCCGGAAGTCGTTGGTCGCCAGCTCGACGTCGGAGTACCGGATCCAACCGGTGCTCCCGTTGGGACGCACGGGGAGGAGAACCGACAGCCACCCGTCGGGCCGCTCCTCGTCGACGAGGAACACGAGCGGGCCACCCACCTCGGTCGGATTGGCGAGGGTCTGGGTCGGCTCCGCGGCGCCCGGCTCGGAGAAGACCGGGACCTCGGGAACGACTGCTGTGGCCACGATCGAGCGGTAGGCGGGGCGGGCCGTCGTGGTCGGGGCGGTGGACGGTGTGCCGACCGGGCCCGAAGAACTCGAGGCCTCGGTCGGAGTTCCGGAACCGGAGCCACAGGCCACGAGGAACAGGAGCGCGACGACCGACGCGCTCCGCAGGGGGGAGACCATGCGCCACCACGCTATCCATCGGCAGGCGGCCGCCGGCCTCGCTCGTGCCGTCCGGACGCGTCGAGGGTTCTGGCAGAGTGGAGCCGTGCGGGAGATCCTCGACGGGCTCGAGCGGTGGCAGACGGAGGGGCGACGCATCGCCTTGGCTCGCGTCGTCGCGGTCGAGGGTTCGGGACCCCGCGGACCCGGGGCGGCGATGGCGGTGAACGATGCCGGCGAGGTGATCGGATCGGTCTCCGGTGGCTGCGTCGAGGGCGCAGTGGTGGAGGAAGCCCAAGCGCTGCTCGCCGGGCGAGCCGAGCCGGGGATGCGCAGCTTCGGCTACTCGGACGACGAGGCGTTCGCGGTGGGCCTGACGTGCGGAGGAACCATCCACCTCTACCTCGAGCCACTCGACTGGTGAGCGCTTCGGTCTTCACTCGACTCCGCGACGCGATCCGGGAGGGAACGCCGGTCGTGCTCGCAACCGTCGTCCGCGGAGCGCCGGCGGGAGGGAAGCTCCTGGTCGAGGCCGACCGGAGCATCGGTGGGTTGGGCGATCCGGAGCTCGACCGCGTCGTGAGCCGAGACGCGCGCGCCGCGCTCTCGGCGGGCACGACGGGCCTTCGCCACTACGGCCCGCACGGAGAGGCGCGAGCAGACGACGTCGCCGTGTTCATCGAGGCGTTCGCTCCGCCTCCGCGGATGATCGTCTTCGGGGCCGTCGACTTCACGGCCGCCCTGGCGCGGGTCGCGAAGGTGCTCGGCTACCGGGTGACCGTGTGTGACGCGCGTGCGGTCTTCGCCACGCCCGAACGTTTCCCGATGGCCGACGAGGTGGTGAACGACTGGCCCGATCGCTACCTCGAAGGCCTCTCGAGCGCGTTGGGACCTCGCGACGCGGTGTGCGTGCTGACCCACGACCACAAGTTCGACGTGCCCGCGATCGCCGCCGCCCTGGCCACCGACGTCGGCTATCTCGGCGCGATGGGATCGCGGCGGACCCACGCCGGACGGCTCGAACGACTTCGCGACGCAGGTGTCGCGGACGAGGATCTCGAGCGGATCATGGCCCCCATCGGGCTCGACCTCGGGGCACGGACCCCCGAGGAGACGGCCATCGCCATCTGCGGCGAGATCATTGCCCACCGCACGGGGCGCTCGGCGTCCTCCCTGCGGGACACCTCGGGGCCCATCCACTGACCGCCGGACTCGAATACGCTCGGGGCGTGTTCCGCCACGTCGTGAGCTTTCGTTGGCGCGACGACGCCGATCCCGCCGCGATCGAAGCTGTCGAGCAGGGGCTCGCCCGGCTCCCCGAGGTGATCGAGGAGATCCGCGGCTACGAGCTCGGACATGACGCGGGCTTGAGCGACGACACCTACGACTTCGTGCTCGTGGCCACGTTCGACGACGAGGCGGGATTCCGACACTATCGGGACCATCCCGAGCACCGGCGCGTCGTGGACCAGGACATCGCTCCGATCATCGACTCGATCGTGCGGGTCCAGACGTACGTCGGGGGCTGAATGGAACCGCGCCCCCGAGCACCGAACCGCATCGTGACGGTGCCGAACGTCATCAGCTTCGTCCGGCTGCTCCTGATCCCCGTGTTCCTCTGGCTCCTCCTCGCGGAGCAGGAGCGGGTCGCAGCCGGCTTCCTGCTCGCGTTCCTCGGCGCCACCGACTGGGTCGACGGGTACATCGCCCGGCACTTCGACCAGGAGTCGGAGCTGGGAAGGATCGTCGATCCGATCGCCGATCGCCTGCTCGTCGTGGCGGCGGCGGTGGGGCTGCTCATCGACGGCAGCGCGCCGCGCTGGGTGGTCACGCTGATCCTCGTGCGCGAAGCGATCATCAGCACGGCCACGATGATGCTTGCCGCGGCGGGGGCCCGGCGGATCGACGTCGTCTGGTCGGGGAAGGCGGGAACGTTCGCGTTGATGTTCGCCCTCCCGCTCTTCTTGATGGGAACCGTGGGCGGCACGCTCGGGGACCTGCTCCGCGCGGCGGCATGGGTGTGCACCGCGGGAGGGCTCCCGCTCTCGTGGTACGCGACGTTCCTCTACCTCCCGGCCGCCCGAGCGGCGTTGCGGGAAGGACGAGAGGCCCGAGCCCGCATACAGTCGGGGGCATGAAGGCGGTCATCATGGCAGGAGGCGAGGGGACCCGCCTCCGTCCGCTCACGAGCAGCCAGCCCAAGCCGATGATGCCGCTCGTCAATCGGCCGATGATGGAACACATCGTCGCGTTGCTCGCCGAGCACGGCTTCGACGAGATCGTGGTGACGGTCGCCTATCTCGCCAACCAGATCCGGACCTATTTCGGCAACGGGTCCGAGTTCGGGGTGCGGATGCAGTACGCGACCGAGGAATCGCCGCTCGGAACGGCCGGGTCGGTCCGAAACGCCTCCGCCGAGCTCGACGACCGTTTCCTCGTCATCTCGGGCGACGTCCTCACCGACATCGACCTCACCGCCGCCGTGAAAGCCCACGAAGAGTCGGGGGCCGCTGCGACCATCGCGCTCAAGCGTGTCGAGAACCCCCTCGAGTTCGGCATCGTCATCACCCGTGAGGACGGATCGATCGAGCGCTTCCTCGAGAAGCCGGGGTGGGGTCAGGTCTTCTCCGACACCATCAACACGGGCATCTACGTGCTCGAGCCCCGCGTCTTCGACTTCATCCCGCCCGAGGAGGTCGTGGACTTCTCGGGCGACGTGTTCCCGGCCATGCTCGAGCAGGGTCTCTCGATCCACGGCCACGTCGTCGACGGGTACTGGGAGGACGTGGGGACCCTCGAGGCGTACCTGCGCGCGCACACGGACGTGCTCGATGGTCGGGTGCACGTGGAGATCCCCGGCTTCCGGATCAGTGAGAACGTGTGGCTCGGCGAAGGGTCCGATATCGATCCACGAGCGCGGGTCGACGGCCCCGTCGTGATCGGCGACAACTGCACGATCGAAGCCGGTACGCATCTGCGCGAGTACACGGTGCTCGGGACGGACGTCGTCGTGAAGCACGACGCGTTCCTCGAGCGCAGCGTGGTGCACGACCACAGCTACCTGGGGTCGGGCGTACGACTGCGCGGCTGCGTCGCGGGCCGCTCGACCGATCTTCGCCAGGGTGCGCAAGCCGAGGAGGGCGTCGTCCTCGGCGACGAGGCGTTCATCGGCGAGCAGGCCGTGCTCAATCCCGGCGTGAAGATCTACCCGTTCAAGTCGGTCGACGCGGGCGCGGTGGTGACGTCCTCGATCGTCTGGGAGAGCCACGGCGCGCGGACGCTCTTCGGCACCCGGGGAGTGCGGGGCCTGGCCAACGTGGACATCACCCCCGAGGTGGCGGTGCGGCTCGCAATG
>CAYRHS010000091.1:0-12469 GCA_964424125.1 uncultured Burkholderiales bacterium
ACTGCTCGAGCAGTGGGCCGCGGCCGGCTTCGTCGTGGCGGCGCCCACCTACCCGCTGGGCAGCGCCGACGCTCCCGGGAACGGCCCGACCATCCAGGACGCCGACGAGCAGGCTCGCGATGCGTCCTTCGTCGTCGACCAGGTGCTCGACCTCGACGAGCTCGGTGAGCACGTCGATCCCGAACGGATCGGTGCGGCCGGCCACTCGCTCGGCGGCCTCACCACCGTCGGCTTCGCGCTGAGCAACGACCTCCGGGACGACCGGGTCCGGGCCGCGGTGGTCTTCACCGTCCCGCCCCAGTACCGCGGCGGTGTCGTGTCCGGGGTCCCCCTGCTCCTGATCGCCGGCACCGCCGACCAGTCCGTGCCCTACTCGCTGGCCGCTGGTGGTTTCGCGCCCGCGACGCCACCGGCGTTCTTCGTCACGCTGGAGGGCGCCACGCACGCGCCGCCCTACCGCGACCAGGACGGCGAACGCTCGGAGGTGGTGGCCACCACGACCCTCGACTTCCTCGACGCCTACCTGAAGGACGATCCCGACGCGGTGGACGTGCTCGTGCGCGACGGGAACGTGCCCGGCGTGTCCTCGATCGAGGTTCGCCTCTGACACCCCGCCACCACCAGCAGCTAGGTTGACCCGCCGATGGGGGGTGGTGGATCCGTGAGGAACCCGCGTCGGTTCGCGGTCGCGACCGCCGTGGTGATGGTCCTCGCGGCCGCGTGTGGCTCGAGCGGCGGCAGCACCAACGTCTCCGTCGAGCCGGTGGGCGACTGCGACTGGCCCATGTGGGGCCAGAACCTGGACCGCACGTTCGCGTACCCGTGCGAGACGCCGTTGTCGGTCGACACGGTGGCGGGGCTGAACCAGCAGTGGTTCTTCAACACCGAGGACGTGGTCACCGCCACCCCGGCGATCGTCGGTGACGCGGTGTACGAGGGTGACTGGTCGGGCCGCTTCTATTCACTGGATCTCGAGACCGGGGACGTCCGCTGGACCTACGACACCGACTTCCACGAGGGCTCGTTCTTCGGCCAGATCGTCTCGTCGGCGGTGGTCTACGACGTGGACGACGACGATCAGCTCGTGATTTTCGGCGGCGGGAAGACCCTGTACGCGCTGGACACCCGGGACGGCTCAGAACGTTGGCACCACGAGCTCAATCCGGACGGCGACGACGACGACCCGACCGAGATCGAGTCGTCCCCGGTCGTCGTGGACGACATGGTCGTCTTCGGCTACGACGGCCACAACGCACCCGGCGTCCGAGCCGGGGTCGTGGCGCTCGACGTCGAGACCGGCGACCTGCGCTGGGACTTCGACCCCGACGAGGGAGGGACGCCCACGGGCTGCGTAGGGGTGTGGTCGGCGCCGAGCGTGGACGTGCAGCGGGGACTCGTCTTCGTCGGGGGCGCGAGTTGTCGGACCGCGCCCGAGGGCTGGAAGCCCTACACGGAGGCGATCTACGCGCTCGCGCTCGACTCGGGCGAGCCGCAGTGGACCTTCCAGCCCCACGACCCGGAGCCCGACGACCTCGACTTCGGCGGCGCGCCGAACCTGTTCACCGCGGGCGACCGCGACCTCGTGGGACTCGGGAGCAAGGACGCGTCCTACTACGCCCTCACCCGCGACGGCGACCTCGTGTGGAGCACCCAGGTCACCGAAGGCGGCTTCGACGGCGGCTTCATCGGCCCGAGCGCGGTCGCCGATGGCGTCGTCGCAGGCGGGACCGGTGTCCAAGCGTGTCCCTGTCTCCACGGGCTCGAGGCCGAGACCGGCGAGATCCTCTGGCAGCAGGAAGCAGCAGCCGGGTCGTACGCGGCATCGACGATCGCCAACGGCGTGCTCTTCATCGGCGGGACCGACTTCACCTTCCGCGCCCTCGATCTGCACACGGGCGAGGTCCTGTGGTCCCAGGAGATGACCGGCGCGGTCTCCGGCGGTGCCGCGGTCAAGGACGACAAGGTGGTCGCGGTCGCCGGGATCCGTGAGCCCGGGCTCGACGAGCCCAGTGAGACGAGCGGCGTCACGATGTTCTCGCTCGCCGAGCCGGCCGGGACGACGACCACCGAACCGGACGAGGGCGAGGGGGCGAACGCTGGAGACGGTGGCGCCCGGGTCCGCCTGGAGCCCACCGACCAGGAGTGCGTCGGCACGCCGTGCGTCGTCACGTTCGGCATCAACCAGCCTCCGCCGGGTACGAACCCCGTCTTCGAGCTGCTCGTCGAGAACGATCCGTTCCGGGTCGAGGTGACCGCGCAGGACGCGGGCGACCCGGCCGATTGGATCCGTCCCGGCAGCGCGGCCGCCGACGTCGGCGCGCGCGTGTTCGGCGTCGTGATCTCCGAGTCCGACGACAATCCGCAAGGCGGCGGTGTCCTGTGCACCTTCACCGCCGACGAATCAGGCTGCAGCGCCGACGCGCTGCCGGTGCTGCGCGACTCGTTCAACCGCATCTCGATCCTGGCCCTCGAGGACCCCGAGACGGTCCCGTCGGTCGCCGACGGGGCCGACCGCCTGGTGCGCACGCAGTCGTTCGAGATGCCGTTGGTCCCCGAACCCATCGACTAGGACGGAGCTTCGATGCCGCGCTCATCCCGTGTTCTGGCCACCGTCGCCGGTCTCGCGCTCGTCGCCGCTGCCTGCAGCGGCGGAGGCGACGACACCGCGGAGCCGATCACCACCAGCGCCGCTCAATCGGGTCCCGAGCTGCCGGCGGTCGAGCTCGTCTTCAACGGTGAGGGCAACAACCTCAACGCATACGACCCCGCCACGGGCGAACAGCAACGCATCATCACGAACGCCGACGACGATCCGGAAGGCCTCGACATCAACGCCCAGATCTGCTTCTTCCCCGACGGCTCGGGCCGCTTCGTCGCGGGCGAGGACACCGGTCAGCCCGAGAACCCGCCCGGCTGGGGGATCTTCCAGCTCGAAGGTGCGCGCCTCGGCGAGCTGTCGGCGACCGAGGGGGGCAAGCTCGTGCCCAGCTACCAGGAGAGCGTCGACAATCCGGAGATGTACGGGTGCGGGTTCCTCTCCGACGGACGCATCGTGACGAGCGACGTGGGCAACCAGGCCGAGGGTGAGGGTGACGGCCAGCTCATCGTCTGGTTCCCACCCTTCGATTTCCACCAGGTCTCGTACTGCAAGCTCGACGTGGGGATCGCCACCGCCCAGCAGATCGCGATCGACGACCAGGACCGCATCTACGTCGCGTCGGCGCGCGGCCCGGGCGACCACGGGATCCTCCGCTTCACAGGCCCGTTCCCCACCAGCGCCGACGCCGAGGGCGGCTGCGGCGGGACCGACGCCACCGGGGCGCCGCTCGCGGACCAGGTGAACAAGGACGTGTTCATCCCGCCGAGCGAGCTCCTCCAGACCCCGACCGGGATCGTGCGGACCGCGGACGGCGGCTTCTACGTCTCGAGCGTGTTCAACGGGGTCATCGCCGAGTACGACGCACAGGGCCAGTACGTGCGCACGATCCTCCAGCCACCGGAGGGCGAGGTGATCGGCGAGCAGACGCTCTCGACCGGAACCCCGCTGGGCCTGGGACTCGACTCCGCCGGGACGCTCTACTTCGCCGATATCGGCATCGTCGTCACGCCCGAGGAGATCGGGCCCGGCCCGGAGGGCTCGCTGCAGATGATCCACTTCGAGAACGGGGAGCCGCTCTCACCCGAAGTGCTCGCCTTCGACCTCGCGTTCCCCGACGGCATCGGGATCTTCTCGCCCTCGGGGTGATCGTGCGCCGTGGCGCGTCCTCTCACGCGGTGGACGAGCGACGCGCGCTGAGCGGAAGGACGTCGGCGCGGGTCGGAAGTGGTTCCTCACCCCGGAGGAATGCCTCGACACGCTCGGCGGCTTCGGCCGATGCGAAGTGCCAGCCCTGGGCGGTGTCGCAACCCAGTGCGCGCAGGCACGCGGCCTGTTCCGGGCGTTCAACTCCCTCGGCGGTGACCCGCATCCCCAGCGCGTGGCCGAGTGCGATCACCGCACGGGCGATGGCCTCGTCGACCTTGTCAGCGGCGACGCCGTCGACGAAGACGCGATCGAGCTTGAGGACGTCAACCGGTAGCTGCCGCAGGTATCCGAGCGACGAGTAGCCGATTCCGAAGTCGTCGATGGCGATGTGGATCCCGAGCGCCCGCAGGGCGCGCAGGTTGCCGCGGGCCTGCTCGTCGTTGTCGAGCGCGGTTCGTTCCGTGATCTCGAGCTGCACGCTCCTGGGCGCGATCTGCGAGTGCTCGAGGGCGAGCGCGACGTCCCGGACCGCGTCGGGCTGGCGGAGGAAGCGGGGCGAGAGGTTGATGTCGATCCGCAGGCTGCTGCTCAGCTCCATCTGCCACGCCGCCGCCCGGCTCATCGCTTCCCGCAGGACGAACCGATCCACAGCGAGGATGAGGCCGCTCTCCTCGGCGAAGGGGACGAAGGTCGACGGCAACAGGAGTCCCCGGTCGGGATGCCGCCACCGCACGAGTGCCTCGAGCGCCACCACCCGGTGGGAGGACAGCTCGATCTCGGGTTGGTAGTGCACCTCGAGCCCGCCTTCGTCGACCGCGCGCCACAGGTCCGCCTCCAGTTCGAGCCGGCTCACGACGGCGAGCGCGCTCTCGCCGTCGAAGACCTCGTAACGCGCCCGACCCTTCTCCTTGGCGCCGTACATCGCGAGGTCGGCGTCGCGCACGAGGTCGCCGGGATCGGCCACGCCGGCGGTCGCCATGGCGATCCCGATGCTTCCCGTGGCGACGACCTCGCGGTCACCGAGGCGGATCGGGTCGCGCAGCGCGTCGAGCATCCGGTCCGCCACCATCTCGGCATCGCCGATGTCGCGGATGTGCGGGACGAGCACCGTGAACTCGTCGCCACCGAAGCGGGCGACGACGTCACCCGGACGCACGCATTCGCGCAACCGGACCGCGATCTCCTCCAGCAGCTGGTCGCCGACGTCGTGGCCGAGGCTGTCGTTGACGAGCTTGAAGCGATCGACGTCGAGGAACAGCACGGCGACCGAGGTCTCGGGCGTCGCCTCGGCGAGCTCGGAACGGAACCGTGCGAGGAACCCGGCGCGGTTCGGCAACGCGGTGAGCGAGTCGTGGAACGCTTGATGGGCGAGCTCGTCCTGGAAGCGTCGGCGTTCCGTGACGTTGTGGAAGATGGCGACGAATCCACCGACGCTGGGGTCGCTGACCTTGTTCGTCGTCCCGACCTCGTACCAGTGCCAACTGCCATCGGGTGCACGCAGGCGCAGCTCGGTCGTGCGCACGACGTCCTCCTCGGTGTCGGCGACGTCGCTGAAGTACGGCTCGAGGTCCTCTTGATCCGACGGGTGCACGAGATCGAGCGCGCGGGTGCCGACCAGGTCACGGGATCGCCGCCCGAGCTCGCGCTCGGCGGCCGGGCTCACGTACCGGATGACCCCGTCGGCCTTGACGACCATGATCACGTCGGACACGTTGCGCACGAGCGCTCGGAACCGCTCCTCGCTCCTTCGGGCCTCGGCCTCGGCGTCCTCCTGGCCGCTGATCGCCACGGTGACCACGCTGAAGGAGATCGCGACCCCCGCGGCCGCGAGCGCGGCCAGACCGTGCACCTCCGGTGGCGAGACGAAGCTCGGCGCGATGTCGAACTGGATCGCGAGCTCACCGACCGCGATCCCCGCGAGCGAGCACACGAGGGCCGGGCGGGTCACCGCGCTCCCGACGTCGCGTCCGACCTCGGCGAACAGGAACACGTAGCCCACGCTCAGCATCGGGCCCCAACCCGTCGCGTACATGATCGGGGTCATCGCGACCACGAGCGCCGCCACCCTGAGCCACAGGTGCCACCCGCTCACCACACGACCGCCAGCGGCCTTCATCCCCAGCGTCCCGACCACGGCCGCTCCGAGGACCAGGGCCGGAACGATCCACCAACGCAGGGGCCAGACCCACCCGAGCGCGCGCAGCACGAGGTAGAGCGCGATGACCGCGGGAAGCTCAGGGCGCAGGTAGTTGCGCCGCAGTTCGGCCGAGTCGACCATCAAGCCCTGTATCGGCATCCACCGACCAAGCCTGAGCATCGGAGCCGACTCGGAATGCGCCGCTATAGTCGTCGATCCGATGACCGAGCCGGCCCGAATCGTCGCCGTCGGGGCCGCCTCGGGCTCGCTCCGGCTCGCCGCCGAGGACGTCGCGGCTGCATGGCACGGTGGGGCCGCCCGGGGCCAGGTCGCCGCGTGCGCCCCCGACGAGGACACGCTCACGCTGGCCTGGGACGCGGCCGTGGCGGCGCTCGACGCCGCGGGGCTCGACGGGTCCTCGATCGACGGGCTGTGGTGGGGTACGAGCCGGCCGCCCTTCGGTGAGGGGCCGAGCCACGCCGTCCTGGCCAACGCGCTCGGCCTGGGCACGACCTCCGCGGGCGCGCTCCACGCGGGCTCGGCCCACGCGGGCGCGGAGGCGCTGCTGGCCGCCGCGGACGCCGTCGGTGCGGGAACGGCTCGACGAGCCCTGGTCGTGGTCTCCGACGCGATCGTGCCCGGCCTCGGCACCGACCTCGAACGACGAGCCGGTGCGGCGGCAGCCGCCGCGGTGCTCGGGGCGGACGGCCCCGCCACCATCACGGCTCGGGTCACCCGCACCCGTCCGGCCCTCGACCGCTACCGGGGCGCGGGCGAATCCGGTACTCGGGACCCCTACGACGCCCGCCTGTTCCGGGAGGAGATCTTCCTCCCGGTCCTGCGCGAGATCACGGAGCACCTGGCGGCGTTCGTGCCCCGGACCTGGTCGCTCCCCGACCCCGACGGGCGGTCGGCCCGAGCCGTCGCACGAGGGCTCGACGGCACCGTCGGTTCGGAGGCCGTCGTCGCCGCCGTGGGCGACGCCGGCGCGGCCGCCGCGCTGCTCGGTGCCGCGACATCGCTCGACGCGGCCGGCATCGTCGCGTCCGTCGGCTACGGCGGTGGACGGGCGACCGGGGTCGTGTTCGACGCCCTCGGACCCGTTCCCGGGGCGGCGGCCATCCCCGCCGCGCTCGACGGCGGGCGCCGGGCGCCGTACGCCGAGGTCCTGCGCGTACGTGGTCAGCTCGTGGCGGCCGGAGAGAAGGTCGAGATGGGCGTCCCGCCGGGGTCGGCGATGTTCACGCGCGGTTCGGTCGAGATGTTGGGGCCACTCGGCGCCCGCTGCATCGAGTGCGGGACGATCAACACCCCTCCGTCCATCCACCCCCATTGCATTCGTTGTGGGGCGGAGAAGTTCGAGGACGTCGCCCTGTCGGGACGCGGCTCGGTGCACACCTTCGTCATCAACGAGACGATGCCGGCGCCGTTCGTCGCGCCGCTCCCACTCGCCGTGATCGATCTCGACGACGGCGCGCGGGTGATGCTCCAGGTCACCGGCGAGGCCGACGACCTCGCGATCGGTGCACCGGTCGAACTCGTCCTGCGCCGCTACGCCCACGAGCGCGGGGTCCCCGTCTACGGGTTCAAGGCGCGGCTCGCGACGGGCAGCGGAGCCTGAGGACCGAAGGGAACGAACGTGGGTTGGAATCGTGTGGCGGTCGTCGGCGCCGGGCTCATCGAGTTCGGCGAGCTGTTCGAGCAGAGCTACGAGCAGATGGCCGCGGGCGCCTTCCGGGCCGCAGCCGGCAACGTCGACCGGGGCTTCGACCCGACGCAGATCGATGCGGCCTTCGTCGCCACCCAGCGCGGCACGCTGTGGGGGCAGGAGGGCATCGGCGGGAACACCGTGCCCTCGGCCATCGGGCTGTCGGGGATCCCCTGCACACGCATCGAGAACGCGTGCCCCTCGGGGAGCGACGCGTTCCGGATCGGGGCGATGGCCGTCGCGAGCGGCGTTCACGACGTGGTTCTCGTGATCGGTGTGGAGAAGATGCGCGACAAGTCGACGGAGGAGGGATTGCTGTCACGTGCGGCCGCCGGCCACCCGATCTACACGCGCGGCGAGACGGCTCCGGTCCTCTTCGCGCCGTTCGCCACCCGCCACATGCACGACTTCGGCACGACTCCCGAGATGCTGGCGTCGGTCGCGGTGAAGAACCATCACAACGGAACCCTCGACCCCTACGCCCACTTCCGCAACGAGGTGACGCCCGACCAGGTCCTCGGGTCCCCGATGGTCTGCGAGCCCCTCCGGCTCCTCGACTGCTGCCCCCAGACCGACGGGGCCGCGGCCACGATCCTGGTCGCGGCGGACCGGGCCGACGAGTTCACCGACCAGCCGGTGTGGGTGGCGGGATTCGGCGTGGCCACCGACCACCCCTACCTGCACGAGAAGTCGACCTTCGTCGGTCTGGAGGCCACCACCCAGGCCGCCAAGCGCGCGTACGCGATGGCCGAGCTCGAGTCGGATGACATCGACATGGCCGAGGTGCACGACTGCTTCACCATCACCGAGCTGCTCGACATCGAGGACCTCGGTTTCGTCGAGAAGGGCAAGGGCGGCCCCGCGACGCTCGAGGGCGAGACGAAGCTCGGGGGGCGTCTGCCGGTCAACACCTCCGGCGGCTTGCTCGCGAAGGGCCATCCGATCGGGGCCACGGGAGTCGCACAACTCACGGAATGCTGGTGGCAGCTCCGCGGTGAGGCCGGCGAGCGCCAGGTCGAGATCCGCCGCGGGAACGCACTCCAGCACAACGTCGGGGGCCGGGGCTCGGGCGTGTCGGTCGTGAACATCCTGACGACGAACGCATGATCCGCACCGAGACCGAGGGCGGCGTCGCCCGGGTCACGCTCGACCGCCCCGGCGCCAAGAACGCGCTCACCGTGCAGATGCGCGACGAGCTCGTGGCCGCGGTTCGAGCGGCGCGTTCCGACGACCACGTTCGGGCGCTCCTGCTCACCGGCGTCGGTGACGCGTTCTGCGCGGGGATGGATCTCGGCGCGTCGACGGTCGCCCGGGCCGGCAACGACGACTTCGATCCTCGCAGCACGGCGGAAGCGCTGAGGGTAGGCGTCCAGACGCTCATCCGGGAGCTCTGGGAGCTCGACAAACCGACCGTGGCCGCCGTGAACGGCGTCGCGGTCGGCCCCGGAGCACATCTCGCGTTGGCGTGCGACTTCGTCCTCGTGCACGACGACACACGGTTCCTGTGGTCCTTCAACCGCTGGGGTCTGGTGGTCGACGCCGGAGGCGCGTACCTGCTCCCCCGCCTCGTCGGGCTCCCCCGCGCCAAGGCGATGGTGATGCTGGGCAAAGGCGTGACCGGAACCGAGGCGGTCGACGCGGGACTCGCGTACCGCTGCGTCGCTGCGGACGCGCTGGCCCCCGAAGCCGACGCGCTCGCCCGGCGCCTCGCGTCGGGCCCAACCCGCGCCCTCGGCCTCTCGAAGCGGTTGCTCAACGCGACCTTCGAGACCGACCTCTCGAGCAGCCTCGAGACCGAAGGCGCCTTCCAGTCCCTCGCGACCGCCTCCGCCGACCTCGTCGAAGGGATGGCGGCGTTCCGCGAGCGGCGCGATCCCGAGTTCCGCGGGCGCTGACGAGCGTCCAGAGATTGGCCACCGACGTCGAGCGCCGCGTTCGCCTCGACGTCGGGGACGGCGTGGCCGTCGTGGCCTTCGACAACCCGGAGGCGGGGAACGCGCTCACCTTCCCGATGCGGGACCGGCTCCGCGAGCTGATCCGGGGCTTCGCCGCGGCCCCCGGCGTCCGCGCCGCCGTCCTCACCGGAGCCGGGGGCCGCTGGTTCTGCACGGGTGCCGCGCTGGGGGGAGGCGGCCCGGCGCGTGCGACGCGTCCCGCGGACGCGCCCGACGGGACCGTGGGCGAGACACACCGGGTGATGCGTCACGGCTGGCAGACAGTCATCGAGGCGATGCTCGAGAGCCCGGTGCCGATCGTGGCCGCCGTGAACGGCACGGCTGCGGGTGGCGGCGCGCAGCTCGTGCTGGCCTCGGACGTCGTGATCGCGGCCGACGACGCGCGCCTGATCGAGGTCTTCGTCCGGCGCGGGCTCGTCCCCGACGCGGGAGCCTCCTACCTGCTCCCCCGCCTCGTGGGTCTGCTCCACGCCAAGGAGCTTCTCTTCAGCGGAGATGCCATCACGGGCGCGCAGATGGCCCGGATCGGTCTCGCCAACCGCGCGGTCCCGAGGTCGGAGGTGCTTCCCACAGCCCGGTCCTGGGCCTCGCGGCTCGCCGACCTCCCGACGGACGCGCTCGCGGCAGCGAAGCGCCTCCTCGTCCGATCGCTCGACTCGGACCGCGCGGGGTTGTTCAGCCTCGCAGAGCCCCAGGCTCCTCGAGCCAGCGATTGAGCGCGACGGTGCGGGCGTTACGCAGCGTCAGCACGTGCTCGACCGCGCGGCGGACGCGACGCTGCTGACCGGCGGTCGTGGCGACCTGGCGCAACAGGAAGTCGGCGGCCTCGCCGTGGTCCTCCTCGGCGTACGCGTGGACGCGGAAGTTCTCGACCTCGATGCCGTAGTGGTCCCGCATCCCCTCGTACATCATGCGGGCATAGTTCGTGGACGCGGCGAAGCGTTCCCCCGCCCAACCGAATGCCGCCAGCCCCTCCCCGTAGGAGCGACGCATGTAGTAGAGCGACGTGAACACCGAGCCGATGGTCTCGGGCATCGCCCGGTACGACAGCAGCTCGTCATCGGAGATCCCGAGCTGGCGCGCCCAGTCGATCTTCATGTCGACGTGGTTG
This sequence comes from uncultured Burkholderiales bacterium, assembly GCA_964424125.1. Taxonomy (GTDB): domain Bacteria; phylum Actinomycetota; class Acidimicrobiia; order IMCC26256; family JAOSJL01; genus CAYRHS01. The sequence goes on from CAYRHS010000091.1 coordinate 10,657, forward strand.
TCGTCGCCCGCGAAGCCGGTCTCGTCGGCGAGGTTCTGGAGCCAGTGCTGCCAGTGCTGGCTGGTCTCGAGGTTCAGCGCGTCGGCGTCGGGCGCGTTGGCCACCAGTGAGCCGAACTCACTCGTGTACCACTTGCCGAGGAAGTAGTACTCCTTGCAGAGGCGCTTGAGCAGCTCCTCGGAGAGCGTCCCGTCGGCGATACGCTCCCAGAGGATGTTCTTGTCGGTCGCGATCTCGCGCTGGGTCGCCTCGAGGCCCTGCATGAACTCGTCCACGGACAGGCCGGGTGTGCCCTCGGTGTTCTCGCCGCGGACGTGCGTGAACTCGCGCCGTTCCTCCGCCATCGATCCTCCCGCTCTCCTGCCCTACGGTTACCGCTCGCGCGGAACGATCCGCAGTGTATTCTGCAGATGACACGCGTGTCAGGTTTCCCGGGTGCCGACGGCGTCGGGTGCGCACCGGGAGCCGGGAAGGGGTGAGGCGATGAACGTGGATCTCGTGGAGCTCGCTGGCCATCGGGGCCGTCTCGCCGACGACGCCACCGTCGACCCCGTGACGGCCGAGGTGGTGCGCAACGCGATGGAGACCATCTGCTTCGAGATGGCGACCTACGTCTCCCGCACCGCCACCACGCCGATCCTCAACCAGTCGAACGAGCGCAACGCCACGATCATCGACGGCAAGGGGCGCCTCGCGGCGCTGTCGGTGGGGATCCCCCAGTTCATGCTCACCTCGACGCTGCCGGTGCGATTCGCCTTCGACTTCTTCGGGGCGGACGAGTTCCACGAGGGCGACGTCTTCGTCGCCAACGACCCCTACCACGGCGGTGGGCACCTCCCCGACTACAACGTCTTCGCGCCCGTCTTCGCCGACGACCACACCGGACGCCGGCGCATGATCCTCATCGCGAGCATCCAGTGCCACCACGGCGACACCGGCGGCGGTGTGCCGGGCGGGTACAACGTCACGGCCGGCGACATCTGGGGCGAGGGCGTGCGTTGGCCCGCGCTCAAGGTCGTCGACCGGGGCGAGGAACGCCGCGACGTCCTCTACGCGATGCAGGCGAACAACCGGATCCCCGACTACATCGGCGACCTCCGGGCTCAGATCGGCGCCGCGCAGGCCGCCGTGCGCCGCCTCGAGGAGGTGATCGACCTCTACGGGGTGATGGCCGTAGAGCGCAGCGTCGACTTCATGGTCGACTACGCGGCCCGGCGCTTCCGCGAGGAGGTCACCGCCTGGCCCGACGGCGTCTACGAGGGCGACGCCTACGTGGACCACGACCCGCTCGGGCACCCCGACATCCATCTCCACGTGACGATCACCGTCGACGGGGACCGGCTCCGCGTGGACTTCACCGGCAGCGACATGCGCCAGGAGATCCAGGCGTGGTCGACGTTCGGCAACACCCGGGGCTACACGGTCGCCCAGATCGCGGCGATGATGGATCCCGAGATCCCGAAGAACGAGGGGTTCTTCGACCAGATCGAGCTGGTCGTGCCGAAGGGCTGCGTGCTCAACCCCCACGTGGACAAGCCGGTCAGCGCGGGGACGCACCACCCCGGGGCCGACGTCGGTGAGGTCATCGCGGTCGCGATGCAGGACGTGCTGCCCGACAAGGCCGTGCCGCAGACGTACAAGACGGGGATCCCGACGATCATCGTCGGCGAGGACCCGCGCACCGGCCAGCGCTTCACCGATCACTCGGCCGAGGTGTACGCCGGCTGGTGCAACGCGGCCCGGGGTATGGACGCGTGGGGCGCCCAGAACGCGTCGTTCGGGAACCTCTGGAAGGCCACCGCCGAGATCAACG
>CAYRHS010000092.1:0-4699 GCA_964424125.1 uncultured Burkholderiales bacterium
AGATCTACGACATACGCGTCGGACTCATCGCGATCCGGTTTCGTGAGGTGGGCCAGGACATCGGCGCTGAGCTCGACGCGGTGCGATCCCGGCTCGCGGCGCTCGAATCGGCTCTCGAAGCCCACCTTTCTGCTGAGGAAGAGGAGCTCATCCCCCAGTGCGAGAGCCTCGCCGTCGATGAGCAGATCGATCTGGTAACCCGCATGGTCAGCCAAACACCCGATTGGATCGCACCGCACCTCACGCCGTGGTTGGTCCGCATGATCGCCCTCGATCACCAGGTTCATCTGCTCGACGCCTGGTCGAACACGCTCGCGTCGGAGGCCTTCGCCGCGAAAGCAAGAGCGATACAAGAGGGCATGCCAGCAGCGGACTGGCAGGCGCTCCGCGAGCGCGTCGCGGCGCTCGCGGCTACCTGAGCGACCCTGACCGTGCGCGGGTCCGGCGCGCTGCCGACCACCCGGAGGGCTCTCCGGCCGATCCTCGGCCCCAACCTCGCTTCGCGACCGTGGTTCGGTCGTGAGGTCCTCCAAACGGTTGCGTCACCACCGAGGCGCAACCGGGGAAGCGAGAAGCTCCCCCCTCTCCCCTTCACACTTCCCGGGTGCCGCACCACCAGCGGGGTGGCCGTCGCTGTCGCAAGCTGACCGGCCGTCGTGAGGCGTGGGTCGCGAGCGCGCGGAGAAGCCCCGGGCGCGAAGGCCCGGGGCTCTCCCTTGGAACGCCAGTCCCTTGGGGGAACGAGACGGCGCCTCCCGCGGCACCAACCTCGATCGGCCCGGTGCCTGTTCCCAGATGATCGACTAGGCCGATGGCGATTTAAGAGCCAGACGGTTACCGGTAGATGAAGCCACAGGGATGCGGCTTTGAGTCCCGACCCCAAAGGCACGGCGGGAAAGAGCGCCCGAGTGTGACCCGCTGCTCGGCGGCTCATCGTCCGTGAAGATCGGTACTGTCTCACCCGTGCGGGGGTCGGTCACGGTGCACATGTCGGCGCCACCCGAGCGGATCTGGGAGCTCGTCAGCGACGCGACCCGGATCGGCGAGTACAGCCCCGAGACATTCGAGGCCGAGTGGCTCGACGACGCCACCGGCCCTGCCGTGGGTGCACGGTTTCGCGGCCATGTGAAGCGCAACGGCATCGGCCCCACGTACTGGACGACGTGCACGATCCTCGCCTGTGAACCCGGACGCGAGTTCGCCTTCGGCGTCGGCGTCGGCAAGCGCGTGGCGAACACGTGGCGTTACGTTCTCGAGCCCGCCGGCGACGGCACCGACGTGACCGAGTCGTTCGAGCTCACACCGACCGTAGGGACGCGCGTCTATTGGGCCCTGCTCGGCTGGGCACGCGGCCGCACCAATCGCAACGGCATGCGCACCACGCTCGAACGCATCAAAGCCGAGGTCGAATAGCGCGCACGAGGTCCGTGTCCTGTTCCGCGGGCGACCGCAAACTGCGAGAGGATCGCGGTTCGCGACTCGACGCCCACCGTCTCACTCGAGTGATAACGTTCCGCGCTCGACGACGAGGATCACGCCAACACCCTCCGGGTGATCCTGCACCGCTTCACGAGCCGCTCCAGTGTGCGGCCACGGCCGCCGATGCCACACTCCCGGCCGCTCTTCCGTGCCGAAGACGCAAACCGAATGCACCTGCGAGGACGCGACGATGACGAACCTGGTGCGTCGGTTCCGCGACGACATCGATACCTTGGTGAGCTCCGCAAGACGAGCCGGCTCGTTCCGGCTCGACTTGGCGTGTCGCAGTAGGAACAGCGTGGAGATGAGGACCGTGCTGTCAGCTACGGGCCGTTCCGGGCGGCGGAGAGGAGTACTGTCCAGCGGCGCGCAGTCGTCCGAGTGACGCGATTCCGCGGGATCGCGCGGGGGATGCGACATGGCCGAGATGCCCGAGACGAGCTACGCGAAGACCGAGGACGGCGTGCACATTGCCTACCAGGTCTTCGGCGAGGGTCCGGTCGACCTGGTCATGGTCCCCGGCTTCATCTCCCACCTCGAGCAGAGCTGGGAGTCACCCGCGTTCGCTCACCTGCATCGCCGCCTCGGATCGTTCGCGCGCGTCATCACCTTCGACAAGCGCGGAACCGGCCTGTCGGACCGCACCGGGTCGCTGCCCGACGTCGACCAACGGATGCTCGACGTCCTCGCGGTCATGGATGACGCCGGCAGCGACCGCGCGGCGCTGCTTGGGATCTCCGAGGGCGGCTCGATGGCGATCGTGTTCGCGGCCACGCATCCCGAGCGCACCCGAGCCCTCGTCCTGTACGGGGCGTACGCCAAGCCGACTCGAGGTCCGGACCACGCGATCGGCATGACCCCCGAGGAGCTCGAGGAGCTCGGTGCGTACCTCGAGTCCCGATGGGGCAGCGGGGTGGGCTTGGCGGCGTGGGCACCCAGCCTCGCCGAGGACGGAGAGGCGAGGCAGTGGTGGGCCCGCCTCCAGCGGCTATCGGCCAGCCCGGGCGCGGCCCGGGAGCTCATCACGTCCTACAACAACATCGACGCGCGCCCTGCGCTCCCAATCGTGCAGGCCCCTACGCTCGTCGTCCATCGGACGGAGGACCGGATGATCCCGGTCGAGCACGGCCGGGAGATCGCCGAGGCGATCGAGGGTGCTCGACTCGTGGAGTTCCCCGGCGAGGACCACCTGCTCGCGACGACGAACTGCGACCTGATCGTGGACGAGATCGCCGAGTTCCTCACCGGAATGATGCCGGCGCACGAGCCGGACCGGGTGCTGGCCACGGTGCTCTTCACCGACATCGTCGGGTCGACCGAACGGGCAGGCGAGGTCGGCGATCGGCGCTGGCGGGAGATACTCGACGCCCACGACCGGCTCGTGGCGCGTCAAGTACACCGGCACGCGGGGCGGGTGGTGAAGAGCACCGGCGACGGAATCCTGGCCGTGTTCGACGGGCCGACCCGTGGCGTTCGCGCGGCTCGCGCCATCACCGACGGGTCGGCGGGTGTGGGCGTCGAGGTGCGGGCGGGTCTCCACACTGGCGAGATCGTCGACCGGGGCGACGACGTAGCCGGCATCGCCGTGCATGTCGCGTCCCGCGTGTCAGCGGCCGCTTCGGGCGGTGAGGTGCTGGTCTCGCGGACCCTCGTCGATCTGGTCGCCGGCTCGGACCTGGACTTCGTCGATCGCGGGGAACACGAGCTGAAGGGCGTCGCCGGCGCGTGGCGCCTCTTCGCGGTCGTGGCCTGACGTCCTCAGTGTGACGCCTGCGTCCCGACTCCGCCGGCGACTACCGCACTCGGACTGACGACGGCCGCCCCCTGCTTGCAAAGCATTCCTGGAATCTCATTCGCTCGCGCGTGAAGGCGATGCACCCCAACAAGCCGGAGCTGCATCTGCCTCCCGAACCCATGCGCCGCCATCACTACCTGTATGGACGGAACCGCTATCTCATCGCGCCGGGCGTGCTCGAGAAGCTCGGCGACCTCCACCGCACGCTCGCGGCTCGGCAAGCCAACGAGATCGGGCTCCTCGATCCGAACGGTCCCGGCTCGTTCACGCACCCTCACCGCAGCCGGCTGCTCTACGGCGACGGCAAAGTCGTCACTCCCCTCTTTAAGGCCAAGCCCGGAGACACCCGCGGCGACCCGCGCACCGGCGAGATCCGACCCGCGCGCCATGAACCCGACGCGGGGCTGCACTTCGAGGGCACCGGCGAGACTGCTTGGGGAACCAAGTTCGTCCTCATCGCCGCCCGCGGTGAACCCGAACACAGCCGGATGATCCTGAACTTCGAACACGTCGGACCCGGGTGCCGAAGCCAGCGTGGCGCTCGGCTGCATCGAACGACTCGCACCGCACGCTCCTGGCGCAATCGGCGCCGTCTACGACACCGCGTTCCGCGGGACGCACCACCAGAAGCTGCTCCGCAAGCTCGGACTGCTTCCCATCAACAGGGTCACCGCCGCCAAGGCCGGCGCCACCAAGCCCCGACGGGCCGCAGGCCGACGAGTCGAGAAGACCATTCGCATCGAAGACAAGGTCATGCAGCTCCCCAACGGCCAACACACCACGATCACGCTCTACGCCCGCGGCGGTGCCATCGGGATCGGCCGCCTCGACGACCGCGGCCAGATCCACTTCATCGAGCTCCGCCGAGTCCGGACCCACCGCACCAAGGACAAATCCAACCGGTACCGCTGGTACAACCACTACGCGCTTCCCGAGGAGTACGGCGGCAAGACGATCACCGTCCGGCTCCACGGAACCGCCGAAGACGAAGCACGCCGGCTCAACCGCCCGGAGAACGTCCGACCGATCCCGCCTTCGGACCCCGACTTCACTGCGCTCTTCCGGCAACGCAACGACGCAGAGTCGATCAACCGGGCGCTCGACGACACGCTCTACCTCCGGCGAGCCCACAGCCTCGGCCATCGCCGCCAGCTCGTGAACCTCTTGGGCTACGCGCTGATGGTCAACTCACTCGCGCTGCACCGCCACCGACGACGAGCGCCCGACCGGCTGGCGACAGCCGCCTGAGCTCCCGGAGCCCAGCCAAACAAGAGTCCGGCGCGCTCCGACACCGCAGAAGAGGCCCCAACGGCCAGCGATTCGGCTAAGTACGGGCCGGAGCCCGGTAGATTCACCAACGAACGACGCGCCGAGAACCGCAGCCAGCAGTTTTCGACCGCGTTTTCGACATGCCCCGCCCCCGTA
>CAYRHS010000092.1:4799-12307 GCA_964424125.1 uncultured Burkholderiales bacterium
CGAGAACCGCAGCCAGCAGTTTTCGACCGCGTTTTCGACATGCCCCGCCCCCGTAGCTCAGGGGAGAGAGCACCGGTTTCCTAAACCGGGTGTCGCAGGTTCGAATCCTGCCGGGGGCGCCAGCACGGCACTGCGAACGTCGGGGGTCGAGCGGCGCCGGTGGGCGCCGCAGTCACCCGCTCCGTGGCGGGATGCCGCAGTCGGCGCGCACGGCCTCGAGCGGATCCTCGGCGCGCGCCAGGTGGTCAATGGCCTGGAAGTCGGTCGTGCACTGCGCGCCCCGCACGAAGGCCTCCGCGAGCTCGGCGGCCGCGCCCGGCCGGTCGACGGCGCCGACCCTGGCCGTGATCCCGGGGAAGTCGGCCATCCCCACCTCGTAAAGGGACAGCGACGCCACGAGCGCGGAGAAATGGTGCTCGAAACCGGCGGCGCTCGTGAGCATGGCCTGGAGGGCGAGCTCGCCGGGCGCGTCCGGTTCGTAGCCCGCGAGCACGTGACTGAAGTCGTGGGCGACGAGGCCGACGTCGCCGCCACCCTCCTCGCCCGGGAACTGCAATTGCCAGCGTTCGTGGAACTCGAAGTACGCGCGCCCGAGGCTCCCCGCGGGGCAGTTGCCGAGCGCCCGCAATCGGGCACCGAGCGCAGGGTCCGCGGCGCGCACGCTCGGCTCGATGGTGGACTCTTCCCGGAACCGGCTCCAGTCCTTCATGATCTCGGCCCGCTTGTCCATAAGCGCGTCACGCCCGACGGCGAGCAGCGGTTGGTCGACTGCGAGAGCCCGCGCGTACTCCTCCACGCGGTCGGCTTGGGCGGGAACGGCCGGATGACGGCAGAACTCGACGACGACGAGCAGGTCCACGATGCGACGACGGTCCCGCTCGTCGATGGCGGCAGCGAGGCCGACGGCATCGAGTGGATCGAGCGTGGCGACGTCGGCGTCGACGCCGAAGTAGCCGTGCAGCAGATTCTTGATCAGACCCTGCTGCTCGGGTGTCGGGCCGTCCCCGACGCCGGCTGCTCCCAGCAACCCACGTGCGATAGTGAGGGCATCCGTCACGGCGAGAACGGTACCGATCCGCACCGCCCCGGTGTCCGTGACGGGCCCAGCGTGACGACCTCGGGCGACTGCCACTACCCGGGCCCGAGCACACGGGGGCGGAGCACACATGTTCCAGGCGTTCGTCATCCTCTTGCGGGAAGGGTTCGAGGCGGCCCTGATCGTGGCGATCGTCTTCGCCTACCTCCGAAAGATCGGACGCCAGGACCTCGCTCCGCCGGTGTGGAGCGGCGTCATCGCGGCCCTCGCCACCGCGACCGGGATCGGGCTCGTGGTCCGCTGGACGATCGGCGGCCTCGAGGGCGAAGCGGAGCTGATGGCCTACGCCGCGATCTCCGCGACCGCCGCGGTGGTGCTCACCTGGATGATCTTCTGGATGCGTCGCCAGAGCCGCATGATCGCCGGCGACCTCCACCGTCAGATCGAAGAAGCGGTGGCGTCGCGGAACGCCGCAAGGGGCGCGATGTTGGTCGCCTTCGTGGCGGTGCTGCGTGAGGGAATCGAGGCGGCACTGTTCCTGATCGCCGCGGCCGTCTCGGTCGACGGCGCGACCGTCTTCGTCGGCGGGTTCGCGAGTCTCGTCGCGGCGGGGGTGCTGGGGTTCTTCGTGTACGCGGGGGGCCGGAAGATCGCGATGCGGACGTTCTTTCGCGTCACCGGGATCTTGCTCATCGTCTTCGCCGGCGGACTCTTGGCCAAGGCGGTCTTCTTCCTTCAGGCGGCCGGCCATCTGGGCACGGTCAACAACGCGCTCTACGACGTGACCGGCCTGCACTGGCTTACGGTCGACACCGAGAGTGGGCGGATCCTGGCCGGCCTGTGCGGGTGGGACCCACGTCCTTCCCTCGAGCAGGTCGTCGTGTGGGTCGCCTACCTGGTCCCGGTCATGACGTGGTTCCTCGCGGGCGAGCGGGCACCGAGGCCGGCCCGCGTCGCCGTCGAGGCAACCTCGTCCTGACCCTCGAGGGCCTCCCGTCGGCGGGACGCCCATCCCGGCCCCCGGAACACGAAGGAGAGGCGGTCTCGCCAACTCCTCGAGCGCGCCACGTCGCCGAGCATGTCCCGGTACTCGTGGGTGGCGATCCGGACCGGGTCGAACGTGTCGATGTTCTTCGTCAAGCCGTAGACGACCGGCTCGCCTTCCGGCTCGTAGGTGCCGAAGAGCCGATCCCAGATGATGAGGATGCTTCCGTGGTTGCGGTCGAGGTACTGAGGATTGCTCCCGTGGTGCACACGGTGGTTCGACGGTGTGTTGAGCACCTTCTCGGCCGGGCCGAGCTTGCGGATCGTGTCGGTGTGGATCCAGTACTGGTAGAGCAGGTTGATCCCCCGCGCCGAGGCGACCAGCTCCGGGCGGATCCCGACCAGTGCCAGGGTCGTGTACGGAAGGAACGTCCCGAACGCCTCGGCCACCGGCTGACGGAGCGCGGTCGAGAGGTTGTAGTGCTCGCTGGAGTGGTGCACGACGTGGATCGCCCACATGAAGCGGCTCTCGTGCATGAACCGGTGGTTCCAGTAGTAGAGGAAGTCCCACGCGAGCGTGGCTGCAGCCAGGGCGAGCGGACCCTTCCCCAGATCTCGGACGAGGCGCCGCTTCCACATGCGCTTCGGCGTCGTGCGCGACGCCCACCCGGACGTGATCGCCAGGCCGCCCGCCACGATCGCAGCGACGCCGCCGACGTTCGCCACCTTCCGGGCCAGCCGGCCGGTCCGTCGTCGCGCGGCGCGGTTGTTGGGCCTCGGGCCGGCATCGTGGTCGATCGACGAGGCTGCGTCCGACTCATCGAGGCGCGCCACCAGATCGGCGAGCGTCGTCACCGCCACTGCGCCACCGGCCGTTGCCACGAGCGCCGTGCCGTACTTGCCCTTGCCCGGCGTGATCGGCCCCAACAGCTTGGGCAGGGCGAGCGGTGCCAGAAGGCTGCCGACGCCCATCGAGAGGCTGGCGATCGTGTCGCGCCGCTCATAGTCGGCGGGGGTCGGGCCCCGTTCCGCTGCGTGGGCCCGGAGCCAGCGGTGCTCGGCGGCCATGGTCCCGAAGTAGCCGGGGATGGCCACCACCGTGAGATCCACGATCTCGTCCCTTCACGATCGTCGCGCCGCGCCCATTGTGTCGCCTCGGCCCCCGGGGTAGCGACCTCGGGGCGACACGTGTGGGCGCGGACGCGAAGCCGCGCCCCCGACTCAGGTGGGCGCGACGGGGACCTTCTCGTCGGACGTGTCTCCTCCGTTGAAGACCTCGCCCGGCTTCCAGGGCGTGCCCAACGCGGGCAACACGAAGCGGTCCAGGCCGTAGTAGCCCGCGTTGCGCCACGCCAGGACGATGCCGATGGAGACGACGATCATGGCCGGGTTGACGCCGGCACTGCCCCCGAAGACGTACGAGAAGTTCAGGATCATCCCGAGGAACGCGAAGATCCCGGTGAAGAGGCCCAGGATCAGGGCGATGCCGATGATGACCTCACCGAAGGCGACGACGTACGCGAACACGGGGGCGGCGGTGTGCTGGATCCATTTGAGGAAGTCGACGTACCAGCTGTACGCGACGTCCGGGTGCGGACCCTGGGAGTTCTGGATGGCGTTCGAGGCGTACCCGGCGACGGAGTCGCCGATGGCCCGATGCTGCTCCATCCCGTCGGGACCGACCACGGTGCCGCTGCGGATCCAGCCGATGTTGGCGTCACCCGTCAGGCTGTAGGCGGAGTGACCCCAGTCCCAGAACTTCCAGGTGATGTTGCCGCCGAACACCTTGCCCCAGCCGGATTGGAACCACTCCCAGCCCAGCCAGATGCGGGCGACGAGCCAGATCCAGGCCGCCTGGCTCGACCCGAACAACCACCGGGCGAGCCGTGGCTCCTCCATGTAGTACACGGGCCTCGTGGCCATGGTGTCCTCCCTGCTCGTCTCGCTCCTCGTCGTCCGGGCCGACCCCCCACCACGAACAGATCGAATTGTATGATCATAGCATCCATAAGCATCTCTATCAGAGATACTTACCATGCAGAGATCCGAAACCACCCGAGCGCGCCGCGCCCGATTACCGTGGCCGCTCGCTCCCGGAACGTGCCGACAGGGCAGGTGGCAGTTGGCCGAATGGATTGGCTTCGGGATCGGGATCGTCGTCGTCCTGGGAACGGGGAGCAGCATCCTCCACACGCTGCTGCTCCCCCGGGGCGAGAGCTCCCTGCTTTCGCGACTGCTCGCCCGGCTGAGCTACCGGCTCTTCGCCGCGTGCAGCCGGCCCATCCGTTCCTACGGGGGAACCGACCGGCTCCTCGCGCTCCAGGGCCCGGTGTTCCTGCTCGCCGAGCTCGTGAGCTGGCTCACGCTGCTCGGGTTCGGCTTCGCGCTGATCCTGCTCCCCTACCTCGACGGTCACGTGGGGAACGCGATCCGCGAGTCAGGCTCCTCGCTGCTCACGCTCGGCTTCCAGGCGACCGACTCAGCCGCACCCACTGCGGTGGATCTCGCCGCCGGCGTGGCGGGCTTCGGGGTCATCACGTTGCTCATCGCGTATCTGCCCACGATCTACGGCGCGTTCAACCGGCGCGAGGAAGCCGTCACGCTCCTCGAGAGTCGGGCCGGCGATCCGCCGTGGGGACCGGAACTGCTGGCGAGGCAGCAGCTCGTCTTCGTCGTCGACCAGCTCGCGGCGCTCTACGCCATCTGGGAACAGTGGGCAGCCGACGTAGCGGAGACGCACACGAGCTACCCGGTGCTCGTGATGTTCCGCTCCCCCCATCCGCTGCGGTCGTGGATCGTCGCCCATCTCGCGGTCCTGGACGCGGCGGCGATCCATCTCGCGGTTTCGCCCGAAAGCGCTCCCCACGAGGCTCGGCTCTGTCTGCGGATGGGCTTCACAACGCTGCGGGGTGTGGCCGAGACGCTCGCCCTCGAGGTGAACGAGAACCCGCGACCGGACGACCCCATCGAGCTGACCTACGACGAGTTCGCGCAGGCGGTCGAGGACCTGCGTGACTACGGCTTCCCCATGGAGCGCAGTGCCGAAGAGGCCTGGCCGCACTTCAAGGGCTGGCGCGTCAACTACGAACGCGCCGCGTACGGCATCGCCGATCTCGTTGCCGCGCCGCCGGCGCCGTGGTCGGGGCCACGCCACCACTTCGACGCCGCACCGCTGTACCCGCGTCGGCCCCCGCACCGGGAGCCGACGCGGTCCGAGTCGTGAGATTCAGGCCAGGAGCTTGCGCTTCTGGGCGTCGAACTCCTCCTGGCTGATCACGCCCTTGTCGCGCAGCCCGGCGAGCTTGTCCAGCTCGTCGGCCGTGCCGCCACCGCCGCCGCCGCCGCCGGCGGTCTCGCGGACGTACTGATCGAACTCGGCCCTGGCTCGCTTCTGCTCCGCCAGCGCGCGCTGCGACATCCCGCCGCCCCGCACGATCAGGTAGATCAGGATCCCGATGAACGGGAAGATGATCACGAACAGGACCCAGGCGGCCTTCCCCCACCCCGACATCTCGTGGTCACGCCACAGGTCGGAAAAGATCGTGATGAGCAGCCAGAAGAAGATGACGAACCCGAAGATCCAGAGCACCCCGAGGAGCAGGTCCCCGAGACTGAAGTCGGCCAGACTCAACACGGCGGTTCCTTCCATTCACATTCGGGTGACATCCGGGAGCGGATCGTAGACGACCCGACCGCCCTCCGCCGGGTCCGGGGGGTGTCGATCAGCGCGTTTCGCGCGAGTGGCGGAAGCCGACGCTCATCCGGGCACCGGCACGTGCCGTCTTCGGGACGGAATGTTGCCATCGCTCCTGCGTCGCTCCGCCCATGACCAGCAGGTCGCCCGCGCCGAGGCGGAACCGACGGGTTCCTCCCCCGCCCCCCTGAGGCCGCAGGAGGAACCGGCGCGGCTCGCCCAGCCCGAGCACCGCGATCACCGGGTCGGTGATGGTGCGTGCGATCCGATCACCGTGCCAGGCGACGCTGTCCCGCCCGTCGCGGTAGAGGGCGAGGTGGATGGAATCGAAGTCGCGCTCGTAGCGGCAGTCGAGCGCGGCGCGCATCTCGTCGAGCACCGGGACCAGTCCCCGACCGTCGGCGTCGAGCCCGTCGGCCGTCAGCCGGGGCTCGTCCACTCGACACACCGGCCACCGGATCGACGGCGTCGAGCAGCGAGGCCTGCCATACGAGTCCGTCCACGCGGGCCACGGACCCACGGTACCGGGAGGACCTCAACGAGGCCTCAGAGGCCGTACTTGTACTCCTCCAGGAGACGCAGCCACACCTCGCTGATCGTCGGGAAGGCGGGTACGGAGTGCCAGATCAGCTCGAGCGGCACCTCGCCGGCGACAGCGATCGTCGCCGCGTGCAGCATCTCCTGCACGCCGGGACCGGTGAACGTCGCGCCCACGACGACCTCCCGGTCTTCGTCGATCACGAGCTGGCAGGTTCCCTCGATCCCCTTGCCGAAGACGGCCGCGCCCGCCACCGCGCCGGTCGCGTGCTGGACCACCGCGACGTCCAGGCCCGCGTCACGTGCCTCCTGCACCTTCATCCCGACCGAGGCGACCTGCGGCTCGGTGAACGCGACGCTCGGGACCGCTCGGTTGTCGGCCCAGGCCTCGATGTCCTTGCCGACGATCACGTCGCCGACGATTCGCGCCTGGTACTTGCCCATGTGCGTGAGCAGGGCACGACCGTTCACGTCGCCCGCGGCGTACAGCCAGCCTCCGTCGACGCCTCGGACGCGGAGGTGGTCGTCGACCTCGATCCACTTCCCCGGCTCGAGCCCGACGGTCTCCAGGCCGAGGTCTTCGGTGGCGGGTCGGCGTCCGGCCGCGACGAGGATCTCGTCGGCCGTGAACCGGGCGCCGTCGTCCATCGTCACGGCCACCGGCCCGTCACCCTCCCGGTCGACACGGCCGGCCCGGCCCGAGGATCCGGTACGCACCGTGATGCCCTGCGATTCCATCGCGGCCGTCAGCTCCCCGCTCGCGAACGGCTCCTCGTTGGGAAGGAGCCGGTCGAGGGCCTCGGCGAGGATCACCGTCTCGGTGCCGAGCGAGTGCCAGGCCTGAGCCATCTCGCAGCCGACCACGCCGCCGCCGAGCACGAAGAGGCTGCGGGGAGCCTCCTCGGCGGACGTGATGTCACGGTTGTCCCACGTCTTCACGTCGCGCAAACCGGACACGGGCGGGATCGCGGCGAGCGAGCCCGTGGCGACGACGACCGCCTTCGACGCGGTGAGCTTGCGCGTGGACCCGTCACGCTGGTCAACCTCGACGCGTCGCTCCCCCGCGAGCCGCCCGCGACCGCGCACGAGCTCGGCGTCGACGCCGTCGACCCACTGCACCTGGTACTTGTCGTCCCAGTGCGCGGTGATCGCGTCGCGCCGATCGAGCACGGCGGCGACGTCCAGCTCCCCGGTCACGGCCTGCGCCGCACCGGGAACCCGACGAACGGCGGCGAGCGCCTCGGACGGTCGCAACAG
>CAYRHS010000093.1:0-12096 GCA_964424125.1 uncultured Burkholderiales bacterium
CGGCCGGCGGGGGATCGACGAGGTCGGACACGTGTTCGTGTGCTGGAACCGCTTCGTGTCCTTCCACCAGGTCGCAGCGCTGGCCGGCCGGCGAACCTACGAGCTGCGTTCGTCCTTCCGCCCCACCTACAACATGGCCGCGAACCTCGTTCACCGCTACCCGCGTGACGAAGCGCTGCAACTGCTTCGACTGTCGTTCGCGCAGTACCAGACGGACCGTGACGTCGTCGCACTCGAACGGCAGCTCGAGGGGAAACAACGCGAGGTCGAGCGCAAGCAGCACGGTGGCGAGATGCCGACGCGGCTCGAGCGTCAGCTCGCGCGGCTCGAGCGTCGGATCCGTCGCCGGACGAACAGCCTCGATCGAGAGTTCGAACGAGTGCTCGGCATCCTCGAGTCCTGGAACCACGTCGACGCCTGGACCCTCACCGCCAGAGGAGAGCGATTGGCCCGCCTCTACGCCGAGATGGACCTGGTCATCTCCGAGTGCCTGGCCGAGGACGTGTTCGTGGGACTGGATCCCGGCGAGTTGGCTGCCGTCGTCTCCTGCTTCACCTTCGAGACCCGGGGCGAGGACGAGCCGCGGCGGATGACCTGGCCCGGACCTCGGGTCCGCGACGCCTACGGGACCCTGTCCGACATCTGGCGCGATCTCACGGCGGCGGAGTCCGATGCCGGACTCCGTGCCACCCGCCCGCCCGATCCCGGCTTCGTGCACCAGGCGGCGGAGTGGGTCCGAGGTGACGACCTGGCCGACGTCCTGGCGGACGACCTCGTGGGCGGGGACTTCGTGCGCGTCGTCAAGCAGATCGTGGACCTGCTCCGACAAGTCGGGGACGTGGCGGACGGCGAGGTGCAGGCGACGGCACGTGAAGCCGCTGGCCGGTGCCAGCGCGGCATCGTCGCCGCGTCGACCCCCGGCGCGGGGCGCTGAATTGCCGGGCGTGACCCGAGGAGCGCCCTGGGAGGAATCCCCGGGCGACCAGCCCCCGCAGCGGGTGGCGGGGCTCGATGCCGAGCTCGCGCTGGCCGCCCAACGGGCACGCGGACGCGCCTTCGAGTTCGTGCCCGACGAGTCGTCCGATCTTGCTCGCGTCCTGGGACTCACTCCCGGGCGGGCACCGGTGGGGGAGCGGGTCGTGGCGCTCGACGGACTGTGGTGCGTGGCCGAGCCGGGCGACGCGAGGCTCGCGGCCCGGCCGCGCCGCCCGGCTCCTCCGCCAACGGAGCTGCTCGCGATCAACACGGTGGTGCTCGGCACGCCGCCGGATCACCTGGGCTGGTGGGCACGAGCCCCCCGACTCCGGGTGGAGATCGACGGCCGCGTCCGCTTCGCCGGACGAGCATCCGGGGTGGTCGTGGCGAACGGCGAGTTCCTCCGTGGCCACGATGTGGCACCGTGCGCTCATCCGGGGGACGGGCACGTCGAGGTCCAGGTCTACGCGCTCCGCCGTGACGAACGGATCGCGATGCGGCAACGCCTCGCGACCGGCGACCACGTACCCCACCCGAGGATCTTCGAGCACCGTGGCCGCAGCGTCGAGATCGCGGCCGAGTCCAGCATCCTGGCGTTCGAGGCCGACGCAGTCCCTCGCGCCCCGACCCGGCGCCTGAGCCTGGCCGTGTTGCCGAACGTCGCGCGCGTGCTCGTCTGAGCGCGCCGGAGACGACCGGCGGCGAGGCGGAGCCCGCCGGACTCCGCCTCGCTCGGCACGGGCCGCCGGGACCTGGAGCCCGTGTGGCCGCTGGCGGCGCGGTCCCCGAGGAGGCGAGTTCGCGCCAGTAGGATCGGCGCTCCATGTCCTACGTGGAGGAGCGCTTCGGCGACGAAGAGCGGGCCGTCCTCCGTCCGTACTTCACGAATCTCGACGGCCCCGTTTTCGCACTCGTCAACCTACCCGAGGTGGTCAAAGGGGCACTCTTCGCTCGATACTCGCGCTCGCCCAAGAGCCTCCGCCGGCTGTTCCTCGACGAGTTCGTCGGCGAGCTCGACCTCACTGGCGATCTCTCCGTGGACGCCACGATCGGACTGCGCCGGGCCGAAGAGCTCTACGACCGCATCTTCTTCGAATACGGTGACGACTCGGTCGCGCAGCTCGGTGGCGTCCACCTCGCCTGCGAGCAGGCTTCGAACGTGCTCACCAAGATCCTCGAGTGGGGTCGCCTCATGGCCTACCTCGAGCAGTCCACGCGCTACATCCCGTACGACATCCGGTTGGGCGGCCGGTACCGCTACCGACGCGACCCCGACGTACTGAAGTCGCCGCTCGGCGCGCGCTACGTCGCGGAGATGGACGCATGCTTCGAGACCTACAGCCAGTTGTTGCCCGTGATGATGGACTGGGCGCGCGAGACCTTCCCGAAGGATCCGGCCGACTCCGACTTCGTCTACAAGCAGAGCGTGAAGGCCAAGGCCTGCGACGCGCTGCGCGGCGTCCTTCCCGCCGCGACGTTGTCGAACGTGGGCATCTACGGCACCGGCCAGGCGTACGAGGCGCTGCTGCTCCGCATGCGCGCCCATCCGCTGGCGGAGGCCCGGGACTACGCGGACATGATGCTCCACGAGCTGCGCAAGGTGATCCCTTCGTTCCTCACCCGCGTCGACCGCGCCGACCGGGGTGTCGCCTGGAGCCAGTACCTCGCCGAGACCAGCGACGACACGGCTGCGGCCGCGGCCGCGCTCTTCGCCGACGACCGGCCCGATCCGGCGCCCGCGGTGACGCTGCTGGACTGGGATCCGGAGGGCGAGGACAAGGTGCTGGCTGCGATCTGCTACCCGTACACCGACCTCCCCGAGGCGCAGGTCTTCGAACGGGTCCGGCGGCTCTCGACGGAGGAGAAGCTCGCCCTCGTGCGTGCGTACGTGGGGGAGCGGACCAACCGGCGCCATCGACCCGGCCGAGCCTTCGAGCGCGTCGGATATCGGTTCGACGTGCTCTGCGACTACGGGGCGTTCCGTGACCTGCAGCGCCACCGGATGCTCACCATCGACTGGCAGCCACTCACGACCCGCCACGGGTACGAGATCCCGGAGGCGGTTCGGGACGCGGGGGTCGACGCGCGCTACACGGATGCGATGGAACGGTCGGCGGCGCTCTACGACGAGCTCCGCGACGACTTCCCCCTCCAGGCCACCTACGCGGTCGCGCTCGGCTTCCGGATCCGTTTCGTGATGCAGATGAACGCGCGGGAAGCGATGCACGTTCTCGAGCTCCGCTCCACGCCTCAGGGCCACCCCGCCTACCGCCGCGTGGTCCAGGAGATGCACCGACTCATCTCCGAGCGGGCCGGTCATCGCGTGCTCGCGACGGCCATGAGCTTCGTGGACCATGACGAACCCGAGCTCGAGCGGCTCGAGGCCGAGCGCGCCGCGGAGGCACGCCGGCTCGTGCCGCGAGTCTGACGCCGGCCGGCGCTCTCCCGCCGAAAAAATCGGCGTCCGCCTGACCAGCCCCGACGCGCGACGGTGCTGGTCAGGCCGGTGCGCGACGCCTTGCTCCCGCTTGACAGCAGGGCCCCGCATGAGGCGTACTACGCGGCGTCCCTGCGCCCCTCCGGTCGTGGGCGTCGCCGGGGACTTGGGGGTCCAGGAGGCCAAGTAGAGAACACTGGAATAACCCGTCTGCCGCGCAGACCGGGCCAAACAGTGGCCCCAACGGTCTCCTGGACCCCTTCCACCGGCTTCCAGCAATCCCCAGCCTGCTGCCGCGGGGCCGGGAATGCGCCGTCCCGAGGGCACGTTCGGGAGTTGCGCGAGAACGACCGGGGAGCAC
Source organism: uncultured Burkholderiales bacterium (assembly GCA_964424125.1). Classification (GTDB taxonomy): domain Bacteria; phylum Actinomycetota; class Acidimicrobiia; order IMCC26256; family JAOSJL01; genus CAYRHS01. The sequence goes on from CAYRHS010000093.1 coordinate 3,774, forward strand.
GGTTATACTCCGCGCCCGCGACCGCCTGACGACCGCCTGGCCGGCCTCATCTCGCGATGGCAGCCGTCGAACAAGCGCCCAGGAGCGGCCCCGCATGGCCACCGGCACCAGCATGAGTGACGAGGATCTGGACGACGACCCCCTCGACGACGAGTCGATCGATCTCGACGACGAGGAGGATCTGGAGCTCGACGACGACGTGGACGTCGACGCCCTCGACGCGGACGACGACACCGCGCTCGTCGAGGAGGACTCGGAGGACGACGAAGAAGAGGACAAGGACGCCCCGGTCGCGACGAAGGTCTCCAAGGCTACGGCGGCACCGGCCGATGACGACGAGGCGCTCGATCTCGACGAGGAGCTCCATCCCGACGACGTCGAGGAACCCCTCGATGTCGTCCTGCGCGAGCGCACGGCCAGTCCGGACGACGAAGAGGACGAGGAAGAAGCCGACGCCACGGGCGGTCGGCGGATCACGCCGCGAAGCCAGGACGAGTTCCTCTGCCAGTCCTGTTTCCTCGTCCTGCCTCGCAACCAACTCGCCGACGAGGAAGCGCAGCTCTGCCGGGACTGCGCGTGACCACCGCGGCGTCAGCCGCGACCGGAGATCGCGAGACCGTCCCGTCGATCGGGCGGCGATGGTGGACACCGCTCGCGGCCAGCATCGTCACCGGCATCGCCGTGTTCGCGGCGATGCCGCCGTTCGACTTGGGGTGGGTGGCCTTCGTCGCCCTCGTCCCGCTCCTCTGGGTCTGGCGCGACGCCGGCGCGGGCCGGGCCGCGCGCTACGGGTTCGTCGCCGGTGTCGTCTACTTCTCACTGCTCCTCTCGTGGGTGTTCTTCTTCGGGCCCTTCGCCGTGGTCCCGTTCGTCGCGGTGCTGGCGGCCCAATGGGCGCTCATCGGCGCGCTCGTCGCCTGGCTCGCGCGCCTCCGCCTCCGGTCGCCGTGGCTCACGGCCGCGGTCTGGGTGACCGTCGAGGCGAGCATGGGCCGCCAGCCGCTCGGCGGCTTCTCGTGGGGTGAGGTCGGCTACGCGTTCCACGGCATCGGGCTCGTGCGCACCCTCGCCTCGTGGGGAGGCGTGCTGCTCGTCAGCTACGCGGTGGTGGCCACCAATGCGTTCCTTCTCGAAGCACTCCTCGCGTACCGCGCCCGATCAGCCCCCACCGCACGGCGCGATCTGGGCCGCTCCCTGGCGGGGTTGCTCGCGCTTGTCGTCCTGACCAGCGCGGCTTGGCTCGCGCGTTTCGAGCCCAGACCGACGGGCGAGCTGTCGTTCGCGCTGCTCCAGGCCAACGACCTCAACCGGGATCTGACCGCCCAGGAGCTGAACGCGCGATACTTGCCCCGGAACCACCTGCTCCTCGCCGACCGGCTCGAGGGAGACTACGACCTGATCGTCTTCCCCGAGTCGAGCCTCGACGAGGACCCTCGTCTCGACCCGAACGTGCCCGGCGACGACCTGGGCGCGCTGGACGACGAGTTGACGGATCTCGCCCGCGCCCATGACGCCTGGGTCCTCGCGAACGCGTCGGTCGAAGTCGACCACGACGAGCTCGAGAACACCGACTTCCTGTACCGCCCCGACGGGGAACTCGAGGGAACCTACGTCAAGCGCCACGTCGTGCCCTTCGGCGAGTACGTGCCGGGGCGCGACTACCTCGACTTCATCGGCGCGCTCGACCAGGTGCCGCGGGACTTTCGCGGCGGGGACGAACTCGGGATCTTCGATGTCGCGGGGCACACGATCGGGAACGTCATCTGCTTCGAGTCCGCGTTCGGGCCCGAGTACCGAGACACCGTCCGGGCCGGCGCCGAGCTGATGGTCGTGCAGACCAACAACCGGAGCTACCGCCGATCGCAGAACTCGGAGCAGCACGTCGCCCTGAGCCAGATGCGCGCCGTCGAGACCGGACGCCCCGTCCTCCACTCGGCCATCTCGGGGATCACCGCGGTCATCGACGCCGACGGTGACATCCTCGAGACCACCGGGCTCTTCGACGTCGCGGCGGTCGAAGGCAGCGTCACGACGACCACCGGTGACACCCCCTACGTTCGCTTCGGCGATTGGGTGCCGGCGTTGACCTTGATCGTCACGCTCGGAGCCTTCGGGTTCGGTTTCGTCCGCGCCCGGCGCCGTTCCTAGACTCGGCGGCGGAAGGGGAGTTCCCATGGCCAAGACGAGCCCGAACGCCAAGCTGGGCGCGACCGAGCTCCTGGTCTACGCGCCGTTGGGCGCGATGTCGCTCGCGCGCGACTTCCTTCCGGGCTTCGTGGCCATGTGCGTCTCCCGCGGTCGTTCCGAGCTCGCCGATCGCCAGGAGCAGATCGAGGAGCAGATCGCCCGGGCGCGCTCCGTCGGCCAGATGGCGTCGGTCGCGGGTCCGTCGTTCCTCGAGAAGCAGCTCGAGGAGGCCCGGGCGCGGGCGAGCGAGGCGCTCGCCGGTCTCGGGAACCTCGGGCCTCGCCCCGCGCCCGAACCCGAAGCGACGCCGCCCAGCGCGCCCAGCGGCAACGGGGCGGCCCGTCCGGCCCCGGTCACGGCCACGAGCTCCGACGAGGCCGCGAAGCTGGCGATCCCCGACTACGACGCGCTCGCGGCCACCCAGGTCGTCGATCGCCTCGCCGGCCTCTCCCGCGACGAGCTCGAGGCAGTGCGCGCGTACGAGAGCGCCCACCGGGGTCGCAAGACGATCCTCGGCCGCATCGAACAGCTCCGCGACTGAGTGGAGGGCGCGCGTCCGGCGCAGCCGGCCGAGCTGGCGACCATCGCCGCACTCGCTCGTGCTCTTCGTTCCGAGCTCGCCCGCATCCGCGGTGGCGATCGCTGGCAGCGACGTGAGGCTCGGCCCGAACCGCTCGAGGATGCCTACGCCGCGTTGCTGGCGCGCGACGACGCCACCGTCCTCGCGGGAACGATCGACGAGAGCCTGGTCGGCTTCGCGACGGTCGAGATCGAGGAGCTCGCGGACGGGACGTCACTCGGTCACGTGGACGAGCTGTACGTCGAGCCCGAGGCGCGGGGGATCGGGGTGGGGGAGCGCCTCCTCGGCGCCGCGCTGGAGTTCTGCGCGGCGCGGGGCTGTGACGGCGTCGACGCGCGTGCCCTTCCCGGGGATCGTGAAGCCAAGAACTTCTTCGAGTCCGCCGGGTTCACCGCCCGCGCGCTGATCATGCACCGCCGGCTCGAGGACGAATGACCCGGGAACGACCTCACGTCGAGGTCGCGGTGAGCGCGCTCATCCGCCGCGGCGACGAGCTGTTGCTCGTCCGACGTGGTCGTCCGCCCGACCAGGGGACCTGGGCACTCCCGGGCGGTCGGGTCCACTTCGGCGAGGCGCTGCGCGACGCGCTCCGACGCGAGGTGCGTGAGGAGACCGGGCTCGACGTCGACGTCGAGGCATTCGTGGGTTGGGACGAACGGCGAGGGTCGAGCCCGGCGCCCTACCACTTCGTGATCCTGAACTTCCTCGCCCGCGTCGGGACCGACGCGGGCGATCCCGACGCCGGGGACGACGCCGACGAGGTCCGCTGGTACCCGCTGGAGGCCGTGCCGGCTCTGCCGATGCCCCCCGGGCTCCCCGACTACCTCCGTGCCCACGGGGTGCTTCCCGCCTGACCGGCCGGTTCAGTGGGGCGGGGGACTGCTCGGCGTGGGGATGACCGCGAACGATCCCGCGCCGGTCGCCACCAGCGTCCCCTCCCCGTCCCGGACCTCCGACTCGAGCTGTACGACCCGCCGTCCCCGCCGGAGCACCCGGGTGTCGACCACCAGCTCGCCCGCCGCCACCGCCCGCAGGAACCGCAGACTCACCTCGATCGACGCCGGCACCTCGCCGGGGTCCAGGACGCTCAGCGCCGCTCCGCCCATCGACGTATCCACCAGCGTGAAGACCACGCCACCGTGGACCACGCCGTTCGGGTTCCGGTGGCGGTCGTCGACGTGTACCCGGGCCCGGCCGCGCCCCGCCTCCGGCGTCTCGACCTCCATCTCCAGGAACGTCCGCAGCGGGAAGCTTCCGTACTCGTGGGGATCGGTCACGATCGGCGACGATACTCAGCCCCTCTCGGCTCGAGCTCGACCGCCCATAATCTTCGTTATGTAAAGTAAGCCTCGGACGTCGCACCGAGCCTCACTCGGTGAGCTCTGCCCCACCGCGCACGCAGCGCACGTGGTTCTCGATCCGCACGGCGTCACCCTGGGGGCCGTGCCCGGTCGGGTACTCGCTCGCGTCACCGACCTTCGGCTCGCTCCGCTGGGCGCCGGCGCCGTGGACGTCGATCCAGGCGCCGTCTGGTAGCCGAGCGCACGCCCGAAGGTCACGTACGCGGCATTGCTGCCGTTGTCCGGGTAGGCCACGTGGGTGGTGCTGGTCCAGTACGCGGGGAAGTCCGCTTCACCGGCCTCGTTGGTGATCGACGTCGTCTCGAACACCGGGTCGATGGCGGCGGAGTCGGTGGTGTCCGGGGACGGGAGTAGTCCACGATGCTCTGGAGCGTCTTGGCGTCGGGGAGGCGCCAGTCGGTCTCGCCGCCGAGCGCGAGCGCGTCGCAATAGGAGAGCGCGCTCCCCCAGTCGACGCCTTCGCCGTTGTCGACCTGCTGCCAGACGAGGCCGGTGACCTTGTCGGTGACCGTGCCGTCGCCGTTGTCGGTGTAGGAGGGAGCGTTCCCTCCGTACTCGGCGTCCTGGCCGAAGAACGCCTCCTCCGCCGCCGGGCAGGTGATCTCGACCGCGTCGTCGTAGCACCGCACCTGCCCCGTGTCGACGACCGCATAGCTCGTCTCGCCCGCGGCCGTCGTCGTCTCCGAAGCTGCGCTCGTCTCCGGACCGCTGGTCGCCGTCGAAGAGGAGCCGGCATCGTTTCCGCACGAGGCGGCCGCGACGGCCACCAACGCCAGCAGGCCGACCGCGATCCGGCGGTTTCTCGTCATCGGGATCATCGATCGATCGCATCGTCGGCCGCGAGGCCTCCCTTAGCGGTACGCCTCCAGCGGCGGGCAGGTGCAGACCACGTGCCGGTCGCCGTAGGCGCCGTCGATGCGGCTCACGGGTGGCCAGTACTTGGCCGAGCGGAGCCCCGGGACGGGGTAGGCGGCCTCCTCCCGACTGTAGGGACGCTCCCAGCTCCCGAGCAGGTCCTCGGCGGGATGGGGCGCGTGGCGAAGCGCGCTCTCCTCGACCGACCACTCCCCCCGCTCGATGCGACCGATCTCGGCTCTGATCTCGATCATCGCCGCGCAGAAGCGATCGAGCTCCCGCAGGTCCTCCGACTCGGTGGGCTCCACCATGAGCGTCCCCGCGACGGGGAACGACACGGTCGGGGCGTGGATGCCGTGGTCGACGAGCCGCTTGGCGACGTCGTCGACGGTCACCCCCGTCGCGCGCGTGATCGCGCGCAGGTCGAGGATGCACTCGTGCGCAACCCAGCCGCCGCGGCCCGTGTAGAGGACCGGGAAGTGCTCCCCCAGTCGGCGGGCGACGTAGTTGGCCGTGAGCAGTGCCGTGTCCGTCGCGGCGCGCAGGCCCTCGGCACCGGTCAGCGCGATGTAGGCCCAGGAGATGGGCAGGATGCCCGCCGATCCCCACGGGGCGGCCGAGATGACGCCCGCACCGTCGACCGGGCCGGCCTCGGGCACTTGGCCGTGGCCCGGGAGGTAGGGAGCGAGGTGGGCCCGGACGCCGATGGGTCCCACCCCCGGTCCTCCCCCACCGTGGGGGATGCAGAAGGTCTTGTGCAGGTTCAGGTGCGAGACGTCGGCGCCGAACTCCCCCGGCTTCGCCAGGCCGATCAGCGCGTTCAGATTGGCGCCGTCGAGGTACACCTGGCCCCCGTACTCGTGGACCAGGTCGCAGACCTCGACGATCTGTGACTCGAACACGCCGTGGGTCGACGGGTACGTGACCATCAGCGCCGCCAGCCGATCGGCGTGCTCGTCCGCTTTGCGCTTCAGGTCCTCGACGTCGACGTTGCCGTCCTCGTCGCAGTCGACCACGACCACCCGGAGCCCCGCCATCGCCGCGCTGGCGGCGTTGGTGCCGTGCGCGGAGGCGGGGATGAGACAGACGTCCCGCTCGCCGTCGCCCTGCTCTCGATGGAACCGGCGGATGGCGAGCAGACCCGCGAACTCGCCCTGAGACCCCGCGTTCGGTTGCAGCGACACCGCGTCATAGCCGGTGATCTCGCACAGCCACGCCTCGAGGTCGGTGAAGAGCTGCCGGTACCCCGCGGCCTGGTCGAGCGGCGCGAAGGGATGAAGCGCCGCGAAGCCAGGCCAGGTGATCGGTTCCATCTCGGTCGTCGCGTTCAGCTTCATCGTGCAGGACCCGAGTGGGATCATCGTGCGGTCGAGCGCCAGGTCGCGGTCCGCGAGGCGGCGCAGATACCGCAACATCTGGGTCTCCGACCGGTGATCGTGGAACACCGGGTGGGTGAGGTACTCGCTGGTGCGTCGCAGCCCGCCGGGGATCGCCTCGTCGGATCTCACCGCCGGGTCGAGATCCTCGATCCCGAGGGCACGCCCCACTGCGGCGACCGTCTCGGGCTCCGTCGTCTCGTCGAGGGTGATCCCGATCGTGTCGGCGTCGGTCACGCGCAGGTTGATGCGCTCGTCGCGCGCCGCGGCCGCGATCGCCCCGGCCCGGCCCGGCACGCGCACCGAGATCGTGTCGAAGAACCGGTCGGTCGTGACGTCGAACCCGCCCAGAACCAGCCCGGCCGCGAGGGACCGGGTGTGGTCGTGCACCCGTGCTGCGATCGCGCGGAGCCCTTCGGGCCCGTGGTAGATCGCGTACGCCGCCGCGACCACCGCGAGGAGCACCTGGGCCGTGCAGATGTTGCTCGTCGCCTTCTCGCGGCGGATGTGCTGCTCGCGGGTCTGCAACGCGAGACGCAGCGCTTCGCGTCCGGCGCTGTCGACCGAGACGCCGACCAGGCGGCCGGGCACCGTCCGCCGGTACTCGTGGCGGGTGGCGAAGAACGCCGCGTGCGGGCCCCCGAACCCGAGGGGTACGCCGAAGCGCTGCGACGAGCCCACCACGACGTCCGCGCCGCACTCCCCCGGCGGGACGAGCAGGGTCAGGGCGAGCAGATCGGCCGCCGCCACCACCAGCGCGCCGGCGTCGTGCGCGCGTGCCACCAGGGGACGGAGGTCCCGCAGCGCACCGCTCGAACCCGGATACTGCACCAGGATCCCGAAGGTCCCCTCGGGTACGGGCTCTTCGAGGTCCCGCTGCACGACCTCGATACCGAGCGGCTCGGCGCGGGTGGCGATCACGTCGAGCGTCTGCGGGTGGGCATCGCGATCCACCACGAAGGCGGATCCGGCGGCGCCATTGACCCGGGCCAACATCGCCATCGCTTCCGCGGCCGCCGTCCCCTCGTCGAGGAGGGACGCGTTCGCGAGCTCCATCCCCGTGAGGTCGCTGACCATCGTCTGGAAGTTGAGCAGCATCTCGAGCCGGCCCTGGGAGATCTCGGGCTGGTAGGGCGTGTACGCCGTGTACCAGGCCGGGTTCTCGACGATGTTCCGCTGGATCACGGGCGGCGTGATCGTGTCGGCGTACCCGGTACCGATGAGCGACGTGTACACCTCGTTGGCCGCGGCGAGCGCCGCGAGCCGGGCGCGGGCCTCGGGCTCGGTCAGGGGCTCCGGCAGCTGCAGCGGCGTTCGGGCACGGATCGTCTCCGGGACGACTCGATCGGCGAGCTCGGCAGTCGAACGGAGACCGAGGACCTCGAGCATGCGTTGCTGCTCGTCCGGCGACGGGCCGAGGTGCCGATCGACGAATCGTTCGCGTGCCTCCGGCATCCGATCAGTGTTGCACGAAGGGTGTCTCGACCACGGTGCCGGGGAGCGGCCGACCGCGGACGTCGACCGTGACCCCGCTGCCGGTCTCGACGTCGGGTGGCAGAAACCCGAGCGCGATCCCGTGCCCGAGCGTGGGCGAGAAGTTCCCGCTCGTGACGATCCCGGTCGTCGCGCCGTCGTCGCGGATCTCGTAGCCCTCCCGGGGGAAGCGTCGCCCGTCGAAGCTCAGACCGCGGAGTCGCCGGGTCACCGCACGCGCCCGTTCCTCGAGGAGGGGGCCGCGGCCGCGGAAGTCGTCCTTGTCCCAACCCACCACCCAGCCGAGGTCCGCTTGCAGCGGGGTGATCCCCGGCCCGAGCTCGTGGCCGTGGAGCGGGTACGCCATCTCGAGGCGCAGCGTGTCGCGGGCACCGAGGCCGGCCGGCTTCACCTCCGCGCCGAGCAGCCGATCCCACAGTGCCGGCGCGCCCGCGGCGGGCACGTGGAGCTCGACGCCGTCCTCGCCCGTG
>CAYRHS010000094.1:0-12060 GCA_964424125.1 uncultured Burkholderiales bacterium
TGCGGCCGACGTCGGCGCCGTGCATGCGTGCGGAGTCGCGCTCGGTCGCGCGAGCCGCCGCAACCGCGCCCATTACCGGGCGCACTCCGTCGGGTTCATCTTCCAGTTCTACAACCTGCTGCCCACGCTCACGGCGCTCGAGAACGTGACCGTCGGCCTCACCGTGGCCGACATCCCTCGCGAGGAGGCGCGAGCGCGCGGACGCTCCTTCCTGGGTCGGGTCGGGCTCGAGCACGCGGAGGACAAGTTCCCGAGTCAGCTCTCGGGTGGCGAGCAACAGCGCGTCGCCATCGCCCGCGCGCTCGCCAAACAGCCTCGACTCGTGCTCGCCGACGAACCCACGGGCAATCTCGACGAGGCCACCGCCGCCGACGTGCTTGACCTCATGCGCGGGCTCAACACCGACACCGGCATCACCTTCGTCGTCGCCAGCCACGATCCCGCGGTCGCCGCGGTCGGCAGCCGGGTCGTGCGGCTCTCGGCGGGGAAGATCGTCGCGGAAGATCCTCGATGATCTTCGCGCGCAAGGCCTGGCGCGACCTGCGCGTCATGGGCCTGCGCGCGCTGCTGGTGGTCATCGTGATCGGCGCCGGATCCGGGGTCGCCGCGGGCGTCAGCCTCGCGCTCGACAACGTGCGAGCCACTCGTGACGCGTTCTATCGCGACTACGGCCTGGCCGACCTGGACGTCCGCCTCACCAAGGCAGTCCCGCCAGGCGAGCTCACGAGCCACGCGGCCGACGCCGGGGCGACCGATAGCGAGGCGCGACTCATCCTCGACGGGTCGGCACAGGCCGAGGCGACCGGCGAGACGGCCGCGGAGGTCGTCGGGATGCCCCCCGACACGACGCTGAACCAGCTGGCCGTGCTCGACGGTGAACCCCTGTCCTCGTCGAAGCCGGACGGCGCGCTGGTCGAGGCGGACTTCGCCCACGAAGCGAAGCTGAAGGTCGGCGACGAGCTGTCGCTGAACCTCGGCGGTCGGCCGCTGACCATACGGGTGCGGGGAGTGACGCGGAGCCCCGAGTACCTGCTGGCCTCCGCCGATCCCAGCTACTTGATCCCGCAGCCCGGCTCCCTGGCCGTGGTGTTCCTACCGCGCGACGGGCTCCAGGAGCTCGTCGCAAGCGGCGACGTCGCCAACGACCTCGCGGTGGACTTCCCGCCCGGCACACCGCTCGACCGTCAGCTGCAGGTCGCGGACGGACTGTCTGTGCAACGCCTGACCCCCCGGGACGAGCAGTTCAGCACTCGCTTCACCGACGCCGACGTCGAGGCGTTCTCGACGTTCACGCCCGTGCTCGGGGCGATGTTCGCGGTCATCGGCCTGCTGCTGATCATGCTGAGCCTCCGCCGGCTCGTCCACGCGCAGCGGCGCGAGCTCGGCAGCCTGCTGGCGTTGGGCTACTCGCGGCGCACGGTCGTGCTGGCGGTGCTCGCCCCGGCCGCCGTGCTCGGCGTCGCCGGCGCGGTTCTCTCGATCGGCGTGACCGTCGGCGTCGGCGCGCTCGTCGCCGGCGTCTACTCGCGCGCCGTCGGCTTCCCCACGGTCACGCATTCGCTCGCGGTGTGGCCGCTGGTGGTCGCTGTGGGCCTCGCGCTGGGGGCCACCCTTCTGGCGGCCCTGCTGCCCGCCTTGCAGCTCACGCGGCTCGAACCGACCGAGGCGATGCGAGGTGAGTCCCCGACCTCCTTCCACCTGCCGGGCTGGCTGGAACGGACGACAGCCGCCGGCGGCGAGACGGCCACCTACGCCGCACGCAGCCTCATCCGCCGGCCCGTGCTCACCCTCGCGACGGTGGTGAGCGTCGGGGCTGCCATCGGACTCGGCGCCGCGCTCAACATCGTCGCGACGTCCGCGACCCGCTCCGTCGCGTCGACCCTCGACGCGCAGCGTTGGACCCACACGGTCGACCTGGCCGCGCCGCTCCCCGAGTCCGAGGCCACGGCGATCGGGCGCGACAGCGGCGCCGACGCGGTCGAGCCGATCGTGCAGGGATTCGCGCAGCTCGAAGTCGACAGCCGGCAGCCCGAGAGCGTGCGCCTGGTCGGCGTCCCGGCGAGGTCACGGCTCCAGCATCTCGACATCACCGACGGTGGACCGCCGGGATCGGGACGCATCGTCGTGAGCGAGCAGACGGCCGACGGCCTGGGGGTCGGGATCGGGGACGAGCTCACGCTCGTCACGCCGTCGACGAGCGAGACCGTGGTGGTGTCGGGGACGGCGCGGACGCTCGCCGGCGCCGACAGCTTCCTTCCCGCCGACGAGGCGGCGGCCGCGCTGGGCCTCGAGGGGGAGGCCACGGACCTGCTCGTCGTCGGCAACTCGGAAACGGCCGACCGGCTGCGGTCCGACCCGGCCGTGGCGCGGGTGGTCTCGAAGGCCGACGCCCAGCAGGGAATGGACGACCTGATGGCCGAGCTCACCGAGCTGCTCGACGTGTTGCTGATCATCAGCCTGGTCGTCGGGACGTTCTTCCTGATCTCCAGCCTGGCGTTGACGCATCTCGACCGGCAGGGCGAGTTCGCGACCCTGCGCGCCCTCGGCTACGGGCGGCTGCCCATCGCGCTGATCGTCGGGGGCGAGGTGCTGCTCGAGACCGCGGCCGCGGCGGCCCTCTCGGTGCCGCTGGCGATCCTGATCGCCTGGCCGCTGGTCCGCCGAATCGGCGACGCCTGGTTCCGCATCGACTTGCTCCCGCAGGTCGGCAACTTCGTCGTGATCCTCCCCGCGCTCGGGCTGGCGCTCGCGGCGGCCGCTCTGGCGATCAGGCAGGTGCAACAACTCGACATCGCCACCGTCGTTCGCGCCCGGCTCATCGACTGAGCCCGTCACGGGCTGGGAGCGGTCTCGTCGACCGCCACCAGCGCGGCCTCGACGGCCGCGTCGAGATCGAGGAGACGGCCCTGCGCCGCGGCGCGCCGGTAGCGGTCGTCGCCCAACTGGGTCTCTGCACCCCGCCGGGTGTCTTCGTAGAAGAGGTGTTCGTAGGCAGGCACGGGGGTGCCGGCCTCCTCGCGCAGCCCCTCCGTGGCACCCAGGAGCAGCGCCGCGACCTCGGGCCGGCCGGTCGCCAGCACCCAGGCGGCGGTGCTCTCCAGGCAGTGGGCGGTGCAGAGCTCGGACCCGACCTGGCGGAAGAGCACCAGTGCTTCGCGCAGCGCGTCGCTCGCTTCCTCGGTCCGACCGGAGGCGAGCCAACGCGAGATCGCGGAGAGCTCGGCGCTGTGGGCGACGACGTGGGGCATGCCGGACGGCTGGACGAGCGCGGCGTGCTCCCGGCTGTGCTCCACGGCTCGATTCCGGTCGCCGTACATCGCCTCCCAGATGGTCACGAACTGGAGGCTGAACGCGATGCCGACCGGGTCACCGAGGCGGCGAAAGGTCTCGAGCGCCGCGTCGAACCTCGCCTTCACCTCGCTGGGCGAACGGGATCCCCACTCGGCCATCCCCAGACCGTGCAGTGCCCACGCCGCGCCGCGGTCGTTGCCGACGCGCCGGTACAGCTCGAGGGCTCGCTCCAGGCGTACGCACGCCGCGTCGTCGTCGCCCTGGAGCTGGGTCAGGCTCCCCGCGCTGTACAGGGCCTTGGCCAGGATCGACGGCGGTGCCTCGGGCGCCGCGGCGAGCAGTCGGTCGAGCCATTGACGGCCCTCGCGGATCGCCCGGATGTACCAGTAGCGGTACAGCGTCGCGGCCGCGGCGAGCCCGGTGCTCGAGTCCGTGGCGTCGAGCGACCAGGCCAACGCGGCGCGCACGTTGTCGAGCTCGGTCGCGACCGCGTCGAGCCAGCGCTCCTGGTCGGGTCCATCGAGATGCACCGCCGCGGTCCGGGCGAAGTCGTTGACCCAGGAGAGGTGGGCGTCCCGCAGCTGCGGGAGCTCCCCACGTTCGACGAGGCGATCCCGACCGTAGGCACGCGTCGTCTCCAGGAGCCGATAGCGGCTGTCCGGCCCCACCTGTTCCCGGACGACGAGCGACCGGTCGGTGAGACCGGTGAGGAGCTCGAGCACGTCGGCCGCCTCCACCGGTTCGCCGACACAGACCTGTTCGACCGCGTCGAGGGTGAAGCCGCCGGGAAACACGGAGAGGCGGTCGAAGAGCTGCCGTTCGGGCTCCTCCAGTAAGTCGTAGCTCCACGCGACCGTGGCCTCGAGGGTTCGTTGCCGGGGCAACGCGGTCCGGGTGCCGCCCGTCAGGAGCCGGAACCGGTCGTCGAGGCGGTCCGCGATCTCTTCTGCCGCCAGGACCCGCACCCGGGCTGCCGCGAGCTCGATGGCCAGGGGCAGGCCGTCGAGCCGCCGGCAGATCTGGGCGATGGCCTTGGACGCCGACGCGGAGGGCTGGTACCGGGGCTCCACCTCGCGTGCCCGCTCCAGGAAGAGCTGCTCCGCCCCCGAGGTCCCGTCGTCTCCCGGCAAGTCGAGGGACGGGACCCGCCACGCGACCTCCCCGGGCAGGTTCGGCGCCTCCCGGCTGGTCGTCAGCACGGTCACCTTCGGACAACGCAACAGGACCGTGTCGACGAGGGTCGCGACGGCGTCGACGAGGTGCTCGCAGTTGTCGAGCACCAGGAGCACCTCGCGGTCCCGGAGGTGCCACACGACGCTGTCGACCAGGGTGCGTCCGGGTTGCTCGGCGATCTCCAGGGCCGACGCCACCTGCTGCGGCACCAGGTCGGGATCGCCGAGTCCCGCCATCTCCACCAGCCACACACCGTCGGCGAACCGGTCGGCCTGCTCGGCCGCGAGCTGGAGGGCCAGCCGCGTCTTGCCGACACCGCCGGCGCCGGTGAGGGTGAGCAACCGGGTCCCGTCGAGGAGCTCGGCGAGCTCGCGCAGCTCCGACTCGCGCCCGACGAAGCTGGAGAGCTCCGCGGGCAGGTTCGTGGCCAGCGCGTCGAGCGAGCGCAGGGGAGGGAACCGTGCCGGCAAGTCGGGGTGCAGGACCTGATGGAGGCCGACCACGGCCGACAGGTCGCGCAGCCGGTGCGGCCCCAGGTCGAGGAAGGACACGTTCGGCGGCGGCTGCGGCGCGGCACGATGGTTGGTGGCCGCCGACACGACCACCTGGTTGCCGTGGGCGACCGCCATGATCCGGGCACAGCGGTTGACCGGAGGTCCGTGGTAGTCGCCCTTCTCCGGTTCCGCCTCGGCGGTGTGGAGCCCCATGCGTGCGCGCAGCGGTCCCGTCTCGCCCCACGACGTCGCCAGCAGCGCCCGTTGGGCCTCGACCGCCGCACCGACCGCGGCGCTCGCGGTCGGGAAGGCGGCGAACACCCCGTCGCCGGTGTCCTTCACGACCACCCCGCCGTGCTCCACCACGGCTTCGCGCACGCGGGACTGATGCTCCCGGAGCGCCGAGGGCATGGCTTCGGGGTGACGCTCCCAGGCGTCGGTGCTCCCCTCGATGTCGGTGAACAGGAAGGTGACCTCACCGGCGGGAAAGGCCATTCGTTCCTCCGTTTCGCTCCTCGATCACCGTACCGGTGCGAGGTCCACGAACGTGAGGGCCGCGTCCTGCGCGGCGTTGCGCGCCGAAGCCGGCGAGGTCCACCGCGCGTGGCGTCTCCGGCACGGGTCGAAACCCCGGGCTGGTACGCTCGTGTCGACCCCTACTCGGCGGGGACGCCTGGTTTGGTCGGATCACCGATCCGACACGCAGGCTCGACGCCTCTTCTGAGCCGCAACCAGAGGAGTCGTGCGATGCCGTCACTGAGCGCTTCGAGCACCGACCATTCAGCCCCGCAGGCGAACTACGTCGCGCCGGTGCGGCCCCGCACCGGCCCCGGACACATCGACTCGTACGGCGGCGATCGAGTCTGCGCCATACGGGGATGTGCCACTCGGCTCTCTCGCTACAACAAGACCTCGCGCTGCTGGGTCCACCGCGAGAACGGCGACGGCTGAGCATCGCCGTCCTCGCGGTCGGTCTGACAGCGCCGCGCGGCCCTCAGGCCGCGACGACGCTGCGCTGGTCGTGGAACGCGGCCAGCTCGCGCAGCCAGGTCCCGCCGGGCCCCGTGTGCGCGGGCCCGTGCATCAGCGCCAGCGTCGACGGGTCGAGCGAGGCGAGCGCCTCGATCGTCGACGCGGTGTGGGGAGCACCGCAGGTGTAGCCGAACTGCTCCTCGGCCGCGACGGTCGCCTCCATCGGGGACTCGGTGCTCACCGCGCCGTGCTCGCCGGTCTGGGTGAAGAGGTCACCGCAGAGCAGCGTCGAGGTGGTCTCCTCGTAGAAGATCCCGGCGTCCCAACCGTGGGGAACGTGCGGCGTCGCGAGGTAGCGAAGGCGCTTGCCCCCCAGGTCGAGCACCTGCTGGTCCTGGAGCGGTACGGGGGGCCGGTCGGCGAGGTCGTTCACCGACACCATGCAGCCGAGCCCACCGAACGCGACCTGCGCGTCGGGCGCGGCCGCGAGCCAGCTGTTCAACGCACCGCACTCGTCGGCCTCGACGTGCCCGAAGCTGATCCATCGCAACTGGTCCACCGGCAGCACGCGGGCCACGGCCTCGGAAACGAGCGGGAACAGCGCGCGCAACCCGGCGTGGAACAGCATCGGCTCGTCCGCGACGACGAGGATCTGGTTGAAGGAGAGGTCGGCGTCGGGGACGTAGGTCGAGATGCGATAGATGTCGTCGTTGATCTGGTCGATGGTCGTGTTCATGGCTCGCTCCTGGTCGTGAGTTTCGATTCGGCTAGAAGGGGACGATCGTGGTGAGCAGCCCGGTCGCTTCTTCGCGACCGGCGAGGGTGCGGCAGAACTCGACCGCATCGAGGCTCAGGTGCTCGGCGTCGGGTGCATCCGGGTCGTGCGCGTACGCACCGCCGGCCGGGCCGGTGAGCTCGAGCTGGAACGGGCGGCCGTGGCGCCGGGCCCACTCGGCGACGACGTCGGCAACGATGCGACCGTCGTGCTCGGGGCTGAGCTCGAGCACGGACCCGGTGGCCCGGGCCGCGTCGACACGGTGCATCCACAGGTCGCGCAGGTAGATCGTGTCCATGAGGTAGCCGAGCTTCCAGCGCTCGACCACCGGTCCGTCGATGGCGAGCTTGGCGTGGTTGCGGACGAGCCCGGGAGTCCGTCGGCGGCCACGGACGGTCTTCGGCGCGATCGTGGCGAGCCGATCGACGAGCTCGCCTGGGCCGAGGTCCTGACGTTCGCGCACCTGCACGTTCGACAGTGCGGCTTCGAGCGGCCCGCCGTGGTGCTTGCGGTGGGATCGGGCCAATCGCAGCTGGTGCACGTTCTCGCGCATGGACGCGCCCGCCTCGCACGCGCCCAGGACGTGCTGGTACATCGCGCGCACGTCCCACGCGGGGCACTCGGTCTGCGCGGCCCATGCGCGCTCGGGTAGTGATCGCAGCATCGCGAGCGTGCACTCCAGCTCGTCGGCCTGGAGACGCATCGCCTCGTCGTGCGAGAGGGCGTCGATGGTCGAGACGTCGATCATGGTCATGGTCATCCTGTACTCCTCGTTGGTGATGGGCTGAGCACTTGCGGTGCGAGCTCGGCGAGCAACATGTCGACCGCGGTGTCGACGAGGCGCGCCCAACGGTCGCCACCGGGGTCGTTGGAGAGCTGCTGGTCCACGAGCCCGGTGAGGACCGCGGTCCACAGATCGACCCCGGAGCCGGTGACGCCGATCGCGTCGAGCTGCTCGACCGTGAGCAGGTAGGCCTCCTGGGCGAGGGCGTAGCTCTCCTCGGAGGGGACGAAGTCGGGGATCGTCCGTTGGAACAGCAGCTGGTAGCGAACGGGGTCGCGGGTGCAGAAGTCGAAGAACCGACGTGCTATCCCGCGCGCCGCCGCGGCCGGGTTCGCCTCGAGCTGCGCCGGGTCGAGCGACGTCCGGATCGTCTCGACGAAGGCCCGGTTCCCCTCGGCGAACATCGCGTCGTAGATCTCGTCTTTCGACGCGAAGTAGGAGTAAAGGGACTGGGCCCGCATGCCCACCCGCTTACCGAGGTCCCGCATCGACAACCCCGCCAGGCCGTTGGTGCGGACCAGGTCCCAGGCCGCGCCGACCGCCTCGTCGATGGTTGCCTGACGGCGTTCGGCGATCCTGTCACTGTTCGTTCTTCCTGACACTGTTCGGAACTCTCGCACGACCAGCCGGCGCTGTCAAGCCCCCTGGTCGGTGGAGAAGCCCTCTTCGGGCAACAGCCCGTGCTGCATCGCGAACAGGCTGGCCCTCGCGCGGTTCGGGGCACCGATCTTCGTGTAGATGTGCTCGATGTGGTTCCCGGCGGTCTTGGGTGAGATCACCAGCCGCCCGGCGATCTCCTTGTTCGACAGGCCGCAGGCGACCAGGCGCAGTACCTCGACCTCGCGTGCGGTCAACCCGACCGGGCCTGCGCGGCGTCGCACGACGCGATGACCCGCGGCGGCCAGCACCGCCTCGACCGCGTCGGACTCGAGTCGACCGGAGCGCACCTCGGCCCGGAGCTCGGCTGCCGCGTCGTCGGCGGGGCGCGGCTCGCGGTACGGCCGGGGCTCGCGCATCGCCTGGTATGCGTCGGCCGCGCCCAAGATGCGCGCGAGGGGCGAGATCGCGTTGCCGGTCAGGCCTCCCGGGTAGCCGGAGCCGTCGAGCCGCTCACGGTGCTGAACCGCGATGCGCGCGAGTGGGGCCAGCATCGCTGATTGCCGGAGCATCCGCTCCGTGAGGTACGGGTGCAGGCGTACCCGTTCCCATTCCGCGGCGCCGAGCGGGCCTCGCTTGTCCCAGATCGAGTTCGACACACCGAGACGGCCGAAGTCGTGGACCAATCCGGCTCGGTACAAGGTGCGCACCTGATCGTCGGGGAGACCGAGGCGTCGAGCCGCGGCGGCCCCGAGTTCGGCAACGGCGACGGAATGCCCGGCCGTGCACGGCGACTTGAGGTCCACGAAGCGCCCGATCGCGCGGAGCGCTTCGTCGCATTCCTGTTCCGTCAGTGCGATGGCCAACGACGGCTCGGCGTCGATGACCGCGTCCCACGAGCCCGCCTCGGCGAGCTGGCCGAAGACCTTCGCAGCGTCGAGGCGAAGCGTGTCGACGAGAAGGGGGTCGAACTGCGTGGCCCGCCTTCGTTCGGCGAGTGCGATCGCGGCGTCGATGCCACCGACGCGGTGTGCAACCTCGACGAACTCGGCCATCTGTACGACCCGGGACGCGACGGGGATGTCGTCGCCGGCCAGATCGCCGGGCCAGCCGCGGCCGTCCCAACGCTCGTACGACCCGGCGAGCGCGTCGAGCACCGCTTCGGAGAGCCCGAGTTGCGCGCCCAGCTCACGGGCGAGCCCCGCGTGACGGGCCATCATGTCGCTCACTTCCCGGCGGCCGGAGAACGCGAACTCGAGGCCGGTGCGGAAGCGGTGCAGCGGTGGGGTGCCGGCCCCGATCTGGCGCACCATGCCGATGACGTCCGCCACGCTGAACGGTTCGTGGTCGTACTTGGTCGCCTTGAGGGCGATGTCGTCGCCGAACCACCTGGCCTGTTCGTGTGCGTCTGAGTGGCAGCCCACGTTGACCAGCAGCGAGGTGTAGTAGATCGTCGCACGTTCGGCTTCGTCGAGGCCGAGTTGCTCGCCCAGGCGCAGGGCGATGAGGCACTGACGGAGGACGTGCTCCATCGGCTGCCCGAAGCCGAGATCGATCCCCAACGAGAGCGAAGCGACCAGCTCGGCCAATCGAACAGGCGCGGCCTCGTCGGGCTTCACCATGCGCGGAGCGTACAAGCGACGGCGCATCGCCTGGGCCGAAAGATGAGGCGAATGCCCCATGAAGCCGTCGAGACGAATTCGTACCTTGCGCGCAGGCCCTCGTCACCCGGGCGATGGGAACGACCGAGGAGAAGCGTCATGGCGAAGACGTCGAAGGAGACCACACCGACGACGATGGACTTCGAGATCGCCGAGGATCGCTCGTGCGAGCTCGAGGACTTCACCATCAACTTCGTGACGATCCGTCAGGACCACGACCTCGCGCCCATGCTCGCCGGGTTGCCCGGCGGCATGTGCCGATGCCCGCATTGGGGCGTCATGACCAAGGGACGGATGACGGTCCGCTACGCCGATCGCGAGGAAGTGATCGAGGCGGGCGACGCCTTCTACATGCCCCCCGGCCACACTGCTGCGGCGGAAGCCGGCGCCGAGTTCATACAGTTCAGCCCCACCGACCTCCTCGCCGAGACCGAGGCGGCCATCGCCAAGGCAATGCAGGAGCCCGCCAACTGATCGCGGCCTCGCCCGGACAGGTAGTCGCAGCGCAGCTGTGCGAATGCTCGATCCTCGCGGGGAACGAGAGGGCAACGTCGTGCTCAGCGTCAACCCCGAGAAGGCCGTCAGGCGATGTGTTGTTGGAGCCAGCGTACGAAGCTCTGTCCCCTCGCGAGGAACTCCTCGCCGCCGAGCTCGATCCCTACGTCGTCGCCTCGGAGGACGATCCACGAGTGCTGATCCCCCTGCCGCATGGCGTCGAGGACATTTAGCGCCACGCTCCCGAGTATCACGCCGCCGAGGAGGCCCGCAGCCAACGTCTCACCGGACGACACGCCCTTTGCCCGCTCCGGGAAGTGGACGGCCACCTCGGTGAGGCGGCCGTAGGGCACCGCGTCGATGTCGGGCACGTGACGCTCGACACCGTCGATCGTCATCGACGACGTGGTGCCCGTCCGGTGCACGAGGAGACGGTCTTCGAGCGCGACGAGGGTTGTCCCCGGGCCCGGGCTCTCCGGCTTACCGGGCACGTCGTGCACGACGAAAACCGGATGCTCCTCGGGGCGCAGGTGCTGTGCGAACGACCACTGCAGCAAGGAGTCGCTGATGATCGTCGGTGTTCGGGCGACGGACAGCAGGACGCCGCTCGCGATGAGCGACTCGAGTGCCGCCGCTGCGTCGGGGCAGTCGATCTCGTCCAGCGCGTGGGCGATCTCCGGGCGCGCCGGCGATTGCGGCGGGAGCCAGCCGGCGGCGTCGATGAGGCGAGGAGTCGCCACGTCGGGACCCAATCGAACGAGCCCATGCACCGCCTCGACCTGATCGCCCTCCTTCGGGCTCCGCAGGAGAGCCTCCAACTCGGTGACTGCCTGCACCGTCTCGAGCGCCGCCGCCGCTTCGCTTTGGACCGACGACTCTTCGTCGCTGCCGGCCCGTGTGAGCGCCTCACCGCTCGCGGGGTCACCGAGCAGGCCGAGTGCCTGCGCGGCCGCCCTTCTCACCTGCGGGCGCCTATCGCGCCCCAGTGCGTCGACCAGAGCGGGCACGGCTACTCGGTCGCCGAGCTTCCCCAGGCCGGACGCCGCGCGAGCAGCCACCAGCGTGCTCGCGCTCTTCAGAGCGGCCATCAGGACCGGCCCCGCCCTCGTGTCTCGTGACCGGGTCAGTTCGGCCATCGCGTCGCACCGTTCCCCACGCTCGCGCTGCTCATCGGCCACCACGTCCACCAGGGCCCCGATGTCTCCTGGCTCGAGCGGGGGGACACGATCAGCTCGTCGGTCGGTCGGCTGACCCTCGGCGGGGGAAACCGGCGCAGGCGGCACCTCGTGCGAAGGCCGGGCCGGCGCCGGCACGCCGGGCTCCTCGTCGATCAACCCCTGGAGCCACAGCGTGCGGCGGTTGGCGACCCCTGCACGCGGGTCACCGAGTCTGGCGAGCGCCATGGCGGCGTCTTCCTGCACAGGGCGGTCGACTTCTTCCTGCGCCCGCTCCGCGAGGACGTCCACGGCCTCCGAGGTACCCAGCGACTCGAGCGCGTGGATCGCCGCTCGGCGGATCTTCTTCTGCTTGTCGCCCAGCGCCACGAACAGGGTCGCCAGATCCCCTGCAGCGGCCGCGGCCTTGACGTCCTTCTTCGTCAGTTCGGCCACGACCCCAGGCTCGCGGCGTTCGGTCGCTCGCGGTAGGGCCGGAGGTCACCACCCGTGTCGTTGACCCGCGCGTGGACGATCTCAGCGGGTGCCACTGCTCGCTTGCCTCGGCAACAATGCGAGCGTGAGTGCTTTCGTCTTTGTTCACGGCTCCTGGCACGGCGGTTGGTGCTGGAGCCGCACCACTGCGCTGCTGCGTCACGACGGG
>CAYRHS010000095.1:0-11917 GCA_964424125.1 uncultured Burkholderiales bacterium
CGACACCGGCGCGTCCGTCGGGTTGTCGGCGCCGCGCACGTAGATGCACCGGGCGGGGCACACCGCGGCACAGAGCTCGCAGCCGATGCACTTCTCCATGCCGTCCTCGTAGCGGTTCAGCACGTGGCGGCCGTGGACGCGCGGTGGCTTGACCCGCTTCTCCTCGGGGTACTGGGTCGTGACCGGCTTCTTGAACATCTGCTTGAGCGTCACCGTGAACCCGCTGAAGCGACCCATCAGCCGACCTCCTCGGGAGTCGGCTCGTCCAGTCCCTGCCGACCCGACATGGCGGCTGCGAGCACGCCGTACGCGAGCAGCGCCCCGCCGGCGACCAGGGGCACGACGGCCCAGAGGTTCCAGTCCTCCTCGCGTCCGACCACGACCGCAGCCGCGACCAGCGCCCAGAGGATGGCGATCTCGATGAGGTACTTCCAGCCGACGGCCATGAGCTGGTCGTAGCGCAGGCGCGGGAGCGACGCCCGGACCCAGACGGTGCAGAACAGCAACGCCCAGAGCTTGAGCATGAACCAGACGATCGGCCACAGCCACGAGACGACCGAGATCTCCGGCCCGGCCGGGCCGCCGAGGAAGAGCGTGACCGCGACCGCCGAGAGCGTGATCACGTTCATGAACTCGGCCAGGAAGAAGATCGCGAAGCGGATCCCCGTGTACTCGGTGTGGAAGCCGCCGACGAGCTCCTGCTCCGCCTCGACCAGGTCGAACGGCGGGTGGTTGGTCTCCGCGATCGCGGCGATCAGGAAGATCACGAACGGCACCAGCGCCGGGAGCCAGAACCAGTCGGTGACGATCGACTCCCAGCCGGACCAGCCCTGCTCGAGCACGATGCCTCGGGTCGAGAGCGTGTTGGCCTGGATGAGGACCCCCACCACGGCCAACCCCAACGCGCCCTCGTAGCTCAGGAGCTGCGCGGACGACCGCACCGCCCCGAGCAGCGGGTACTTCGAGCGCGACGACCAGCCCGCGAGCATCACGCCGTAGAGCCCGATGCTCGACATGGCCAGGATGAACAGGACTCCGATCGGCAGGTCGGCGACCTGGAGGATCGTCGTCTTGCCGAAGATGGTGACCTCACCACCGATCGGGATCAGCGAGAACGCGAGCAGCGCGGGCACGAGCGAGAGGTACGGGGCGAGGAGGTAGACGGGACGATCGGCCTCGTCGGGGATCATGTGCTCCTTGAAGAAGAGCTTGATCCCGTCGGCGAGGGTCTGGAGGATCCCGAAGGGCCCCGCCCGGTTCGGCCCGAGGCGGACCTGCATGCGCCCGATCACGCGGCGCATGAACCAGATGTAGAGCATCACCGAGACGAGCAACAGCACGAAGACCAGGATCACCTTGACCGCGACGATGAGTCCCGCGGTCCAGTCGAGGTGACCGAAGAGCATGGGGTCGCCGCCCTGGTACGGGGCGGAGTCGAGCGTCGTCGGCGGCGCGGTCGACGTGGGCTCCGGGAGCGGGACCTGGGCGAGGATCATCCGACCGTCTCCACCCGGACGTCGGTCACCGGCGCCCCGGACTCGACGAGCTCTCCCGCCCCGCGCTCGTCGGGCTGGTGCCAGGCGAGGTAGGCGGTTCCCGCCGGCGTCGAGCGATCGGCCCGGACCCGGAGCACCGTCATGCCTCGAGCGCTG
The DNA here is from genome assembly GCA_964424125.1 of uncultured Burkholderiales bacterium. GTDB lineage: Bacteria > Actinomycetota > Acidimicrobiia > IMCC26256 > JAOSJL01 > CAYRHS01. Next base: position 1,653 of record CAYRHS010000095.1, read on the forward strand.
GTGACCTTCACGCGGTCGCCGTCACTCACGCCCAGACGGTCACGATCGGTGGGATGCACGTGGAGCACGGTTCCGGGCGCGAGCTCGGCGAGTGACGGGGACCTCTCCGTCACCCATCCGCCGTCGTAGAGGGCCCGGCCCACGACGAGTCGGAGCGCGTAGGAGTCGCGTGCCGGCGTGTCACGGCGCTCCGCGGCCCGGTCCCACACGTACACCGGCGGCGGCTCGGGAAGCTCCTCGTCGTCGTCCTCCGCTTCCGCGACGTCGTCGGTTTGCGGTTCTCCCCCCTCGCCGTTCCCGGAGGGCTCGCCGGCCGGTGTCGGCTGGGCGTCGCTCCCCGAGGGCAGGGGCTCCCAACTGACCGGTGCGATGCCGGCCGGGCCGTACTCGACCTCGTCCAGGTGCTCGCGTGCCGGCAGCACGACGCCGTCCCGAGCCCGGGCGAGCAGCGAGGCGTCGGCGCCCCGAAACGCCGAGGCCACGGCCGCGATCTCGTCCTGCACCTCTCCGACGTCGAGCAGGTCGAAATCCGAGCCCAGGCGCAGCGCGAGCTCGGCGGCGATCCGCCAGTCGGTCATGACGACACCGGGCGGCGCGACCTTGCGCCCGAGGCGCTGCACACGGCCTTCGAGATTGGTCGTGGTCCCCTCCTTCTCGCCCCAGAGCGCAACGGGGAGGAACACGTCGACGTGCTTGGTGGACTCGGACTCGAACGCGCCGACGGCCACCGTGAAGTCCACGGCCGCGAGCGCGTCGCGCGCCAGCGCCGCGTCGGGGAAGTCGGCTTCGGGCTCGCACCCGAGGAGGACCAGCGCCCGGACACGTCCCTCGACGGCGGCCCGGAGGATGCCCGCCGCGTCGAGTCCCGGCTCGGCGGGAACGCCGCCCCAGGCGGTCTCGAACCACTCCCGGCCCTGCTCGGTCGCGACGCGGCCCGGGAGGAAGCCCGGCGTGAGGCCGAGGTCGAGCGCGCCGTGCACGTTGCCTCGCCGGAGCGCGGAGAGGAAGCGGGCGTCGGGGAGCTCGGCCAGGGCAGCCGCCGCGCGCGCGGCGGACGTCGCCGACTCGGCCAGCGAGGGCCGCCCGAGCACCACGACGATCGGGCCCTCGGCCGAGCCGAGGATCCGTCCTGCCTCGGCCACGGCGCCCGCGGTGCGGCCGCCCGGTGCGCCCTTCGACGCCGAGACGAGCTGTTCGGCCGTCACCCCGACGTCGCCGGGCGCGTGGCGGACGACCGCCGTCGCGACACCGGTGAGCCCGTGGTCGCGCGCCGAGAGGTCCACCAGGGGCACGCCCAGCTCCTCGACGGCCCGGCGCAGCCGCAGGAAGAGCACCGGGAGCTCCTCTTTGAGGTCACCCGCGGCGAGCACGATCGCGCCGGCGCGCTCGACGTCCGCGATCTGCGCCCGGGGCAGGCCCATGACGACCTCCGGTGGGAGCCCGTCGCCCAGCTGGCAGTCGACGTGGTCGGTCTGGAGCACGCCCTTCGCCAGGCGCGACCAGGCATAGGCGTCCTCGTTGCTCCCCCGAGCACCCCCGAGCACCCCGACCGCCGCGGGCCCGTGTGCGTTGCGGACGTCGACGAGGCCACCAGCGGTGGCGTCGAGAGCGTCGGGCCACGACACCGGCTGGAGCCGACCTTCACGGCGCATCATCGGCTCGGTGACGCGCCCCTCGGCGCGCACGGCTTCGTAGGAGAACCGGCCCTTGTCGCAGAGCCAGCCGTGGTTCACGGGCTCGGAGTCGACGCCGAGCAGGCGGACGATCTGGTCCCGTGACGACTGGATCGCACCCCGGCAGCCGACCGCGCAGCTCGTGCACGATGTCTCGACCGTCTCGAGGTCCCACGGCCGCGCCTTGAAGCGGTACGGCTGCGCGGTGAGCGCGCCGACCGGGCAGATCTGCACCGTGTTGCCCGAGAAGTAGGACGTGAAGGGCTGGTCGGGATACGTGATGATCTCGGTGTGCATCCCTCGGTCGCCGAAGTCGATGAGCGGATCTCCTGCGATCTCGTCGGCGAAGCGCGTACAGCGGCCGCACTGGATGCACCGCTCGCGGTCGAGCATGACGAGGTCGCTGATCGGGATCGGCTTCTCCCAGTGGCGCTTCTCCTCGACGAAGCGCGACTCCCCGGGACCGAACGCCAGCGTCTGGTCCTGGAGCGGGCATTCGCCCCCGCGGTCGCAGACCGGGCAGTCGAGCGGGTGGTTGATGAGCAGCAGCTCGAGCACGCCGTCCTGTGCCTTCTGCACCCCGGCCGACGCGGTGCTCACGACCATCCCGTCGGCCACGGGCGTGGCACAGCTGATCTGGAGGCCGCGCATCCCCTCGATCTCGACCAGGCACATGCGGCACATGCCCACCGGCTTGAGACGCTCGTGGTAGCAGAACCGCGGGATGTAGGTCCCGTGCCGCTCGGCGACGGCGATGAGCAGCTCGCCGTTGGCCGCGGTGACCTCCTTGCCGTCGATGGTGAGGGTCACCTCGTCGGGCCCCTTGGGCTTCGGCATCGAGTACTCGTGCATCGACGGCCACTGCGAGATGGGCACGTTCGTCATGCGCCACCCCCGGCTGCCGGTCCGGCCGGGACGACCGGGCCCCTCGGGACCGGTGGTGGCTCCTCGCCCGCCGGCACCGTCGGCTTGCCGAAGCGGGCCTCGATCTCGTCACGGAAGAACCGATCGAGGCTCACCACCGCGGACACGACGCTCGGGCCGAGCGCGCAGATCGTGGTCTGGGCGAACGGCGCGTTCAACCCCGGACAGAGGTGGTCGCCGACGTCGAGGAGCAGCTCCAGGTCCTCGGGCCGGCCCTGCCCGTGTGACATGCGATAGAGGATCTTCTCCAGCCAGCCTGAGCCTTCGCGGCACGGCGTGCACTTGCCGCACGACTCGTGGGCGAAGAACTTGAGGACGCGCCACGCGACGAGCAGCGGGTCGACGGTCTCGTCGTAGACCATGACCGCGCCCGAGCCCAGCATGGACTTGTACTCGTTCTGCACGACGTCCATGTCGAGCGGGACCTCGAGATGGTCGGCGGTGAGCCAGGGCGCCGACACGCCGCCGGGGATGAAGAACTTGAGGTCCCGACCGCTCCGAATCCCGCCCGCGAGGTCGTAGATGAGCCCCCGGAAGGTGGTGCCGAGCTCCACCTCGTAGTTGCCGGGCCGCTCGACGTGACCCGACACCGAGAAGATGCGGGTCCCGGTCGACTTCCCGACGCCGAGGCTCCCGTACCACTCCCCGCCCCGGTCGATGATCGCTGGCAGCGACGAGAGGGTCTCGACGTTGTTCACCACCGTCGGGCTGGCGTAGAGGCCCTGGGCGGCGGGGAACGGCGGCTTGACTCGGGGCATGGCCCGCTCACCCTCCAGGCTGGACAGCAACCCGGTCTCGTCACCCGCGATGTAGGCACCCGCGCCTCGGTGGACGACGACGTCGAGGTCGAAGCCCGAGTCGAGGATGTTCTCGCCGAGGACGTTGCGCTCCGTCGCCTCCTGCACCGCGCGCTCGAGACGCTCGGTGCCGAGCGCGAACTCGCCCCGGATGTAGATGAACGCCTTGCTCGTCTGGATGGAGCGCGCCGCGATGGCGACGCCCTCGAGGAGCTGGTGGGGGTCACCCTCGATGAGCATGTGGTCCTTGAACGTCGACGGCTCACCTTCGTCGGCGTTGCAAGCGAGGTACCGGGGCTCGGTGACCTCGTCGCCCAGGAACGACCACTTCGTCGCCGCAGGGAACCCGGCGCCCCCACGGCCGCGCAGGCCTGAGGCCTTGACCTGTTCCTCGCGGATGTCCGCGGGCGTCATCGTCACGGCCTTGCGGAGCGCGTCGTACCCCCCGGTCGCCAGGTACCGCTCGATCGTCCACGAGTCGTCGGGATGTTCACGCAGGCGCTTGGTGGTGATGCGGGTCTCGGGCATCAGCCACCGTCCTTCGACGCGGACGACACCGCGATCCGTCCACCCGAGATGCCCCGCAACTCGCGCTTGCCGCTCCGGTACTCCTCCACGACCTGTTCCGCCTCCCCGTGCGAGACGCGGCCGTGGAAGTCGTAGTTCACCTGCATCACGGGCGCGGTGTCGCACGCCGCGAGGCACTCGACCTCCTCGACGAAGACCTCGTCGTCGTCGGCGTAGCGGTCCCGCAGGTGCTCGTAGAGCTCGGGCCCACCGCATACGAGGCAGGTGACGTTGGTGCACACCGAGACCACGAGTCGACCGACTGGTTCCCGCTTGAACATCGTGTAGAAGGAGCAGATCCCCAACACCTGCGCGGCCGAGAGGTCGAGGAGCGTCGCGATCTCCTCCATCGCCTCGGGGGTGACCCAACCGTCCTGGTCCTGCGCGAGGTGGAGCAGCGGGAGCACCGCCGAGCGCTTGAAGGGATAGCGCCCGATGATCTCGCGCGCTCGCGCGGCGTTGCGTGCGTCGAAGGCCATCAGCGGTCGACCTCGCCCATGATCGGGTCGACGCTCGAGATCGCGGCGATGGCGTCGGCGATGAGCGAGTCGCGAAGCATCGGTTCCATGGTCTGGAGGTTGTTGATCGACGGCCCCCGGATGTGGAGGCGAGCGGGCTTGGGACTCCCGTCGGCGACGATGTAGCAGCCGATCTCGCCCCGGGGCGACTCGACCGCGACGTACGTCTCACCGGCCGGCACGCGGAAGCCTTCGGTGAAGAGCTTGAAGTGGTGGATGATCGCTTCCATCGACTCGTAGATGCGCGCTCGCGGTGGCGGCGTGACCTTCCGATCGTCGCTGCGGTAATCGCCGGTGGGCATCCGCTCGACGCACTGGCGGACGATCTTCGCCGACTCGTAGATCTCGTAGAGCCGGATGCGGAAGCGGTCGAAGCAGTCGCCGTTGTCCGTGTAGACGACCTCGAAGTCCACGTCGTCGTACGCGAGGTAGGGCTGGGCCTTGCGGAGGTCCCAGGCGAACCCCGTGGAACGCAGGATCGGACCACTCGCGTTCACGGCGAGCGCTTCCTCGGTCGTGATCGTCCCGACCCCCACCATCCGTTCGAGCCAGATCGGGTTCTCCACCAGGAGGTCTTCGTAGTCCGGCAGGTTGTGCTCGACGAGCTCGCACAGCTCGATCGCGTCGTCCTCCCAGCCGTCGTGGAGATCGGCCGCGACGCCCCCGGGGCGGATGTAGTCGTTGTTCATCCGCAGACCGGTGACCTTCTCGATGAAGCGGAGCGTCTCTTCGCGTTCGCGCCAGCCGTAGAGCATCATCGAGAGCGCGCCGATGTCGAGGCCGTTCGTCGCCTGGAACAGGAGGTGCGACGCCATGCGGTTCAACTCGGCCATCATCGTGCGGATCCACGTGGCGCGCGGTGGGACCTCGAGGTCGAGGAGTCGCTCCACCGCCAGCGAGTAGACGAGCTCGTTCGAGAGCGGCGAGGCGTAGTCCATCCGCGTGACGTTGGTGGCTCCCTGGACGTACGTGAGCTCCTCGCCGGTCTTCTCCATCCCCGTGTGCAGGTACCCGACGACGGGCTTGACGCGAACGATGCGTTCGCCGTCGAGCTCGACCATCACGCGCAACACGCCGTGCGTGGACGGGTGCTGCGGACCGAAGTTCACGATCATGGTCTCGTCGGACTCGGGCCACGGGCCCGGGGTCAGGACCAGCTCGCGCTCGTCGACCGAGCGCGCCTCCATCTCCTGTTGGCCCTCGTCCGTCTGGTGCAAGAGCCGGGCGTCCTCGCGCTCCGCGCTCTCGCGCACCTCGCGCGTGAACTCGTCCTCGACCTCGCGCAGCTCCTCCGGGGTGGCGACGTCGTCGGACGAGCGCTTCGCGGGCGCGGCAGGGTCGGTCATCGGGGACCCGGGTCCTCCTTGAAGGTGACGGGAACGGAGCTCGGGGCGTCGTCCTTGCGAAGCGGCCAACCGACCCAGTCCTCGGGCATCAGGATGCGCGTGAGGTCAGGGTGGCCCGAGAGCTCGATGCCGTACAGGTCGTAGACCTCACGCTCGGCGAAGTTCACCCCCGGGAACGCGCCGGTGAGGCTGGCGAGCGACGGGTCGCTCGCGGGCACTTGCGCGATCACTCGGACGCGGCGATTCCGCTCGTGCGAGAGGAAGTTGGCCACGACCTCGAATCGTTCCGGCTCGACGCCGTCCACGTCGACGCGCGCCTCGTCGAGCAGATGGTCGACCGCCGTGACGTCGACGCACTGCGTGAACTGCTGCTCGTCCCGCAGGAACGTCGCGACGTCGGCCCATTGCTCGCGGCCGACGTAGACGACGGGTTGTCCGTGCGAGTCGCGGAACACCGCGCCCTCGAACCGATCGCACAGCGCGGTGGCGATTTCGTCTGCGCTCACGCCGGGACGTCCTCGATCTGGATGCCCGCGCCCGCGCCGCGCTCGTCGCGCCGGCGCATCAGCTCACCGGTGTGGATCTGCTCGTGGAGCTCGAGGATGCCGTGCAGCAGCGTCTCGGGATGCGGCGGGCAGCCGGGTACGTACACGTCGACCGGCACGATCTGGTCGACGCCCTGGACCAGCGCGTAGTTGTTGAACATCCCACCGGTGCTCGCGCAGACGCCCATGGAGATCACCCACTTGGGCTCGACCATCTGGTCGTAGACCTGCCGAAGCACGGGGGCCATCTTCTGGCTGACCCGCCCGGCGACGATCATGAGGTCGGCCTGGCGCGGGCTGGGGCGAAACACCTCCATCCCGTAACGGGCGATGTCGTAGTGCGCGCCACCCGCGGCCATCATCTCGAGCGCGCAACACGCGAGCCCGAAGGTGGCCGGCCAGACGGAATGGCGACGCGCCCACTTGACGAGATCCTCGAGTCGGCCCGTCAGGAAGTTGTACGGGATGGCGTCGAGCGCCACTACGCGGCCTTCTCCGGCGTCTCCGACTCACCCTCGTCAGCAGCCGCCGCCTCTCGCAACGCTTCGGAGAGCCGCTGCATCACGCCCGTCCTGCGCACCGGGGCGGGCGCGTACGGGCTCACGCGCTGACGCGGGCCCCAATCGAGCGCGCCGACCGAGAGCAGGTAGGCGAAGGGCACGAGGAGCACGATCAGGAACACCGCGATGGCGACGAGCCCGCCCAAGCCCAACGAGCGGAACACGAGCGTGAACGGGTACAGGAAGACGATCTCCACGTCGAGGACGATGAACGCCAGCGCCACGAGGTAGAAGCGCACCGGGAAACGGCTCGACACGTCGTACTCGGAGACGATGCCGCACTCGTACGGCGCTGCTTTCGCGGACGTCGGCCGCCGCGGCGTGAGGAAGCCCGATGCCGTGAACGATCCGGCCGCGAAGAGCCCCGTGAGGACGATCATCATGAAGATGGGCAGGTACTGCGCCATGCCGACCGTCCCCGTGCTCACGCGTTCTCGCCGCGGGGAATCTAGCGGACACTTCGCGCAGCACTCTCCCTCACCGCTCCCCGAGACCGAGATCGTCCGGTCTGCGAGCCCGCCCCGCTGCCCCCGAACGCGTTCCGGAGTGCTCGGCCTACGGCTCGGGAGCGAAGCGGACGAGCTGCGCGAGGCTCGCGTAGGCGGCCTCTGCCGGCCCGATCTCGTCGGGTCGGAGCAGGTTCGCCATGATCCGCAACACCCATTCCATGAGGGTGTGCGACCGCATTCCCACACGGGTGAGCTCGCGCATCACGGCGGGGTTGCCGATCGCCTTCACGAACGCGCGAGCGGTCTTGAAGTAGAGGCCGAAGCGTCGGTCGAGCTCGGCGGGATACTCCTGGAGGGCGAGCCCGTCACCGGTCTCGAGCGCGAGCGCGGCCGCGTCCGCCGCGATGTGGCCCGTCTCGTACGCGTAGGCGATGCCTTCGCCGTTGAACGGGTTGACGGAGCCGGCCGCGTCCCCGACGACGAGCCAGGTCGGCCCGGTCTTGGGCACGACCGATCCCCCGGTGGGGAGCTTGCCCCCGGTCGGTGGGCCGCAGGACGTCTCGGGACGGATGCCCCAGGACGCGGGCGCGGTCTCGCAGAAGGCTTCCATCAGGCGTGACGTGTTCACGGCCTTCCAGCCCGCGAAGGTCGAGAGCAGCCCGACACCGACGTTGATGGTTCCGTCCCCGACCGGGAAGACCCAGCCGTAGCCGGGGAGGTGGTTGCCGTCCCGATCACGCAGGTCGAGATGGCTCTCGATCCAGGGCTCCGCGTGGCGATCGCTTCGGAAATAGCCCCGAATGGCCATCCCGAGCGGGTACATACGGTCGCGGGCAGTGCCGAGCGCCCGGCCGAAGCGAGAGTTGGCGCCGTCGGCCACGATCACGTGACGGGCCTCCACCGGCTCGTCCACCCCGGTCTCGTGGTGGTGGAGCTCGGCGCCGGCGACCAGTCCCCGGTGCAGGACGGGTGCCGTCGCCTCGACCCCCGTCCACAAAGTCGCGCCCGCCTTGACCGCTCGGCTGGCGACCAACTCGTCGAGCTCGCGGCGGCGCACGACATAGCCGTGATCGGGGAAATCGGGATGATCGGGCCAACGCATCTCGAGGGTGATGCCGTGCGCATGAGAACGCAGACCGTCGAAGCGCTGCGTTCCGGCGAGCTCGTCGGCCAGCCCCATGTCGTAGAGCTCGCGCACGGCGCGGGGCGTGAGCCCGTCACCGCACGTCTTCTCACGCGGGAAGGGCTTCTTGTCCACCACGAGCACGTCGTGGCCACGCCGTGCGAGCCAGTACGCGGCGGCCGCACCCGAGGGGCCGGCGCCCACCACGAGGACGTCGTAGCGGCGGCTCACCGATCGATGGTCCCACAACAATCGGTGGCTGCTCGTACCGCCGTCTCCAGGCTGCTACCCCGATATGTGCGCCCGCGATCTAGCGTGGTAGCAATCGCTCGGAATTCGGGGGGAACCCGGGGTCGAGGGTCCCCCCAGCGGCCTTCGGGAGGGTCCGACTTGCTCGCCATGCTCGAGGCAGGGACGAGACACCTGGCGGTGACGCTCTCCTGGCTCGGCCCGGCCGGGCGGATGCTCATCGCGATCGCGCTGACCTTCGGCCTACTCGCGCTCGTCACGATCTACCTGGTCGCGGTGCCGAAGTCCTCCCAACCCGCGACTTGGGCCCAGTCGATGGCCGGAGCGGTCTTGGTGTTCGCGCTCTTCATCCTCGGCTACGGCGTGATCCCCTCCGAGTGGATCATCTTCGCCAACGCCTACCTGCAGTGGGACAACGCCCACTTCATCCTCGAGCAGAACACGATCGTGCCGTTCGGCATCACACAGAACGTCGCCCGCGATCTCGTCGCGGTGCTCATCTACGTCTTCTTCCTCAGCACGACCCTGGCGCTGTGGAGCCTGTGGCAGAAGCGCAAGACCGCGGAGGAGCGCGCGGAAGCGGCGGCTGCAGCCGAGTCCTCGGGCACGTCCGCCTACGGTCGACCGGTCACGAGGAAGGCCTGAGATGGCGAAGACGGACGCCAACCCGCCCATGCCCGACTTCGCCACCGACTACGAACTCGCCGAGGTCGCGCCGGAGTTCCTGACCCAGTCGGTGAAGCCGAAGCAGTTCCTGCACATCGACCAGGCCGAGTGCATCCTCTGCGAAGGCTGCGTCGACATCTGCCCCTGGAAGTGCATCCACATGGTGTCGGTCGACGCGATCGACACCGCGACCAACACCGAGCGTCCGGGGGAGGATCCTCGCGATCACGTGGCGTTCATCGTCGACGAGGACGTCTGCACCCGCTGCGCGTTGTGCGTCGATCGATGCCCGACGGGTGTCATCATTCTCGGCAAGCTCAACCCCGACATCGCCGAAGGTGATCCGCACACGCGCACCAACCGGCACGGGTACAGCTACGGCGTGCGGTTCTAGGGATAGGGCGAGACGTGGCGAACGGAAACGGAAGCGGAAACGGGCGGGGGAGCCGGCTCCTCGAGGGTGCGCGGTCGATCCCCTCGAAGATCGGCGAGTCGCAAGCGTGGAACTCGATCTTCCGGCCCGGCTCGATCTACCGGAAGGGCTACACCGACAGCCCGCGCAACCGCTCCTACGTGATCATGAACAACGTGCTGTACCACCTTCACCCGGTGAAGGTGAAGCGGCACGCAGTGAAGGTCAGCTACACGCTCTGCCTCGGCGGTCTGTCCTTCTTCTTGTTCATCCTGCTCACCGTCACCGGCATCTTCTTGATGTTCTTCTACCGGCCGACCGAGGTGCAGGCGTGGAACGACGTCCAGACCCTCGAGACCGCGGTGACGTTCGGCTCCCTCGTGCGCAACATGCACCGGTGGGCCGCGCACCTGATGGTGCTCTCGGTGTTCTTGCA
>CAYRHS010000096.1:0-11891 GCA_964424125.1 uncultured Burkholderiales bacterium
CGGGGACCTACGGGAAGGACACCCGGGGGATCTTCCGGGTCCACCAGTTCGACAAAGTCGAGATGTTCAGCTTCACGCACCCGGAGCGCTCATGGGAGGAGCTCGACGCGATCCTCGCGCTGGAGGAGTCGATCTTCGGTGAGCTGGGCCTCCCGTATCGCGTGGTCAACATCGCCGCCGGCGATCTGGGCGCGCCTGCGGCCAAGAAGTACGACATCGAGGTGTGGCTGCCGTCCGAGGGGCGCTACCGGGAGGCGACGTCGTGCTCGAACTACCTGGAGTTCTCGGCGCGCCGGCTCGGGACGCGGTTCCGGACCGACGGCGACACCGAGCTCGTGCACACACTGAACGGCACCGCCTGCGCGGTCGGGCGCACGCTCGTCTTCCTCTTCGAGCACTGCCAGGAGCCCGACGGGACCTTCGTCGTCCCCGAGGCGCTGCGTCCATGGACCGGCTTCGACTCGGTGGCTGCGCCCTAGGCTGACTGCCGGAGGGGTGCCGGAGCGGCCGAACGGGGCGGTCTTGAAAACCGCTGAGCGAGAGCTCCGTGGGTTCGAATCCCACTCCCTCCGCGTGCCTCACCGCCGATGCGCGCCGGTCCACTCCAGCAGGTCGTCGGCGGGCCAGGTGTTCACGATCCGCTCGACGGGGACGGAGCACTCGGCCGCGCGGTGCGCGCCGTAGGGCTGCCACTCGAGTTGGTGAGGGGAGTGGGCGTCGGAGTCGATCGCGACGAACGCCTCCACGCCCACGACGCGCTCCAGCAGCTCGGTCGGGGGGTCGAGCCGTTCCGGGCGGCTGTTGATCTCGACCGCCTTGCCGTGCTCGGCACAGGTCGCGAAGACCGCGTCGGCGTCGAAGGCCGACTCGGGGCGACCCGCGCCGACGACCATCCGGCCGGTGCAGTGGCCCAACACGTCGGCGTCCGGGTGCTCCATCGCCCGGACCATCCGCCGGGTCATCGCGGGCGACTCCATCCGTAGCTTCGAGTGCACGCTCGCGACGACGACGTCGAGCTCGGACAGGACGTCGGGGTCCTGGTCGAGGGTGCCGTCGTCGAGGATGTCGACCTCGATCCCGGTGAGGATGCGGAAGGGGGCGAGCTTCGCGTTGAGGTCGCGCACGACGTCGAGCTGTTCCCGCAGTCGTTCGGTCGACAGGCCGTTGGCGACGCGCAGGCTCGGGGAGTGGTCGGTCAGCGCGATGTAGTCGTGGCCCAGGTCGCGCGCCCGGCGCGCCATGCGCTCGATCGTCCCTCCGCCGTCCGACCAGTCGGAGTGCAGGTGGAGGTCGCCCCGGAGCGCGGCCATCACCTCGTCGGCCCGGGAGGTGTCGGGCTCGGCAGCTCCGGTCTCCAGGTCGTGGAGGTAGGCAGGCACCTGGTCGGCGAGGGCCTGGAGGATGACCTGTTCGGTGCGCGCGCCGATCCCCGGGAGGTCCTTCAGGCGTCCCGCCTCGGCCACCGTGCGCAGGTCCTCGTCGGAGATCCGGGCGACGGTCGCGGCTGCGTTGCGGAAGGCCTCGGCCTTGTACCGAGGTGCCCCCGTCCGGGCGAGCAGGCTCGCGATGCGCTCCAGCGCCTCGAGCGGGTCCACGCCGGGCACGGTACCGTCTGCTTCGTGGTGGAGCGGGGCGACCGGAAGGTGTCGGTGACGCGGGTGATCGACGCCCCGGCGGCGAAGATCTTCGCGGTCCTCGCCGACCCGCGGCAGCACTCGGTGATCGACGGCTCCGGGACGGTCAAGGGCAACGTGAGCGGTCCCGACCACCTGGAGCTGGGCTCGAAGTTCGGCATGAAGATGCGCTGGGGCGTGCCGTACCGGATCCGCTCGAAGGTCGTGGAGTACGACGAGAACCGACGGATCGCCTGGGCTCACCTCGGCAAGCACCGCTGGCGCTACGAGCTCGAGCCGCTCGACGACGGCCGGACGCGGGTCACCGAGACCTTCGACTGGTCGACCGCGCTCTCACCTCGGTACATCGAGCGGATGGGGTTCCCCGAGAAGCACCCCCGGTGGATGGAAGCGACGCTCGAACGCCTCGCCGAGCACGTGGAGTCGTCGCCCGGCTGAGCACGGTCCGGCCGCCCGTATACTCCGCGACGGAGGGATGACCGAGCGGCCGAAGGTGCTCCCCTGCTAAGGGAGTGAGGGCAACCTCCGAGGGTTCAAATCCCTCTCCCTCCGCTGAGCCGCTGATCGAGAGCTGTCACAGGGCCGTCAGATGGCAGTAGACGTGCGGGTCGACCGGGACGTGGTCGACGTCTGCCTCGATGGCTGGGATCGCGTATGGGCGATGAAGCAACGCCTGGAGCTTCCGGTCAGCCGGATTCGGGACGCGCGCGTCGACGACCGCAAGACCGCCCTCGCGGACGTGCGCTGGCGCACCTGGGGGACAGGGCTGCCCGGCGTCGTCGGGGCCGGACACCACCGAGGAAGGAAGGCGCGCAAACAGTTCGTTGTCGTCTACCGGGGTGATCGGCTCCTCGTGATCGACCTCGAAGACAGCACCTTCGATCGCGTGGTGCTCCAGGTCGTGGACCCCGACGCCGTGGCCGCCGCGATCAACTCGGCTCGTTCGGGCTGACCTGCCGGCGCCGCGTCCGGTGCCACGACCACGCGGCGGCTCCCCCCAGCGCCGCCGCGGCTCCGGCACCCGCGATCGCCGCTCCGGGGACGTTGCTGTCGCTCCCGTCGCTGCCGCGGTCCTCGGTGAACGTTGCCGGCAGGGTGGGCGCGCCCTCGAGCCCGGCCCAGGCGCGGGCGTTGCGGAAGGCCGTCGTGAAGATGGTGAGCGTCGGGTTGTGCGCGCCGCTCGTCGGGAAGACCGACGCATCCGCGACCCCCACGTTGGGCAGCGCCCAGAGACGGCCGAACTCGTCCGTCGCACCGGCGCTGCGGTCCTCGCTCATGCGGAGGCCGCCTTGGAGGTGCGCGCCGCTGGGGACGACGCTCCCCGTCGGTGCCGGCTTGTCGGGCGTGCCGGTCTGGGCCGTCGCCCCGGCCACGTCCGCTCCGGCGGCCTCCATCAGGGCGATGAGATGGGGGATGTAGAACTCCTGGGCCGCGAGCTCGTAGGTGTGCGGGGCGTAAGTGATCGCGGCGACGGGCAGGCCGTAGCGGTCGCGCACGTCGGGATCGAGCTCGACGCGGTTGGTGCGTTGCCCGAGGTCCTCGGCGATCATCGCCGCTCCCGCGAGACGGTCGCGCAGCGCGCTCAGCCGCATCAGCTCCTTGAAGCGGTGGCCGAAGGGCTTCTCCGCGTCGAAGATCTCCATCAGGTCGACGTACTGGAGCGCCTCGTCCAGGAGATGGGTGGTCCCGCCCATCTCGACGATCCCTCCGCGGAAGTAGGGGAGGCCGGCCTCGGCCGCGGCGTCCCGTGCTCCCGGGAAGTCGGGGTCGCAGAAGTCGTCGATCGCCTGGGTCGTGTCGCGCCCGCGGTCGGCGTGGATCCGCTCCGAGAGCCAGATGCCGAAGCCGTCGGTGAACCAGTGGAACATCGTGCCCGCGCCGATCCACCCGTCGGGGTCGTCGACGTCGGAGAGCAGGACCAGGCGCGGGCTCTCGATCGCCCCCGCCCCGAGCACGACGAGGTCCGCGGGCTCCGTGTGCTCCGCGCCGTCGGCGTCGACCCACCGCACGCCTGTGGCCTGCTTCCCGTCGTGCTCGATGCGGGTGACCATCGCCTCGTCGCGCAGCTCGGCGTTGCCGGTGAGCAGCGCGTGGCGGAGCGGGACGAGCGCGCTGCCCCGGTCGTGGATCGGGCAACCGAAGCCCGAGCAGAAGCCGCAGTTGATGCAGGCGGGCCGGTCGTCGTAGAGCGCGGAGTTGATCGCCATCATGAACGGGTACGGGTGCAACCCCTGGGCCCGGGCCCCGTCGGCGAGCAGCCGGGAGCTGTACATCTGGGCGCCCGGCGGCATCGGGAACGGCGCGTTGCGGGGGGCGTACCGGCCCGCCGGTCCCTCGGCGAGCGCGTCGGCGTCGCCCTGCACGCCGATGAGCCGCTCCATCGCGTCGTAGAACGGCGCGAGCTCGTCGTAGTCGAACGGCCAGTCGATCACGTCGGCACCGTCGATCGGGCCGAGCAGCGACCGCTTGTTGAAATCGATGTCCCAGAAGCGCGGCGTCTTGGCGTCCCAGTGCACGGTCCCGCCCGCGACGGTCGTCGGGAGCGTGTTCACGTCTCCGATGGAGATGGGCTCCACGTCGTCGGTGGAGCCCCGGAACGTCCGCGGCTCGCCCTCGAGATCGGGCCCACCGAAGCCGCGGCGCATCTTGAGCTCGTCGTTCGAGAACAGCGTCTCGGGCGCGGGTTCGGTGAGCGCGCCGGCGAAGAGGTTGCGACCCTTCTCCATGATCACGACGTCGAAGCCCGCGCCGGCCAGCACCATCGCGGCGGTCGCGGCGCCGGGCCCGCTGCCGACGACGACGGCCCGTTCAGCCACGGTTCCTCCGGCGACCGCGGCTGCGCGCCAAGCCCGGCAGTGCGGCGCTCAGGAACGCCGCCGGCTCCGCGATCACGCTGCGAGCGTCGGGTTCGAGCGACGAGCGCTGGAGGGTCGACGGGTCCTCGCCTTCCGGCAGGACCGTCTCGCCTTCGGAAGCCGAGCGCGCCACGTCGGGCGGGAAGGGCAGCTCGACATCGGGCGGTGCGGGGTCGGGTCCGTCCGACTCCGAGGTCTCCTCCGCGGTGAAGCCCAGGGGCGCCACGTCGCCCGCGGAACCCGTCTCGGTCCAGCCGACGAGGGAGCGGTTCCCGCCGTACTCGGGTACGGAGTAGGTGCCGTCGATCGCGTGCTCGAAGAGCAGTCGCCGGAACCCGTCGGGCGTGTCGGCGACGAGGATCGCGTCCTGCTCTTCGGGGGACGCGGCGGTGAAGTCGCCACCGGCCGCGTCGTCGAGCGCCGCGATCCCGGCCCGGTAGCGCTCCTGGAGCTCGGTGGTGCGGCCGCGCCACTGCTGCTCCTCGTAGGAGCTGAGGGGGACGAAGAGCGCCATGTCGTCCTCGGGGCCGCCGTGGCGGTCGCTCCACGGCCCGCCGGCGAAGATCCGCGGCGGGTCGTCATCGAACGCGGAGAGGAAGAGATCGACGAAGTACACGACGCCGGCTTCGCGCGCCCCCGGATGGCCCGCTTCGGCGGGATCGTCGGACGGGCCGGGGATGAGGCGTGCGGTGGCCTCGGTGACGACCGCGGCCTGGTGGTCGTCGAAGAACCGGAAGCCCTGGTCGGCCTGCCGGGTGAACGCCGCCTCGAGTGTGGACCGGGGCACGTACCGCAGCAGCGGGAGGAAGGTCGCCCCGAGGACGAAGCTGCGGCGGCTCATCGTGAACCGGGATCGATCGGGCTCGCGTTGCTCCACGCCTCCTCCCCCTGCTCGGCGTGTCGCTCCTGTCGGGACGCTAGCCCGAGATCCCGTTTGGGGGTCCGCGTCCCGGTTCGGGTGCCGGTCGCCGCCGTCCGGGCGGGTCGTCCACGGGGGCCTCTGCCGCGGGCTCCTCGCGCCGTCCGAGGAGACCGTCGGCTGACCGACGCCCTTAGTTCGCGCGGCTCGGAGGCGCCGCGGCACGGAGCCGGACGGCCA
This sequence comes from uncultured Burkholderiales bacterium, assembly GCA_964424125.1. Lineage (GTDB taxonomy): Bacteria > Actinomycetota > Acidimicrobiia > IMCC26256 > JAOSJL01 > CAYRHS01. The sequence continues at coordinate 5,589 of CAYRHS010000096.1, forward strand.
CGTCGAGACCCGAGGGTTCTGCGGCCCGAAGATCCACCGTTCCGCCGCCGGCGGTCACGAGCTGGTCGACGATGGCCAGCCCCAGGCCCGACCCGCCCGAGCGCGCGCTCCCACCCCGCCAGAACCGGTCCAGGGCACGCGCTCGGTCTTGTGCGCTCATCCCCGGCCCCTGGTCGACCACGTGGATCGTCACGGCGTCGTGGTCACGCTCGACCCGGACCGTGATGACGGATCCGGGCGGAGCGACGTCGAGCGCGTTGTCGAGCAGGTTGTCGAGCACCTGTTCGAGGCCGCCTTCCACCGCGAGCGCGCCAGCCGACGCGGGAGCGTCGACGTCGATTCGAGCCCCGCGTTCCTCCGCGAGGGCTTCCCATGCGTCGGCACGCTCACGCGCGACTGCGGCCGCGTCGACCGTCACCCGCTCCGGGCGCGTGCCTTCGGCTCGCGTGATCGTCAGGAGCCCCTCCACGAGCCGGCTGAGCCGGGTCGCCTCGCCGACGGCCGCGTCGAGGTCGTCGCGCCCGGAGTCCGGGGCGCCCGCCCCGAGGTTCTCCAGCCGGAGCCGGAGCGCGGTGAGCGGCGTGCGGAGCTGGTGCGACGCGTCGGCCACGAACGCGCGCTGCGAGCTCACGAGCTCCTCGAGCCGGGCCGCCGTCCGGTTGAACTGGCGGGCGAGCGAGCGCACCTCGGGCGGGCCGCGGTCCACCTCGGCGCGCGCCGAGAGGTCGCCCGCCGCGATGGCCACGGCCGCGGCGTCGAGCGCCCGGACGGGTTGGGTCACCGACCGGGCGAGGAGGAAGCCGACGACGCTGACCGCCGCCAGCACGATCAGCCCGATCAGACCGAGAGTGAGCCAGTTGCGGCGGATGCGGGCGTCGACTTCCGCCGTCTCCCTGGTGACGCGGACCGCGCCGTGGACCTCGCCCGCGGAGGCGACGGGCACGGCGACGAAGAGAATGCGCTCGCCGAGTGTTTCCGAGTAACGGGTGCCGGAGACCCGGTCACCGGCCAGGGCCTGCTCGAACTCGGGGCGGGTGGAGAAGTCCCGTCGGTTGGCGGCGGGATCGTCGGAGTCGGCGACGCTGATGCCGTCTGCGTCCACCACGACGACCCGTGCACCGGTCCGATCCTGGTAGTCCGCGGCGATCGTCACCGGATCCGGACCGGTGCCCTCCTCCAGGCTCTCCTCGACGAGCGTGGCGATGACGGTCGCGTCGCGCTCGAGGTCGGTGGTGAGCGCGGAGCGTTCGTTGTGGGCGAAGTTGATGCCGAGCGGGATGCCGAGCACGAGCAACGTGAACGCGCTGATCGTCAGATAGCTGAGGAGGAGGCGTCGGGTCATCTCGGCCCGACGAGTCGGAAGCCCACGCCGCGGACGGTCTCGATCCATTCCGGGTCGCCGAGCTTCTTGCGAAGGGAGGCGACGTGGACGTCGAGCGTCTTCGTGGGTCCGTACCAGTGGGCGTCCCAGACCGACTCCATGATCGTCTGGCGGTCGAAGACGGCGCCGGGGTCGTCGGCGAGGAACGCGAGGAGGTCGAACTCCTTGGGCGTGAGCTCGACCTCCTCTTCGTCGAGCGTGACCCGACGCGTCCGGCGGTCGATCAGCAGGCCGCCGACCGTGGTCGGAGCGGCGACGTCGGCTCTGGAGCCGCTGCGGCGCAGCACGGCCCGGATACGGGCGAGGAGCTCCCGGAACCCGAAGGGCTTCACGACGTAGTCGTCGGCGCCGAGCTCGAGGAGCAGCACGCGGTCGATCTCCTCACCGCGCGCGGTCACGACGATGATCGGTACCTCCGAGACGGCGCGCAGCCGGCGGCACACCTCGTTGCCGTCGATGTCGGGGAGGCCCAGGTCGAGGAGCACGAACTCGAAGCCGGCGGCAGCCAGCGCCTCCGCCCCCGACGTGACGTGCTCCACGTCGAAGCCTTCCCGCTCGAGTCCCGAGGCCAGGGGAACGGCGATGGAGTCGTCGTCCTCGACGAGCAGCAGTCTCATCTCCCTCACTGTCCTCGACCGAGAGCCGTGGCGAAACCGTCTTAGCCGAATCTTGGAACGCAGCTGGGCCGGTCCAGGGGACCGCTTCCGTACCGTCATGGGCTGTGACGGGCGTGGAGCACGCCCGGGGAGGGATCCAGCCATGACTCGAAGGACGATCCTGGCCACGGCGGGGGCGATCGCCCTGACGGTGGTCGCCGGCACCGCAGCAGTGGCCGCCAACGTCGGCCTGCTCGGTTCGACGACCGACGACACGGTCGGCGAGCTGAGCCCGGTCACCGCCGTGGCCGACACGAGCACGACGACGACGGCACCCCCCGAGATCGAGACGGTGATCGTCGACGAGCCGGTGCCCGCTGGGTCGTCGGGCTCCGGGGCGGCTGCGCCGACGGGCACCGCGCCTGCGGCGACCGCACCGGCGCCGGCTCCTGCCCCTGCTCCGGCGGCGTCCGCCAGCCCGCCGCCCACGATCGCGGACGACCACAGCGCGTTCGAGGACGAGGCCGAGCACGAGGCCGAGCCCGAGGACCGGTTCGAGGGGAGCGAGGACGATGACTGACGGGAGCGACGCGCCCGTTCCCGACTCGACGGGGAGGCCCCGACGGGCCTCCCGTCGACGCTCCTCCCGGGCGCCTGCTTCGCGCATCCTCGTTGCCGGGCTGAGCCTCTCGGCGACCCTCGGTCTGGTGGCCGCGATGAGCGCAGGCTCGTCGAGCGGTGCCTCGGAGACCGCGGCCGTGGTGACGACGGCACCCCAGGTGGAGCCGGCACCGACTCCCGCCCCGCCTCCACCGCGCAAGATCGTGCGGGTGATCGTCCGCCGGCACGTCGCAGCCGCTCCCCCCGCGGGGACGTCCTCCGGATCCGGGTCGGGTTCGTCGGCCTCGACTCCCGCAGCCCCGACGCCGGCACCGGCTGCCAGCGCACCGGCTGCCGCCCCCCCCCCCCCCCCCCCGCCGGCCCCGGCTCCGGCCCCCGCAGCCCCCGTGAGCCGTGGCAGTCGCTGACCTCGAGTTCCGCGTGATGGGCTGTGCTGCCCGCGTGCTCGTCGTCGACGGCGACGACGGCATGGCCCGGGCGGCGCGCGCTCGCCTCGAACAACTCGAGGACCGCTGGAGTCGGTTCCACTCGGCGAGCGAGCTCGCGCAGCTCAACGCCTCACCCGGAGTTCCCGTCGTCGTGTCGACGGACACTTTCCGGCTCGTGGAGCGCGCCGTGCACGCGTGGAACGAGACGGGCGGGGCGTTCGACCCCACCGTGCTCGATGCGCTCGAAGCCGCCGGCTACGACGCCAGCTTCGAGACGCTCCCCTCCGCGCGCCCGACCGTCGGCGGCGGCGGCCCCGCGCCCGGTTGTGGTGCGGTCGCGCTCGACCCGCAGGTGCGAGCCGTCACCCTGCCGCCCGGCGCGCGGCTCGACCCGGGAGGGATCGGGAAGGGCCTCGCCGCCGACCTGGTGGCTTCGGAGCTGGTCGGCGCGGGGGCGGCCGGGGCGATGGTCGACGTCGGAGGCGACGTGCGGGTCCACGGAGCCGGCCCCGAGGCGGGGGCGTGGACCGTGCTCCTCGAGGACCCCGACCGGCCGGGCGCGCCCGCCGCGAGCGTCCGGCTCGCGGACGGGGGCGTGGCGACGAGCACGCCGCGCTTCCGGCAGTGGCGCATGGGCGACACCGATGCCCACCACCTGATCGACCCTGCATCCGGACGGCCCGTCGACACCGCGTTGGCCGGGGTGACCGTGGTCGCGGGCGAAGCATGGTGGGCCGAGGCGCTCACGAAGGCCGCGTTCGTCCTCGACCGCGAGACCGCCCGCACGCTCATCGAAACGAATCACGCCGCGGCCCTCTTCTTCGACGCCGACGGCAGTCGTGTCGAGACCGAGTCGTTCGCGCGGTGGGCGGCGTGAACCCCCAGACCTGGTGGTACGTCGCCCGTGCGGGCGGGATCGTGGCGTGGGCGCTGCTCACCGTGGCCGTCGTGTGGGGCCTGCTGCTCTCGACGCGCGTGCTCGGCAGGAAGCCGACGCCGGCCTGGCTCACCGATCTCCACCGGTTCCTCGGTGGATTCGCGGTCGTGTTCACCGGCGTCCACCTCGCCGGCCTCGTGGCCGACAGCTACGTGCACTTCGGCGCCGCGGACCTCCTCGTCCCGTTCGCCTCGAGCTGGCGTCCCACCGCGGTCGCGGCGGGTGTGGTGGCGATGTACCTCCTCGTCACCGTCGAGGTCACCTCGCTGTTCATGCGGTACCTCCCGAGGAAATGGTGGCGGGGGATCCACCAGACGAGCTTCGCGGTCTTCGTCCTCGCAGGCCTCCACGGTGTGTTCGCCGGCACGGACGCCCGCAACGTCTTCTTCCTCGTCGGATCGCTCAGCGCCCTCGCCGCGGTCGCGTTTCTCGGCGTTGCGCGCTTCATCGCCGGGCGCGGGAAGCTCGCCCCGAAGCGCGCCGACTCGAAGCCGAGACCTTCCCGCGCGTTCGAACCCGTGCCCCGAGCCCGGCCGGTCGCGACCGAGCGCCGGGAGCGCGCCACCCACACGCACGTCGCGTCACGCTCGTAGCTCCGGTCGCTCGATCGACGGACGGCGCACGGAGGTGCCACACTGACACCGCGACAGCGCGGTGCCGCAGGGGCCCGTGGCGTCGCCGCGACGATGGGGGTTTCGATGCGGTTCTTGGTGATGAGCAACACGCGTGAGGCGATGCCGCCCGAAGCGGCGCCGATGCTGGTCCCCGCGATGCGAGCCTGGGTGGCCGAGCATCGGGGCAGCGGGGCCATCGTCGACATCTGGAGCTTCGCCGGGATCGCGGGCGGCGGCGGCATCCTCGACGTCGATTCGCACGAGCAGCTCGACGAGGTCATGTCCGGCTTCCCGTTCGGCCCCTTCTCCGACGTCGAGATCTATCCGCTGAGCGACCTCGACGCGTCGTTGACGAACCTCGAAACCACGATGGCGCGGATGCAGCAGGCGATGGGCTGACCCGAGGAGCGAACCGCGGCGCTCAGGGCGCGGCGAGCACCGGGACGATGGCGGCGAAGATGCCGTCCATCGGCTGCGGATCGGTCTCCGAGGCGTTGGCGAGGACGACGACGTTCGTCCCTGTCGCGGGTTCGTGCATCGCCAGCGCGGTGAAGCCGAGGCCCTGGCCTGTGTGCCCCCAGTAGCCGTCGAGCGTCCCGATCCCGAGCCCGTACGCGTCGTAGACGGGGCCTTCGACCAGCGGATGGGCATCGAGGCGTTCCTGGGACAGCTCCGGGGAGATCAGCGCGCCCGTCCCGAGGGCTTCCGCCCACGTGAAGAGGTCGGCGCTCGTCGAGACGACCGCGCCCGACGGCCCCATGGCGGAGAAGTTGTTCGGCGGTTCCGTGTAGCCGTCGTCCCCGGGCTGGTAGCCGGTGGCGGCCGGCTGGGGGAGCGTGTCGGGGAGGTAGGTCGTGTCCGTCATCCCGAGCGGCGCGAAGACCTGCGTGGCGAGCTGCTCGCCGAGCGGTGCTCCTCCCACGGCCTCGATCACCTGCCCCAACACGTTCGTGTCGGTGTTCGAGTACGAGTACTCCGAGCCGGGAGGGAACTCGGGGTCCTCGGTGAAGGCGAACCCGTTCAGGTCCTCGATCGTGTAGTGCTGCTCGGGGTCGGAGGTGAACGACTCGAGGAACGCGTCCGTCGCGGTGTAGTTGGGCAGACCGGCGCTCATGTTCGCGAGCTGGCGGAGCGTGATGGTGTCGCCGTTCGGGACGCCGTCGACGTACTGGTCGACGGTGTCGTCGAGCGACACCGTTCCGTCGTCGACGAGCTGCAGCAGCCGCGTCACCACCATCGACTTCGTGAGGCTGCGCACCGGCCAGTGGAAGCCGAACTCCACGGGCGCGCCCGTGTCCAGGTCGGCGGTTCCGGCGACCGCTTCCCAGGTCCCGAGCCCCGGCACCGACACGCCCACGTACGCGCCGGGTACGCCGGCCCCGTTCATCGCGTCGAGGACGGCGGGTTCGAGACGGGCCGCGACCTCGGCGGGCATGTCACCGCGAGCCTGGACCGATTCCACCGGTGGCGGAGTCGGCCCGGTGGTCGTGCTCGTGTCCGCGGCACCGTCGGAGCTCGAGTCGGAGCAGCCGGCCGCCAGCAGCAAGCAGCACGCGAGCACCGCAATCACCCGTCCTGTCACGCTCCGACGGTAGTGCGCGCTGCCGGCCGCACTGGAGGTCGGAGCGGAGCCGCGCAGTCCGCCCGCGTAGACTCGTCTCTTCACGCGCTCGTAGCTCAACGGATAGAGCATCTGACTACGGATCAGAAGGTTGGGGGTTCGAAT
>CAYRHS010000097.1:0-11846 GCA_964424125.1 uncultured Burkholderiales bacterium
ACGACCGCGCGCAGGGCCACCTCCACCACGGCAACGACGACTACTGGTTCTGCTCACTGGGCTGCGCGGGCGCCTTCGCGGCCGACCCGGACGCGTACGCCCGGCCATCGGCCGGGGACTGAGGAACATCGAGGTGGAGCATCCCGCGTAACGCTGTGAGCCCTTCGGGGGTGCCTGGCCATTGCTCGGCGACCTTCGTAGGCCCGGCACAACGCACGATGCGACGCAGCACGATCGCTGTGAGGATCAGGTCGTCGGCGTACCCGAGCACCGGAACGAAGTCGGGGACGAGGTCGATCGGGGATGCGAGGTAGGCCAACAGCGCCCATATGGACAAGCGTCCCGAGCGGGGAAGGGAATCGTCGCCCGCGAGGCGCCGGACGAGGCGGACCGTGTCAGGCAGTACTCGCGGCATTTGCCGGAGTGTCCCGGAATCCGGGCGCGCGATCGCCAGGTACGCCAGGAACGTGAGCCACACGACGCTGAGACCGCCGAGACCGACGAACGTGGCTCCCCACCACACGTTGTCAGTCAAGCAGTTCGGCAAGCTGCGTGAGCGACCACGGGCAGGTCGCGATTCCCGCCGCCAGACCGATCCGCGATCCGCCGGCGAGGATCAGCCTCGCTCGATCGAGGTACCGTCCGGCGACGGCTGAGGGAGAGGGGCGGCGGACCACATGGCAAGGGACGGCGAAACGGCACTGGCCTGGGCAGAGGAGATCACCGGGGGAACGGTCGTCGCCAAGCATCTCCAGGCGCGCTGGCGTCCGCAGTGGTTCGTGGACCTGCGCATGCCCGACGGCTCCATCAGCAAGGTCCTCCTGCGCGGGCTGCGCAACCCCGGGTACCTGGGCGACGAGACGGTCTCGCGTGTCTGGCTCACGCGCGAGGCAGCCGTGATCCGTGCCCTCCAGGCCACGCCCGTGAAGGTCCCCCGCTACTACGGCTACGAGGAAGAGCTCGGGTGGGTGCTCATGGAGTGGGTCGAGGGCACGGAGCTGCTCACCGAAGTCGCCGACGCGGCCCGCCGGCGCGGCCTGTACCGCCAGTACATGGACAACGCCGCCGAGCTGCACGCGCTCGATCCTGCGTCACTCGACCTCCCGGAGGACTTCGCCCCACCACAGGAGCCCAGAGACGTCGTCCTGAACACGTACCGCATGGCCAGCGGACTGTACGAGGCCGCCGCTCCCGACGTCGCCGAGCCGCTCCTGACGCTCGGCCGGTGGTGGATCGAGCGTCACGCCCCGGACAAGCCCCACGCGGTCACCATGTGCGCCGGGGACATCGGCCCCAACCAGTTCATCTTCGAGGGCGACACGATGAAGGCCATGTTCGACCTGGAGATGGCTCGGGTGGGCGATCCGTACGAGGATCTCGGGCTCATGCGCCTGCGCGAGCTCTGCTACCCGATCGGCGAGCTCCCCGACCACCTCCGCTACTACGCGGACCGCACCGGCGAGCCCCTCGACCTCGAGCTCCTCCAGTACTGGACCGTCGTCGGCATGATCAGCGGCCCGCTGTGGTTCTGGGATCGTGCCCAGCGCCCCGATCCCCACCTTCCCGACCAGATCTCGATCTACTCCTACGAGCCGATCTACCGCCGCGGGCTCGCCGAGGCGCTCATGGAGGTCTACGACGTCGACCCCGACGTGCCCCAGCGGCCCGCCGAGCTCGATACCTCGCGCACGCGGCTCCACGAGCTGCTCGTCGGCCAGCTCGAGGAGTCCTATCTCCCCTCGGCGACCGATCCCGACCTGGAGTTCCGGCTGCGGGGCACGGCGGCCCTGGCCGAGTCCCTGGCCGTGGGCAACGCCATCGGGGCCCAGCTCGAGTCCGAGGATCTCGACGAGCTCGGCGACCTCCTCGGCCGCCGCCCCGAGAGCGTCCTCGCGGGGCTCGCGGAGCTCGAGACGCAGATTCGCCAGGACCCCGAGGCCGACCTCGAACGACAGCTGCGCGTGCTGCACCGCATGCGCGTCCGTCGCGAGTTCCTCCACGAGCCCATGCAGCGATCCATGGGCTTCGCCTCCAACCAGCCCCTCGCCCGGATGACCTGACCGAGCGGCCCGTCTTCCGTCCGGCCCGCGCGATGAGACAACTCTTCGGACCTCGGTGCGCGACGCTTGTCGACGGCGGCCTCGCGCTGGTCCGGCGAGCGGGCGGCACCCGCGTCGGCGTGTTCGTCATCGGACAACTCGTCTCGCCGCTGCACCGTTGGCTGTATCGCCTCACGGGTGGTCGCATCTCACTGACGGGGCGGGCGCCGGTGCTCCTGTTGACGACCACCGGGCGCCGGACGGGCAAGCAGCGGACCGTGCCGGTCTTCTACGTGCGCGACGGCGAACGACTCGTCGTCTGCAACGTCACGCCGCCGTCCGAACGAGCGAATCCATGGACGCTGAACCTTCGGGCCACGCCCTACGCGTCCGTCCAGATTCGCGACCGGACGATTCGCTGCCGCGCCCATCCCGCGACCGACCACGAGCTCACCCGCTACTGGCCCGAGCTCACGGAGATCTGGCCTCCGTACCAGCGGTTCGTCGACGAGGGCGGCGAGCAGTCGGTCTTCGTGCTCGATCCCGTCCAGCACCCGTGACGTCGGGAGCGACATCCCCGTGCGCTCCCTCCGTCGCTACCATCCGTCCCGTCATTCGGTCGGGATGAGCGAGGAGGCCGACTCGTGGAGCCGGCGGACTACGAAACACTCCATCGGATCCGCCTCAGGCATCCGCTGCCCGACGACTCCGCGGCCGTCGAGGAGCTACTCGCCCGTGAGCTGGTCGTCGACCGAGACGGCATGATCTCGCTCACCCGCGCCGGCAACGACGCCTTCGAGTCGTGGGCGCGGGTCGAGGACGAGCGTCGCGAGGCGGTCGAACAGGCGTACGCGGAGTTCCGTGTCCTGAACGACGCGCTGCTCGAGATCGTCAGCGCCTGGCAGCTGCTCCCCGGGGGCGTGCCGAACACCCACGAGGATGCCACGTACGACTGGGAGATCATCGACCGGCTCACCGCGCACGACCAGCGGGTGAGACCGGTCATCCGGCGGCTGGCGCGCTCGGTCCCGAGGTTCGAGCTGTACCCGGACGCGTTGCGCCACGCGGTCCGCCGGCTGAACGAGGGTGATACCGAGTGGCTGCTCTCCCTCCGTCAGGACTCGTACCACACCGTCTGGATGCGCCTGCACGAGGATCTCCTGCTGGCGCTGGGGATGACCCGCCGCGACGAATCCACCCGGGAGGGTCAGGGCGAGGCGGGCTCGATTCCGTAGGACTCCAGCGCTGGGCCTCGCGCGGGACGGTCAGCTCGCGCCGTCCACCGCCGTCCGGAGCTCCGCCAGCTCCTCGTGGATCCCGTCGACGATCTTCCACGGGTCCGGAGTGAGCTCGCGCACCGCGGTGATCCCGAAGTCGAGGCTGTCGACCGAGCTCAGCACGGCGATTACGAGGCCGACGCCGTCGAAGAGCATCGTCATCACGTAGTGCTGGAGGACCCGGGCGCCGCAGAGGTAGAGGGGCACCGGCAGGGACATCATGTTGGTGACCGCGACGTTGAACGCGGGCGGATGGTGCGCCGCCATGTGCGTCGTCTCGTAGAGGTGGAAGGCGCCGCTCCAGACTCCGGGCGGTGTGAGCCCCGCGAGCTGGTCGAGCATGTGCCGCCCCGACGCCGCGTGGGCCTCCTTGGTGGCCGCGACGCTGTCGTGGATCGCGCGGAGGCGCTCCACGGGGTCGTCCAGGTGCGTGTGGAGCAGCGAGAACATCGCCGAGGCGCGGTTTCCCCCTTCGGCGTCGTCCACGCCACGGAGGCTGATCGGCACCATCGCCACCAGCGACTCGTCGGGGAGCTCGTCGCGCGGCCCGAGGTACCGGCGCAGTGCCCCGCCGCAGAGGGCAAGCGACACGTCGTTCACGCTGGCCCCGACGGACTCCCCGACCTCGTGGGCCTCGTGGAGCGGCACCGAGGCCATGGCGAACACCTTGTGCGGCGGTCCCTCGACGACGTCGTTGAACGACACCCGAGGGGCGCTGAACGACCGGCCCGCGCCCGAAGCCTCGCCCCGCCGCGCGGCGTGGGACCGGCGCCACGACAGGGCGAGGTCCGTGCTGGTGCGGGCGGTGCGCAGCGGCATCGTGGCCACGCGCGGGGCGGAGCGCACGAGGAGCTCGAGCTGTGAGGGTACGGCTTCGGGTTCCCAGGCCTCGGCGGGCGGGTCCGGCTCGGGCGCATCGGGTTCGAGATCGAAGAGGTGGCCGAGCAGCTCCACGCCGCCGAGGCCGTCGACCATCGTGTGGTGCAGCTTCTCGATCACGGCCAACCGACCCTGCTCGAGCCCCTCCACCAGCCAGTACTCCCAGAGGGGCCGCGCCCGATCGAGCGCGCGCCCGCCGAGCTCCGCGACCATCTCGGCGAGCTCGTGAACCCCACCGGGAGCGGGGACCGCCACGCGGTGGAAGTGGGCGTCGAGGTCGAAGTCGGGGTCCTGGACCCAGTAGCCCGCGTCGATCCCGAGCGGCGCGTCGACGAGCCGCTCCCGGAACGGAGGCAGGAGGTGCAGACGGCGCCGGACACGCCCCTTCAGTCGATCGAGCGTGACCGGCTCGCTCGCCGTGGACGGGTCGAGGATCGCGACCCCGGCACCGTGCATCGGCCAGCGGCTCGACTCCATCGAGGTGAAGATCGTGTCGAGAGGACGGAGTCGCCGCATCGTGATGCCCGGGGACGGTCGCGTCAGGAGATCAGGGGATCCCGGAGGTCGAGGAACTCCACGTCCGCGACCATCTCCTGGAACTCGGCCATCGTCTTCGCGAGCTCCGGAGGCGGCTCCTTCTGCTCGCCTGCGCGCGCTTCGGCCTCGCCGGAGAAGTAGTTGACGTCGAAGGCGGCGTGGGGCCCCGCCCAGACGCGGAACCCACCGAGGATGTCGGGACGAAACGAGGCCGCGTGCTCCTCGAACGTCTTGTCGACCGCCCGGAGGCGGTCCCGGTCCGCGATGCTTCCCTTCATCACCTGGACGAAGCCCGCGTCGTCGGACCCACCGGCGAGGAACGTGTCGACATCCTCGGAGTCGGTGAACGCCACGTCGCCGTCGAAACACCGCTCGGTCTCGGCCCACCACTCGCCCTGCTCGGGCCGGTCGTTGTTGGCCTGCGCGGCCGCGGCCGACTCGAAGCGAGCGAACAGGATCGCGTTGCCGTCGTCGGTCACTCCCCCGGTCGAACCCAAGAACCCGGTCGCGCCCGGGCGCAGGTCGCTCTCCCAACGCTCCATCTGCCTGCGGAGGCAGTCGCGATCGCCGACATGCCCTTCGATCACCTGCACGAACATCGCCGACCCCCCTGTCTGGATTCCCTCACGGGCATGATTCTCCTGTGTTGCCGAGTTGGCAACCGGACGCTGCGCCGAACCTGGAACGCCCAGACGACGTCCGGGATGGGAGCGGCGCTCAGCCGTCGGAACCCGCGTTCCAGAACCCCTCGTGTGCGGCCACGACCGCCTCGGCGGCCTCGTCGATCGGTCCGATGACCGCGATCTCCTTCTGGCCACTCGAGAAGACCTGACGGCACGGCAGGCTCATCGTCGGGTTGCGGGGATCGTCGCCGGTCAGCGCGAGCAACTGCTGCTCGGTGATCGCGTAGACGACGCGCCGAACGTTGCCCCAATAGATCGCGGCCGAGCACATGGCACACGGTTCGGCGGTGCTGTAGAGCGTGCAGCGCGCCAAAAAGTCTCGATCGAAGCGCTGCGAAGCCTTCCGCATGAGCGCAGTCTCGGCGTGCCCGGTGCAGTCCCCGTCGGTGAGCTCGATGTTCTCCTGCTCCACGAGGATCGTGCCGTCGGGGCCGACGAGGACGGCGCCGAACGGTGTGTTGCCGTGCTCGCGAGCCTGCCTGGACACGTCGGCGCAGCGAAGAAGGTAGTCGACGTGCTCCATGTCCGTGCCCTCCGAACAAGGCTCTCGAGTCGGGCAGCCGCGCGAGCCAGAGACTAGACACCGCGCCGGCGACGGGGAGCTGGCGGTGAGCCGCCCCAGCCCCGGACCCGGATCACTGCGCCGACCGCGTCCTCGCTTCGTGTCGCGGTGACCACACCCGCACGAGGGTCATCATGAGGACGACGCCGGCAGCCAGGAGGCACGCCCACTGGAAGAGGGCATTGTGGCGATCGGTGCCCGCCACGAGACCGTGCAGCGTGGCGACGACGAAGATCACGTAGCTCGAGAGGTGCACGGCGTGCCAGGCACGCCGTGGCATACGGCGCATCACGAGCGACGTGATCTCCACGGCGAGGAGCAAGTACATCGCGACGACACCAAGAGCGACCGCGGCGGGCTCGTAGCTGGAGAGGAAGGGCACGAGGAGCTCGGCCGGCCCGAACGCGATGAAGGAGTCGAGGACGAGACCGAGCAGGTGCACCCCGACGAAGACCACCGACAATCCGCCGAGGAACCGGTGCACGTCGAGCATCCAGGCCGGCGCCGGCCGGCGCACCAATCGCGTCGACAGTTGCAGCCCACCGATGACGGCCAGCGCGGCCAGGGCCCACGCGACGATGCCTCCCGACCGGGCCACGTACCACCACGTCTGCGAGCGCATCGGCCGAGCCTAGGGCGAGGGTCAGCTCCCCTTGGTGGTGGTGTGCGCAGCCGGGGTCGACGTCGACTTGGCCGTCGCCCGCGGCGTCGCGGAGCTGGCCGAGGCCGCCGTCGACTGAGTGCCGGTAACGGTCGCAGTGGCCGTGCCGACGGAGGAGACCGACTGTGCAGGCTGCGCACCGGCGACGCCGGACCCGTCCGCGACCGCGACGGTGCCCGCGATCGTGCAGAACGACGCGACGCTGAGACCGGCGAGCGCCCAGCGGGTACCGGCGGCGGGATGACGTCGCCGCGACCGTTTGCGTGTGCTCACCGACCCGGGTGCGTCGGCGGTCTGCGCGGTGCTCGTCGAACGCGTGGTCGACCGGGAGCGTGCCGAGCCCGCACGCCGATCCTGGAGCCGGCGGATGCGCTCGGCCCGGTCGAGGTCGCTGCTTCGGTCAGTCATCGCGTGCTCCTGTCGGTGCGAGCGCCTGCTCGCCGTTCGTGGCAGAGCTGGGTCCCTCCTGCTCGTTGTCCTCGTGGTCGGAACGCTCGCCGCTCTCCCGGTCCCGGGAGGTGGCGGTCGAGGGAGCCGGAGCCTTCTGGCTCTCGCTGGATTGCACCGTGACGGCGGCCGGCGCAGCGCTCGGAGTGGGGGTCGCCTTGGCGAACCCCAGGGCACCGAGATTGGCGCCGAGTGCAACCACGGCCGAGACGAGGGTGACCGAGATCGCCGATGCGGCCGTGACGGCGGTTCGTCGCTGCACGAGTTGCTCCTTCTCGTCGTTCGGTGCGGCGGCTCGGGGCCGGCCCGTTTGCCGACGCTCACCCAGGAAACACGAGGGAGATCAAGACGGGCGTGGCGAATTCGTGAAGCTCGTGTGAAGGTGCGGGCGATCACCTCCGTCCGCCCCGGACCATCGCGCCGCTCCTACGCTGCTGGTATGTCCAAGCGCGTGCTCGTCGTCGACGACGAAGCCCGGATCCGTGGGATCGTTCGCAGCTACCTCGAGAGCGACGGGTTCGAGGTGGCGGAAGCCGGCGACGGAGAGGCCGCCGTCCCGATGGTGGCGGACTGGCAGCCCGATTTGGTTGTACTCGACGTGATGATGCCGGGGACCGACGGGCTCGAGGTGCTCCGGCGGCTCCGCACGAGCTCAGACGTGCCCGTGATCCTCCTCACGGCCCGCTCCGAGGAGGTCGACAAGCTCGTCGGCCTCTCCGTCGGGGCCGACGACTACGTCACGAAGCCGTTCAGCCCCCGTGAGCTCGTCGCTCGCATCAAGGCGGTGCTCCGTCGCGGAGGGGCCCCGCCCGCGGACACCACGGACCGGATGACGTTCGCCGAGCTCACGATCGATGTCGACGCCCGTGAGGTCGAGCGACACGGGCAGTCGGTCGACCTGAGCACCCTCGAGTTCGACCTGCTCGTCGCGCTCGCCCGCGCGCCCGGACGCGTCCTCACGCGCCGCCAGCTCCTGGAGAAGGTCTGGGGCTACGACTTCTACGGCGACGAACGCGTCGTCGACGTGCACATTCGCAACATCCGCAAGGTCCTGGGCGACAGTGCGAACGACCCGGAGCTCATTGCCACCGTCCGCGGCGTCGGGTACAAGTTCGTGGGAGCTCCGGCGTGAAGCGGGCATGGCGTCGTCTCGACGTGCGGCTCTTCGCGTCCTACGCGTTGGTCGCGCTCGTGGTCTTCGGAGCGCTCTCGATCACGCTGCGGGTCGTGGCGCCGTCGCGCTTCGACGAGGAGTACCGGGCGGTCGCGGGCACCGAGAACGAAGAAAACGAAGGCCACGCCCTCTTCGTGGACGCGCTCCGGTCGTCCCTCCCGATCGCGCTGGGCGCGAGCCTGGCGGCCGCGGCCATCGTCGCGATGTTGGTCGCCCGCAAGATCGTCGACCCGGTCCGTCGGGTCCGCGACGCGACCCGCCGCCTCGCGGCCGGTCACTACGACGAGCGCGTCGGCGAGCCGGGCGAGCTGGAGCTCGCGGAGCTGGCCCGCGACGTGAATCGTCTCGCGATCGAGCTCGAGACCACCGAGCGCCGACGAGTGCGTTTGATCTCGGAGGTCGCGCACGAGATGCGCACGCCCCTCACGACCGTCGAGGGGTACGTCGAGGGGATCCTCGACGACGTGTTCGAGCCGACCGAGGAGGTCCTCGCCGCGATCGGCGAGGAGACCGCCCGGCTGCACCGGCTGGCCGGTGACCTCGCCGAGCTGTCGCGTGCCGAGGAGGGCACGATCGCACTCGACCTTCGCGAGGTGGACCTGGGCGACCTCGCCGCCGCGTGCGCCGACCGCTTGCGGCCCCAGTACGAAGAGAAGCAGATCAGCCTCGAGGTACGGGCTGGTCCGGCGCTGCCCGTCGAGGTCGATCCCGACCGCATCACCCAGGTGCTGACCAACCTGCTCGGCAACGCGCTCATGTACACGGAGGCGGGCGGCGACGTCGTCGTCACGTCGAGCCGTCGCGGCGAGGTCGCGGCCGTGGCCGTCACCGACACCGGCGTCGGGCTCACGCCCGAGGACCTCGAGCTCGTTTTCGACCGCTTCTACCGGGTGCCGGGGCCACCGCATACCGGCGGCGGGAGCGGCATCGGGTTGACCATCGCCCGGGGGATCGCACATGCCCACCACGGCGACGTCGAGGCCGCCTCACCCGGTCCCGGCGCAGGGTCGACGTTCACCTTGACGCTTCCCCTCGCCGAACCGAGTGGCCCCTCCCGGCGCTGAAGCTTCACGGCGGCTTTACACACGCGAAAGCGCGTGCTTCATGCGGGCCCGGTTCAATCGGACCGTGAGCAGCGACGGGCGCAGCGTCGAAGAGCGAGTCGTCGACCTGATGGGGACGACGGCGCACGTGATCGTCACGGGCGGAGCGGCAGGCCTCGCCGACGATGCGGTCGAGAGACTCCACGAGCTCGAGGCACGCTGGAGCCGTTTCCGGCCCGACAGCGAGATCAGCCGCCTCAACGAGCTCCCGGGCGTCCCGGTGGTCGTATCGTCCGACACCTTCACGCTGGTGGAGCGGGCCGTCGCCGGCTGGCACCTCACCGCCGGGCGCTTCGATCCCACGCTCCTGCGTGAGCTGCGCGACGCCGGCTACGACCGCAGCTTCGAGCTGCTCGGCACCGGGGCCGTTCCCCGGAGGGGTGCCGAGCACCCCCCGCCCGGCGACCTCGACACGAGCGCACCTCGATCCTTCGAACGGCACCCCGTGGAGACCATCACCCTCGATCCCGTCGTCGGCAGCGTCTGCATCGGGACCGGCGTCGAGGTCGACCCGGGCGGCATCGGCAAGGGGCTCGCCGCCGACCTGGTCGTCGAGATGCTGCTCGATCGAGGCGCACGAGGGGCCATGGTGAGCGTCGGCGGTGACTTGCGCGCCGAAGGGGACGCACCCGAGGGAGCCGGATGGATCGTCGCCGTCGCTCATCCGCACGCACCCGACGACGTCGTCCGCACCCTCGCGTTCGAGCGGGGTGCAGTCGCCTCGTCGTGGCGCACCAAGCGCACCTGGGCCGTGGACGGCGAGGTGCGACACCACCTCATCGATCCCACCACGGGCGCGCCCGCGGCCAGCGGGATCGCGGGCGTCACGGTCGTGTGCGGCCAGGGGTGGCAGGCCGAGGTGCTTGCCAAGGCGGCGTTCCTCGGCCCCGGCGACGAAGCGGTGACGCTACTGGACGCCAACGGCGCGACCGGGATGGTGATCGCCGACGATCACTCGACGCGTGAGCTGGCCGACCTCGCGCCGTTCACGGTGCAGCCGGGCTGAGGTGTTGTCCGCTTCTTGGATCTTCCTTGCGCTGGCGTTGGCAACGGGTCTCGTACGGTCCGCGGGCGGCCAGAGACGATGAGGAGAGGAGCAGAACGATGAAGGTCTGGGTCGACCAGAACGCCTGCATCGGGAACGGCATCTGCGCCGAGCTGGCAGGCGACGTGTTCCTGTTCGACGGCGAGTACGCGTACGTGAGAGACGGGGACCGCGTGCTGAAGCAGCGCGGCGCGGCGGTGTCGGTCCCACCGGGTCTCGAGGGTGCCACGCTCGATGCCGCCGAGGAGTGCCCCGCGGCCTGCATCTATCTGGACGACGACTGAGGCGACAGGCGCTCCCGCCCCGGGACGTCCTCCGGGGTGTCAGCGGTACGCGAGCTACGCGGGGGCCTCGTAGAGCACCTCGCCGCGCCGGAGACGCGCCGCGATGTCGACTACCCGCGGCAGCTCGCGGCGGGTGGGCGTGTGTGCGGCGAGGAAGCGAGCGACGCCGGCCAGGATCATGGCGCTTTCGTCGGAGCCCTCGGGCCAGGAACGGAACTGGCGGACCCCGGCCTCGACAACCTGGTACCAGTGGAACTCGGCGTCCTCCTGCAGCAATGTCCGGGCGAGCGCGGCCACGAGCCGGTCCGGGTCACCGCCGCCGCGCAGGTACCCGGTGGCGATAGCACCCGCCCGGTCGACACCCCCCTGCACCTCCCAACACTCGCCGAGTTCGGCCAGCTCTCCGGTTCGCGCGTCGGGGAGGCGGGCCGCCGGGACGTTGAGGAATCGATCGAGGTAGACCCGGAGCGCACCGTGCACGAGGCCGCGGTG
The DNA here is from genome assembly GCA_964424125.1 of uncultured Burkholderiales bacterium. Taxonomy (GTDB): domain Bacteria; phylum Actinomycetota; class Acidimicrobiia; order IMCC26256; family JAOSJL01; genus CAYRHS01. Next base: position 11,184 of record CAYRHS010000097.1, read on the forward strand.
CAGCTCGGGGGACGGCGCGCGTACGAGGGCGCGGTGCAGCGCATTGGCGGCGGTGAACGCGTGGTGCACGGTGTCCCAGTCACCGAAGTCGTTCTGGACGTGAAAGCGCGTGATCCGCAGTGCGGCCGCGAACGCGAGCCCTCGACCGAGCTCCTCGGGCGATCCACCCGCGACGATCGCTTCCAGTAGCGCGTCGACCACCGCTTGGGGGTCGTCCTCGAGCAGACGCCAGCCGAGGCCGGCGACGTCCCGGAACTCCCCCGGCCGAGCCGCTCCCTCGGCGAGGGCAGCCGGGAGCTTCGCCTCGGTCTCCCCCATCAGCGCGACGAGGTCGTGCGGGTGACGCCACGTCCCCCGCTCTTCGGAGCGACTCGCCGCGGCGGTTTGATGCACGAGCGTCGGGAGCACCTCGATCGCGGCCGCTGCCCCGAGATGGTCGAGCGCCTCGAACGCCTTGTTGGTGAAGTCGAGCGTGTGCCCACCGTCGATGAAGACGTGGTCGGTGACTGCGGCGAACATCGTGCGTTCGACGTCGGTGGTCGGTGTCCGGCCTGCGAGCGCGGTGGCGAGGACGCGCTCGGCCGCGTCGCCGGATCGCGTGTCGACGAACCGCCGGTACCAGGCGGCGAGCCGGGCTGGCTCGACGCCTCCGCCCTCGAAGGG
>CAYRHS010000098.1:0-11763 GCA_964424125.1 uncultured Burkholderiales bacterium
CTTCGGGGTCGGTCGCTTCGGGGTCGGTCCCGGCCTCGGTCGGGGTCTCGGCGACGGAGCCGGCGGGCTCGTCGATCGAGGCGGTGGCCTGAGGGTCTCCGTCGGTCTCGCTCGCGCTCGCCGGCGCGGCGAGCAACCAGAGCACCGCCGCGGCACCGGCGACGGCGAGGGCGAGGCCCACCAGCAGGTGGCCGGCGGTCAGGCGCGGGGTCTGCATCCGGTCGGTCATCGGTGCTGCTCCTCGGCCGCGGATCGGACGGGAGCGTAGCGGCGATCCCGGGCGTCGATGGCGGATGCTGGGGTCCCGATCCTCTTGCGGGGCCGGGCGGCGGCGCCCTGGCGCCGTGCTCCTCGCGGCTCGGACGCCTCAGCGTCGGGAGACACCGAGCGCGCGTTCCTCGCGTTCGGCGGTGTGGTGCCGGGTTCGAGCCAACGCGCCGCGGGATCGCCCTCGGCGCCGAGATCACCCCCGCGGCGCGAGACGCGGCCGACGTCGTCCTCACCGACGAGCGCATCGAGACGATCATCGACGCGGTCATCGAAGGCCGCTCGATGTGGGTGTCGGTGCGCGAGGCCGTCGCGGTCCTCGTCGGCGGCAACCTGGCGAGATCGGGTCCACGCTGATCGGGAGCCTGGCCACCGGCACACCCCCGCTCAACGCTCGTCAGCTGCTGTTGGTGAACCTCATGCCGGACGCGGCGCCGGCCATGGCCATCGCCCTGCGCCGGCCCAAGCACGTGGATCCCAAGCCGCTGCTCGAGGAAGGGCCGGAGGCCTCGCTCGGGAAGGCGCTCGACGAGGCCATCGCCTGACGAGCGGTGGCCACCGCATCGGGGGCGGGGAGCGCGTGGATCGCGGCGCGCCTCACGGGGACGCCCGCACGCGCGCGGACGGTTGCGCTCGTCGCGCTGGTCGGCGCGCAGCTGGGCCAGACCGTCGCGGCCAGCGGTCGCGCTCCGGGTCGTCGACGGCGTCCGCCGGATGCTCAGCTGACGGCGGGAACGGGCTGCGGGGGCGGCGGGCCGACGTACTCGGCGCTCGGTCGGATCAAGCGGTTGTCGTTGGCCTGCTCGAGGATGTGGGACGTCCATCCGATGACGCGGCTCGACGCGAAGGTCGGGGTGAACATTTCGCGGGGGACTCCGCACGTGTCCATCACGATCCCCGCGTAGAACTCGACGTTCGTGTACAGCTTGCGGCCGGGCTTCAGCTCCGCCAGCACGCGCACCGCGGTCTCCTCGATCTGCTTCGCGAGCCCGACGTTGCCGCCACCGAGGCGCTCCGCCACGCCCCGCAACATGACGGACCGGGGGTCGTCGGTCTTGTAGACGCGATGTCCGAAGCCCATCAGCCGCTCGCCGCGCTCGACCGCGCTGCGAATCCACGGCTCGGCCTGCTCGGGCGTGCCGATGGCATCCAGCATGTCGAGCGCTCGACTCGGCGCGCCTCCGTGCAGTGGTCCCGAGAGCGCGCTGATGGCACCCGTGATGGCCGCCGCGAGGTCGGCGCCCGTCGAGGTGATGACCCGGGCCGTGAAGGTCGACGCGTTGAAGCCGTGGTCGATCGTCGAGATCAGGTACTGCTCGACCGCACGCGCGTGCTCGGGTGGCGGGATCTCGCCGAGCATCATGTAGAGGTAGTTGGCCGCGTACGGGAGCTCCGGGTGGGGCTCGATCGGGTCGAGTCCCTTGTTGAGGCGGTAGAGCGTCGTCAGGAACGTGGGCACGACGGCGCAGACCTGGGTCGCGTTGTGCTGGAGCTCGTGGTCGACGACGTCGAGGGACGGCCGGAAGCCGAGGGCGCTGCCGAGCAGGGAGATCGCGCTGCGCAGGCCGTTCAACGGCACGAACGGGTCGCCGAGCTGCGCGATCCGGGGGAGCAGCGGCTTCACGTTGGCGGGGATCTCCCGGAGCGGGCGTACCTGGTCGATGAAGCGCTCGCGCTCCTCGAGCGTCGGGAGCTTGCCGTTCAGCATCAGGTACCAGGCGTCCTCGAGGGTCCGCTGCTCCGCGAGCTCGATCGCGTTGTACTGGCGGTAGTGATAGAAGCCCTGCTGCCCGCGGACGTGGCCGATGTTGGTCTCGGCGACGACCACGCCTTCGAGGCCGGGCGGGATCTCACCGGCGAACCGTCCCGCCGGCTGGATCCGGGCGATCTTCATCAGGTCGCGCATCGAGACGATGCCGACCAGCGCATCCCCGTCTACGACGGGGATGTGGCGGTAACCCTTCTCGCCCAGCGACTGGAACGCGCTCTCGACTTCCTCGTCCGGGGCGACCGACCATGGGTCGGCGGTCATCCACTCGGACACCTTCGTGGCCGACGCGTCGGCGCCCGACGAAGCGAAACGGACGAGATCGCGCTCGGTCATGATGCCGACCGGCCGCGCGCCGTCGACCACGACGACGGAGCCCACCTTGCGCTCGCCCATCCGTTCCGAAGCTTCCGCGATCGTCTCGGAAGCGATCGCGGTTACGGGCGGACTGCTCATGATCTCCGCCACGGTGCGCGTCTTGCCGCCACCGTCCTGGGCCATCGTGTTCCTTTCGTCGTAGCTCGGAGGACCCGGCGCGGAGTCTATGCCGCGCCTCCTGCCGTCTCGCCGTGGCGCCCCGCGCCGGCGACGAACCGTTCTACCCCTTCGCGGATCTCCGGTCCGGACGCGACCTCCCGTCCACCGCGGAACTCGTGGGCGAGCGCCTCGTCGAGCTCCAGCGACCACTGGGAGCGGGCGGACTCGAGGTCGGCTCGGAGGCACTGCTGCGGGAACGCGGCGATCTCGTGTGCCAGCTCGACGGCGGCATCGAGCGCGCCTCCGGGCGGCACGAGCCGGTTCACGAGGCCCATGCGCACCGCTTCGTCCCCGCCGACGCCGCGGCCGGTCAGGATGAGGTCGAGCGCGTGGCCCGCACCCACGATGCGGGGCAGCCGGACGGTCCCACCGTCGATGAGCGGTACGCCCCATCGGCGGCAGTAGACGCCGAACACGGCGTCGGTGGCGGCGACCCGGAGGTCACACCACAGGGCGAGCTCGAGGCCACCGGCGACGGCGTGACCCTCGACCGCCGCGACGACGGGCTTGTCGAGGCTCATGCGCGTGGGTCCCATCGGGCCGTTCCCGTGGGGCTCGACGCGGTTGTGGTCCTCGCCGAACATCGCCTTCAGGTCTGCGCCCGCGCAGAAGGGTCCTCCGGCGCCGGTGAGGACCGCGACGAGCGCGGACTCGTCGGCCGCGAAGGCGTGAAACGCGTCCGCCAACGCCGACGCCGTCGGTCCGTCGACGGCGTTGCGGACGTCGGGGCGGTCGATCGTCACGACCGTGACGGGACCGGCGCGGTCCACCCGGACGGTCACGGGGCTCGCTCCCGCTCTGGCTCCATTGCTCGCTCGCGGAGGTGCAGGTGCGCGGTCTCGTTGACCGCCCCCACCATGCGGATTCCTTCGCGGCTCGCGTGCACCCGGTGGATCGATCCGTAGGCGGGGTAGAACCAGAGTGGTTTCGCGAGTCCGATGACGTGGGCCAGATAGACGTTGATGACGCCCCCGTGGCAGAAGGCGACCACGCGGCTGCCGGGTGATCGCTCGACGAGCGCCTCGACGGCGGGCACGACGCGGGCGACGAACTCCACGGGGTCGTCGCCGCCGTACTCGCTCCAGCGGCCCTCGAGCATCGCTCGGGTGCGCTCTTTGTCCTCCGCGATCACCTGTTCCATCGGGATGTAGTGGTCGGCGCTGTGGTCGTACTCGGCGAGGCCGGCGTCGATCTCGACCTCGAGACCCAACCGCTGGGCGAGGGGCTCGGCGGTCTCGCGAGCGCGGCGTGCCGGGCTCGCGAGCACCTGGTCGACGGGCTCGTGGCGGAGCCACTCGGCCGCGCGCCGGGCTTCCTCACGTCCCTGCTCGGTGAGCCCGGGATCGGCGGGCCCATGGTCGGTGGCGACGTCGACGCGCTCGGGCTGCCCGTGCCGGACGAGGATCAAGTCCACGACGCAGGAATCTACCGGGCACGCACGGCTTTCCTCCCCGCCGGGACGCCCCGGAGGTTCGGGGTCCCGCCGTCACGGAGGGGAGGGAGACCCGGCCTCGCCGTGAGCGAGCTCAGGGTCGGGCGTCGACGAGAACGCCGGGGTTGCACACGAGGGCCGGGTCGAGAGCCGCCTTGGCCGCACGGAGCGCGGCCGCGAAGGGCTCGGGTCGTTGGCGGTCGTACCAGTGGCGGTGGTCGCGTCCGACGGCGTGGTGATGCGTGATCGTCCCACCCGCATCGAGGATCGCCTCCGAAGCCGCTTCTTTCACGATCGCCCACTGCTCGAGCCGGGCGCCCGCGCGGCCGGGGGCGATCACGGTGAAGTACGGCGCGGGACCGTCCGGGTAGACGTGTGTGAAGCGACAGGTGACGATCCCCGAACCGGAGCCGACGTCGTGGAGCGCGTCCTCTACGGCGCGCATCACCGCCTCATGGAGCGCTTCGTAGCGATCCCAGGTGATCGAGGTCTCGAACGTCTCGTTGATCAGGCCGAGACCCACGAGGGCATCGCGGGTGTACGGCGCGCGCAGGAAAGAGCGTCGCCATGCGCTCGATGCGTCGTCGCGGTCCGGCGCGGGCGCGTCCTCGGTCAGCGCCTCGTCGGCGCTCGTACCGCCGTGGTCGCGGCAGCACTCGAGGGCGCGCGCCAACCAGGTCTCGAGCGGGTGGTCGGCCGACTCGAAGGCGACCAGCAGCACCGCCGCGCCGGAGTCGTCGGCGCCGGTCACGAGCGCCTCGTTCGGATCGAGCAACCGGCAGTTGGACGGGTGGAGACCGGCCTGCACCAGCGCGCGTGTCGCCCGGGCACCGGTGGCGAAATCCGCGAAGCGCACCGTGGCGCGGGCGCGGAATCGGGGTCGGCGCCGGAGCCGCATCCAGGCCTCGGTGATCACGCCGAGCGTGCCTTCCGAGCCGAGCAAAAGGCGGTCGGGAGACGGCCCCGCGCCGCTGCCTGGGAGCCGGCGCGACTCCAGCACGCCCTGCGGGGTGACCGCGCGCAACGACTCGACGAACTCGTCGATGTGGGTGAACAAGGTCGCGTAGTGCCCCCCGGAGCGAGTCGCGATCCATCCGCCGAGTGTCGAGAACTCGAACGACTGGGGGAAGTGCCGCAACGTCAGGCCGTGTGGACGGAGCTGGTCCTCCAGCGCGGGTCCGTAGACGCCCGCCTGGATGCGTGCCGAGTGAGAGACCTCGTCGACGTCGAGCACGCGGCCGAGATGACGGAGATCGATCGTGACCGCGCCGCGGTACGAATCTCCGACGTCGGGTTCCACGCCACCCACGACCGAGCTTCCACCCCCGTAGGGGATCGCGGCGATCTCGGCTTCCGAGCACCAATCGAGCAGCCGGACGACGTCGGCTTCCTCCCGCGGGAGCGCGACGAGGTCGGGAGGCCGTGAGTAGTCGCGCGCAAAGGCGCGCACGAGATCGCGGAACGACTTGCCGTACGTATGACTCGCTCGTTCACCGGGGTCGACAGTGCACAAGGATGCGAGGAAATCCGGCGCTCGGACACGCGGCGTGCGGAGCTCGACCTCGTCCAGGGTCGGCGGCTCGGTCACCGTGAGCTCGGCGAGACCGAAGAGCTCCGCGAGGGTCGCGCCCATCTGTACCTGCTGCTCGTGGGTGGGGCCCTCGCCTTCGTACCCCCAACCCCAGAACCGTCGGCGCGGCGCCATGGTCAAGTGTCGACGCCGGGGCGCCGGTCGCGCTCGTCTTCCAGGTGACCGTGGTAGCCGGGGGGGAGCGTGCGGGCGATCTCCTCGCGGGTGGGCTCGACGTGGCGGTGCGCCTCGGGAGGGAGGAGGTCGGTGATCGCCGCCATGATCGTCTTCGTGTCCTCGGCGGGGTCGTCGCCTCGGAGGGCGACGGGTCCACCGACCCGGACGCGTACGACCGGCCGCCGGAACGGCATCGCCACGTGGGGGAGGCGGGCGTTGCGGGGCCAGACCCGGTCGGCTCCCCAGATCCCCGTCGGCACGACGGGCGCACCCGAGATGGCCGCGAGCCGGGCCGCGCCCCAGCGACCGCGCAGCTCCGGGTCGAAGAACGCGGGGCCCCGGGGAATCGTGCCCTGTGGGAGCACGATGACGAGCTCCCCGGCGTCGAGCGCCCGGACGGCGTCCTCGAGGGGCTCCTCCGAGCCGCTTCCCCGCTCGACCGGGATCCCGCCGATCGCGCGGGAGAAGTCCCCGATGACGGGCGGGTCGAAGAGCTCCTTCTTCGCGAGCCCCCGCGCGCGGCGACCGGCACGGGCGCTGACGACAACGAGCGCCGCGAAGTCGAAGTAGCTGCGGTGATTGGCGCAGAGGATGGCCGGGCCTCGTCGCGGGATCGCTTCGACGCCCGCGACGTCGAAGCGCGCGTAGGGAAGAAGCGCGGGCTGGACGAACGGTCGGCCGAGGTCCTGGAGCTCGCGCCCGGCGATCTTGACGACGCCCGGTGGCGCGTCGAGGTGATGGACGTTCCACCGGCGCAGGGTCGCCAGGAGGTGGAGACGCGGATCGGGGTTGACCGCGACGGGATGCGCCACCGCGGACAGGAGGGACGCATCGTAGAAGCTGTCGGAGTAAGCGAAGCACTCCCGCAGCGAGACGTCGTTCAGCTCGGCCCATTCCCCCACGGCTCCGAGTTTGGCCCGGCCCCAGACGAACGGTCCGTCGATCCGCCCCGAGTACCTCCCCTCACGGACCTCGTAGCGCGTGGAGACGACGTCGTGGAACCCGAGGGCGTCCGCGAACGGGGCGACGAAGTCGTGCGGGGTCGTCGTGGCCAGGACCAGGATGCGGCCCCGCTCGCGGTGTTCCTCTAGCAGGACGCGGGCCCACGGTTGGACCTCGGCGAGGAGCTCTCCGGCGGCGGCTCTCGCCGCCTCCTGGACCTTCGCCACCGGCCAGCCCGCGGTGAGCCGTGCGCCGAGGCGCGTGAGCTGCATCCACGGATAGGACTCGCCGAGCGCCTGGTACGCGGCGTAGAACCAGCGGTCGAAGGGCACCTCGCGGGGTGCGAGCCCGACGGCGCGCAGTGCCCGTCCGAGCGCGATCCCGGAGGAGCCCGGGATCAGCGTTCGGTCGAGATCGAAGATCGCGGCTGATCGCACCATGGCGGCACGGTGGTCACTCGTGGACCTGGACCGGGCGACCCTCGTAGTCCTCGATCGTGTCGGCGGCCTCGTCGAGCAGCTTGTGCGCCAGGTCGGAGAGCGCCCGTGCCGCGGCGAGCTCCTCGCCCACTCGTGGGACCTCGGGGTCGCGAGGGTTCCGGCGGGCGCGCCCCCAGCCGCCGAGCGTGCGTTCCCCGAACTCGAGGTGCGCCCGCGCCTCCGTCTCGTCCGGGCTCTCCTCGATGGCGATCTCGACGCTCCAGACTTTCGACTCGTCGGCGGTCTTCATCGTCGTACCTCCGTCTCCTCCGCTCACACCCTACGGAGTCGGGTTCGCGACGGCCAGGGCCCTCTGGCAGGATCTCTGCGGAAGATCGCACCTCGGACAAGCGTTGACGGGAGGGACATGGAGCTCGTGACGAACGTCGTCCACGGGGACGGCCGTGATCGGATCCTGCTGCTCGTGCACGGCTACGGGGCCAACGAGCAGGACCTCGCCGGGCTGCTCCCGTACCTGGACCCCGACAGCCGGTTCCTCGTCGTGCTCCCTCGCGGCCCCCTCGCCGCGGGGCCCGGGTTCGCCTGGTACGACGTGACGGGCAACCGCGAGCAGATCGTCCCCGCGTTCCACGAGGCGCTCGACGCGCTCGACGAGCTGCTCGACGCGAGCGCGGCCGAGCACGGGCTCGCGCGGGAGGACGCGATCGTCGGGGGCTTCTCGCAGGGCGCGGGGCTCATGCTCGCCCTCGCCTTCCGTTCCGGCGTGACGCGCCCCAAGGGCGTGCTGACGATGAGCGGTCTGCTGCCCGACTTCCTCGAGGACGAGCTCGACTGGGGCGCGGCAGCCGAGGTCCCGGTGCTCGTGCAGCACGGGGCGCAGGACCCGATGATCCCGGTCGCGCGGGCGCGAGCGCTCGCGGAGTCGCTGGAGGAGCACGGGGTGCCGGTGACCTACCGGGAGTACCCGATGGGGCATCAGGTGGCCCTGGAGAGCGTCGAGGACGCCAAGGCGTGGCTCGGGCGCGTCGTCGCCGGCGAGCGACCGCACGAGGACGTCGGTGCGGCGGTCGAGCGGGCCGACGAGGAGGAGGGGGGCCAGGTGCCCGCCGTGACCACGGCCACCTTCGAGGCCGAGGTGCTGCGCAGCGACGTCCCGGTGGTCGTCGACTTCTGGGCACCCTGGTGCGCGCCGTGCCGGCAGGTCTCGCCCATCGTGGAGCAGATCGCGGCGATGCGTGAGGGTTCCTACAAGGTCGTGAAGGTCAACATCGACGAGGAGCCGCAGCTCGCGCAGCAGTTCCAGGTGCAGAGCATCCCGATGATCGGCCTCTTCCGCAACGGCCGCCTCGAGCGGGCGTCCCTGGGCGCCAAGCCCCGGCCCCAGCTGGAAGCCGACCTCGGGATGCTCGTGATCCCGTAGCGCCGGCCCGGCGGGGCACGTCAGTCGTCGAGCGCGAGACCCGCGGCGACGCTCGCCCCGAGCTCCCAGCAGGTGTCGAGGTCCTCTCGTCCCGGCCTCCCGACCACGGTGACGGGTTCTTGCACCCGGCGCCATTGCAGCCCGGTCGTGATGGTCTCCACGGCCCGCACCGCCCCGGTGGTGTCGTTGTTCCCGTGGACGTAGAGGCCGTAGGGGCGTCGCACGGTGGCGTCCAGGCACGGGTAGTAGATCTGGTCGAAGAAGTGCTTCAACGCACCGGAGATGTAGCCCAGGTTGGCCGGTGTGCCCAGCAGGTAGCCGTCCGACTCGAGCACGTCGACGGCCGTGGCCGCGAGCGCCGGACGGGCCACGACGTCGACGCCTTCGATGCGGTCGTCGGTGGCACCGGCGAGGACGGCATCGAACAGGTCGTTCGTCGCCGGTGACGTCGTGTGGTGGACGATCAGGAGCGTGGGCACGGCGTGACGAGCGTGGTCACGTGGTCCGACGCAGGCAAATCAGCTGCAGCTCGGCGAACGGTCAGCGCCGCTCGTCCTCTCCGGCGCGGGCCTCCAGCCGGTGGAGCTCCTCGCGGAGCTCTCGGCGGCGGTCGCCGTCGACGAAGCTGGCGTCGAAGGCGTTCTCGGCGAGGCGGAGGACGTCTGATCTCGTGAGCCCGAGCGCCTGTTGCGCGTCCAGGAAGTTCTCGGTCACGTAGCCGCCGAAGTACGCGGGATCGTCGGAGTTGACGGTGACCCGCAGGCCGCGGTCGAGGAGCTCCTTCAGGACGTGCTCCTCCAGGCGCTCGAACACGCGGAGCTTGACGTTGGAGAGGGGACACACCGTGAGCGGGATTCCGTCGTCGGCCAGCCGCTCGACGAGCTCGGGATCTTCGACGCAGCGGACTCCGTGGTCGATTCGTGAGGCGCCCAGCACGTCCAGCGCTTCCCGGATGTAGGCGGGTGGACCTTCCTCGCCGGCGTGGGCGACGGTGAGGAGGCCCTCGGCGCGTGCACGCGCGAAGACGTCGGCGAACTTGGACGGTGGGTTGCCGGCCTCCGACGAGTCGAGGCCGACCGCGACGATGCGGTCCAGGTGGGGCAGCGCCTGATCGAGCGTGCGGTGGGCCGCTTCTTCGGGGAGGTGGCGCAGGAAGCACAGGATGAGTCCTGTCGTCATCCCGTATCGCTCACCGGCGTCGACGAGCGCGGCGTGGATCCCGTTCAGGACCGTCTCGAACGGGACGTCGCGGTCGGTATGGGTCTGTGGGTCGAAGAAGATCTCGGCGTGGCGCACGTTCTCGTCGTGGGCCCGATCGAGGTACGCGCGGGTGAGGTCGTAGAAGTCCTCCTCCCGCAGGAGGACGCCGGCGCCCTGGTAGTAGATGTCGAGAAACGACTGGAGGTCCTCGAACTCGTAGGCCGCGCGAACCTCTTCAGCGGAGGCAAACGGGAGGTCGACGCCGTTGCGTGCGGCCAGCTCGAACATCAGCTCCGGCTCGAGCGTTCCCTCGATGTGGAGGTGCAGCTCCGCCTTGGGCATCGCCTCGATGAACGTCTTCAGCTCCATCCGTCGCTCCTCGGACTTGAGTCGATCGATGAACCGGCGACGTGGCGCGCGCGTCGTCGGTGACGGTCGACGAGCACCAGCGTGACACCGGCAACCAACAGCAGACCGCCCAGGATGCCGAGGAGAACGAGCTCGGTGCTCGTACGCGAGTCTTGGCCGATGTCGACCGCGGCAGGCGCGACGCTCTCGTCGAGCTCGAGGACGTCGAATCGCTGCTGCGCGTACAGGATCGTGTTCTCGCATTCGGCGAGAAACGTGTACTCGCCCGGCGTCGTGGTGCGCGGGATCTGGAGGGTCGCCTTCCAGCGCCCTTGCTCGTCGGCGGTCGCCGCCGTCGTCTCCAGGACGGCGCCCAGGTCGGTGAGCTGGACGGTGACCTGCCGCGAGCCGATCGTGCACCCGCTCCCCGCGCTCGTCACGACGGTCTCCGGCGGTCCGTCGGTCGGGGTCAGAGACATCGGTTGCTCGGAAGTGGGCGCCTGGGCCGCGGCCGGGAGCGCGACCACGAGCGGCGCGAAGGCCGCGCAGACGAGGAGGTGGCCGACCACGCGCACCGCCGCATCGTAGGGGCGCGCCCGAGCCGGTTGGGGCCATCGTCCATTGCCGCGGTATCACGGAGGTGAGCGAGACGGGAGCGCGGCATGGTGAGGATCGAGAAGGACTCGATGGGTGACGTCGAGGTCCCGGAAGAGGCCTACTGGGGAGCGCAGACACAGCGAGCGGTCGACAACTTCCCGATCTCGGGCTTCCGCGTCGACCGCGCCTTGATCTGGGCGCTCGGAACGATCAAGGGTGCGGCGGCGGAGATCAACCATCGTCTCGGGAAGCTCGAGCAGGGCCTGATGGAGGCCATCCGCGACGCGGCGGCCGAGGTCGCGGCGGGAGAGCACGACGAGCACTTCCCGGTCGACGTGTTCCAGACGGGCTCGGGCACCTCGTCGAACATGAACGCCAACGAGGTCCTCGCGAACCGGGCCGGCGAGACGCTCGGCCACGAGCTCGGCGCCAAGCACGTGCACCCCAACGATCACGTGAACATGGGTCAGTCGTCGAACGACGTCTTCCCGTCCGCGATTCATCTGGCTGCCTACGCCGAGTGCCGGCGCACGCTCGTTCCCGCGCTGGACCGGCTCGCGGGTGCGCTCGAGGCGAAGGCCGAGGAGTTCGCGGGCGTCGTCAAGGTCGGCCGCACGCACCTGATGGACGCGACCCCGGTGACGCTCGGCCAGGAGTTCGGCGGGTGGGCGGCGGCGGTGCGGGCCGGGATCGAGCGGGTGGAGGCGACCTACCCGCGGCTCGCCGCGCTCCCGCTCGGCGGGACTGCGGTGGGCACCGGCCTCAACGCCGATCCCGAGTTCGCGCCCGCGGTCATCGAGCTCATCCGCGAGCGTTCCGGAGACCTTCCCGAGTTGCACGAGGCGCGCAACCACTTCGAGGCCCAGGGAGCCCGGGACGGGCTGGTCGAGGCGTCGGGCGCGCTGCGGACGGTCGCGGTGTCGTTGTTCAAGATCGCCAACGACGTGCGGTGGCTCGGCTCGGGTCCCCGTACCGGACTCGGTGAGATCCGCCTGCCCGAGCTCCAGCCCGGTAGCTCGATCATGCCCGGCAAGGTGAACCCGGTCGCGGCCGAGGCGCTCGCGC
>CAYRHS010000099.1:0-11761 GCA_964424125.1 uncultured Burkholderiales bacterium
CTGGTCGCCGTAGCGCGCCTGCCACCCCCTCCGAGCCGGAGAACGGGGTGGGGTCGCTCAGCCCGAACTGGCCCGCCGCGATCATCGCCGCGCCGATCGGGACCTCGCTCATGTTCTGCACGCCACCGGCGACGACCACGTCGCTCGTGCCGCTCATCACCGCCTGGGCGGCAAAGTGCAGGGCCTGCTGGCCCGAGCCACACTGCCGGTCGATCGTCGTGCCCGGAACCTCGTCCGGGAGGCCGGCCGCGAGCCAGCAGGTCCGGGCGATGTCGCCAGCCTGCGGACCGAGCTGGTCGACACAGCCGAACACGACGTCCTCGACCGCGGTCGGGTCGATCCCGGTCCGCTCGACGAGCGCCCGGAGCGCGTGCCCGCCGAGGTCGGCAGAATGGACGGTGGAGAGCCCTCCGCCCCGCTTTCCGACGGGCGTACGGACGGCATCGACGATGTAGGCCTCTGGTGTCATGGGTTCCAGTCTGCCGCCTCGGGCGGGCCATCGAGGACCCGGCGGGCCACCCGCTCTCGATGCTGGGGCGCGTCGCCCCATGCCGCCTCCAGTGCCCAGGTGCGCTTCAGGAACAGGTGGAGGTCGTGCTCGACCGTGTAGCCGATCGCGCCGTGGACCTGGAGCGAGCTGCGTGCCGCCCCGTGGGCGGCCTCCGACGCGTAGGCCTTCGCCATCGATGCGTCCCGGGCGCGTTCGCCGCCGCGCGCCAGGGTGTGCGCGGCGCGATGCACGATCGGACGGGCGTACTCGAGACGCAGCGCCGCGTTCGCCAGATGGTGCTTCACCGCCTGGAAGCTCCCGATCGGGCGACCGAACTGCTCTCGTTCCTTCGCGTACTCGACCGCCTGCTCGAGCATCGCCGCTCCGAGCCCCACGAGCACCGCCGCGGTGCCGAACGCCCCCCGATCGAAGGCGGCGTCGGCCAGCGCGCGGCCGCGGGCGCCGCCCGCGACACGGGTGGCGGGCGTCGGAGCCCAGTCCAGGTGCGCGACGCGACGGCTGCCGTCGACGGAACGCTGCGGCACGACGTCGAGGTCGGTGCGCAGAACGGCGTGGACCTCGTCCCCCGCCGCCAGCAGCAGCAGCGCCGCTGCGTCGGCGTCCTCCACGAGCATCCCGTCGGCCGTCGATCGCTCCCGGGAGGCGCCGTCGAGTCCGACGGCGACGATCGCCTCACCCGAGGTGATCGCGGGGAGCCACTCGGCCGCCAAGTCACCGCCGATCTCCTCGAGGAGCGGGATCGCGACCGCGGCCACACCGACCAGGGGCTCCGGCGCAACGGCGCGGCCCGACTCCTCCAGGAGCAACACGAGGTCGAGGGCGGAGAACCCCATCCCGCCGTGCCCCTCGGAGGCGAGTGCCCCGACCACGCCCATCTCCGCGAGTCGACTCCAGAGCCCGGGGACGCGCCCGGCGGGCTCGTCCCACGCGGCGCGCACCGCTGCGGGCGGGCACTCGCGGGCCAGCAGGTCGCGGACCGCGTCGCGCAGCGCGAGCTGGTCTTCGGTGAAGGCGAAGCGCACGGTCAGCCCCGCGGGAGTCCGAGCACGCGCTCGGCGACGACGTTGCGCTGGATCTCGTTCGTCCCCGCATAGATGGGACCCGCGAGCGAGAACTGGTACCCCTTCATCCAGCCGCCCGCGTCGAGCTCGCCCTCGCGCCCGAGCAGGCCGAGGGCGGCCTCGTGGGTCGCCACGTCGAGCTCGGACCAGAAGAGCTTCATGAAGCTGGACTCGGCCCCCAGCGACTCGCCCGCGAGCATGCGGGTCACCACGCCGAAGGTGTGCAGCCGGTAGGCGTCGGCGTCCATCCACGCTCGCACAACCGCCTCTCGAAGGCCCGGGTCCGCATCGGCGCCGCGGGTCCGGTACAGGTCGACCAGGCGCGTCGCCGTGGCCATGAACCGCCCCGGGCTGCGCAGGCTCAGGCCCCGCTCCGAGCTCGTCGTCGCCATCGCCACCCGCCATCCCTGGTGCACCTCGCCGAGCACGAGGTCGTCGGGGACGAGGACGTCCTCGAAGAACACCTCGGCGAAGCCGTCGTCGCCGTCGAGGCGCCCGACCGGCCGTACGGTCACGCCGTCGGCGTCGAGGGGCACGAGGAAGTAGGTGAGCCCCCGGTGGCGTTCCGCTTCCGGGTCACTGCGGAAGAGCCCGAAGAGCCAGTTGCAGAACGCACCCCGCGTCGTCCAGGTCTTCTGGCCGCGGAGCCGCCATCCGCCCCCCGCGTCGTCGCGCACCGCCCGGCTCTGGATCCCGGCCAGGTCGCTGCCCGCGTTGGGCTCCGACCAGCCCTGGCAGAACAGGTCCACGGCTGCTGCGATCCGCGGGAGGAAGCGCGCCTTCTGCTCGTCGGTGCCGAACTCGAAGAGCGTCGGCGCGAGGAGGAAGATGCCGTTCTGGTTCACGCGGCTCGGCGCGCCGGCACGCCAGTACTCCTCCTCGAAAACCAGCCACTCCCAGAGCGACGCGCCGCGCCCGCCATACTCCTCGGGCCAGGAGACGACGGCCCAACGGTCGGCGAAGAGGCGGCGCTCCCACTCGAGGTGGGCGGCGAACCCCTCCGCCGTGTCGCCCGAGGGCAGCGGACCGGGCACGTTGGCCTCCAGCCAACGGCGCGCCTCGGCCCGGAAGGCCTGCTCCGCGTCGTCGAAGGTCAGGTCCATCAGCGGCAGAGGTGGGCGAGGGTGGCCTCCGCCTCACTCGTCACCTGCTCGAGGACCTGGGCCACCGTCGGCAGCTCGTCGATCACGCCGACGACCTGTCCGGTGGGCAGGATGCCGACCGCGTCACGCCCCTCGACCATCGCAGCCCGCGTGAGCATGGGCGCGTTCGCAGCCATCGCCACCTGGCTCCAGGTCAGTTCCTGGTGCTTGTGCATCGCGAGACCCTCGCGCACGAGCTCGCGCAGCGGCGTCCCCGTGAGCTTCCGGAACGCCCACGCGTTCCTGGCCGCGCGCGGCAGGCGCGTGAACAGGCCGGCACGCTCGAGCTCGTCGACGACGTCGGTACGCAGGACCCGCTGCGGGTAGCCGTCGATCGCGGTCGTCACCACCGTGTCGGTCACCGCCGCGTCCAAATAGCGCTGCTTGACGTGGTCGGGTACCCCGCTCTCCTGGGTGAGCAGGAAACGGGTCCCCATCGCGATCCCCGCCGCGCCCCAGGCCAGGGCGGCGACGAGCCCGTGCCCGTCGTGGAACCCGCCCGCGGCGATGACGGGGATGTCGACCGCGTCGACGACCTGCGGGATCAGGAGCGCCGTGGGCACCACGCCCGTGTGTCCCCCACCTTCGGCGCCCTGGGCGATGACCGCGTCGACGCCCCACGCTGCCACCTTCTCGGCGTGTCGGCGCGCACCGACGGTCGGCATCACGACCACGCCTTCGTCCTTGAGCCGCTTCACCAGCCGCTCTCCCGGCGCCTGGGCGAAGCTCGCCACGCGCACGCCCTCCCGCACGAGCAGGTCGATGCGCCGGTCGACGTCGGGCTGGTCGGCGCGGAGGTTCACCCCGAAGGACGCGTCGGTCCGCCCGCGCACGTCAGCGATCGCGACCTGCAGCTCCTCGAAGGTCATCGTCGCCGACGCCAGGATCCCGAGACCACCGGCCGCCGCGGTCGCGGCCGTCAGTCGCGCGCCCGAGACCCACCCCATCCCGGTCTGGACGACCGGCAGCTCGACGCCGAAGAGGTCGCAGGCGGGCGTGTGCAGCGCCGTCCTCACACCTTGACCTCGCGGTCGCGCAGGCCGTGCGGGTCGATCACCTCCCGGACGAGCCGCAGCTCCTCCTCGGTGGGCAGGCGCGTCTCGAGGACGTCGTCCGGCACGACCAGCTCTAAGCCGGTGGCCGCGACGACGTCGCCCGGCGTCACCCCCGGGTGCACCGAGCGGAGGCGCATCCGGTGGTCGGGGGTCTCGAAGTCGAGCACCGCCAGGTTCGAGACCACGCACGGGATCCGGTGGAAACGAGCGGCGACCGGACCGAGCTCGGCGGCCCGGTCGTAGCCGATACCGCACACGACGTCGACGCGCTCGACGAAGACCCGCGGCGAATGGTTCGGGACCCAGTAGCTGGTGGCGTGGTTGATCGTGTTGCCCGGCGCGCCCCGGAAACCGAGGAGCTGCACCTTCGGGCGGGCCGGGTCGCCGACCGAGGCGATGTTCTGGTTGCCGAACCGGTCGATCTGCGTGGCACCCATCATTACGTGGCGCCGGCCCGACCACACGACGTCGAACATTGCCCGGTAGGGGTTCCAGCCCTCGACGAGCTTCACCGGGTCCTCGACGCCGACCGGCATCGGGTTGGCGACCAGCAGCGCTTCGCCGTCGGTCATCACCAGGTCGGGCTCGAAGCTGGCTCGGGCCAGCCGGCCGCCGATCATCGGCAGCGTGCCGATGGGGTTGGCGAGGATCTCGCCGTCGCCGCGGAACGCCTCCGCGCAGGCGACCGCGCACACCTCGGCGCGCGTTGGCGGGGCGGCGCGGCTCGGCTCAGCCATCGAGGCCCACCGCCCTCCGGTACTCGGCCTCGCTCACGTCGACGTAGCGGGCGCGGAAGCCCGCCCACGCCTCTTCGCTCTTGGCCGAGGCGGCGTAGGTCCGCTGGAACTCCTCGTCCCGCCCGTAATCGGGCGGGCACTCGGTGAAGTGGGCGCCGTGCGGGGCCTCGACGACGCCATCGGTCATGAGCCGGTTGATCCGCAGCGTCTGGACCGGACCCTCGGCGAGCAGGTCCTCGGTGGGCACCACGCGCTCGACCGACATGAAGCGGCGCTCGGCCGCGAGGCAGTACAGGTCATCGAAGTAGGGATCGACGCCGAGGTACTGGCCGTTTCCGCCCGCGTCCCCCCGGTGCAGGTGCACCAGCGCGGCGTCGAGGCGCAGCGCCGGCATCGCGACGAGCTCCTCGGCGTCGTCGTACGGCGAGCGAACGGTGCGCAGCTCGGGTTGGAGTCGGAGCACGTCGGAGCCCAGGCCCACGCGGGTGGGCAGGAACGGAACCCGCCAGGCCGCGGCCTGGAGCCCGAGCAGGAACATCCCCTCGTCGTACTCGGTGACCTCGGTCGCGTCCGACTCGCGCGCGGCGCGAAAGTGCGGCTCGAGCGGGATCGAGTCGAGGGACACGAACGCGAACACGACCCGGCGGACCTTGCCCGCCGCGCACAACAGACCCACGTCGGGCCCGCCGTAGGAGACAATCGTCAGGTCCCGCAGCGGCGAGCGCAGGATCTCGCGCACCAGGGCCATCGGCTTGCGGCGCGACCCCCAGCCGCCGATACCGATCGTCATCCCGTCGGAGAGCTCCCCCACGACGTCGGCCGCGCTCAGACGCTTGTCGGTGCTCATGCGCGTGCCCGCTCAGTCCCCGAAGTCGGCGTCGCGCTTGTCGACGAAGGCGTCCCGCGCCTCGTCGGCGACACCGGCGAGGTTCAGCTCGAACGTGAAGCCCTGCTCGTAGCGGTAGCTGCGGTGCACGTCGACGGGGTCGATGCCGTTCAGCGACTGCTTCGCGGCGCGGATGACCGTCGGGGACTTCTTCGCGATCTCGGTCGCGACCTCACGGGCCGCCTCCCGGAGCTGGGCGCGGGGTACCACCCGCAGCACCGAGCCGAAGTGGTACAGCTCCGCGGCCGTCACCGTACTCGCCGTGTAGACCATCGCCCGCATCTTGTGCTGGGGAACGAGCCGGGCGAGATGCGTGGCCGCGCCGAGGGCACCCCGGTCCACCTCGGGGAGCCCGAAGGTCGCGTCGTCGGAGGCGACGATCACGTCCGCGTTGCCCACGAGCCCTATCCCGCCGCCCAGGCAGTAGCCGTGCACGGCTGCGATCACCGGCACCTCGCACTCGTACACCGCCCCGAACGCCGCCGCGCAGCCACGGTTGGCGCCGACGAGGGCCTCGAAGCCCTCGGTCTCCTGCATCTCCTTGATGTCCACCCCGGCGTTGAAGCCCTTGCCCTCGGCCGCGAGCACGACCACCCGCACACCGGGATCGCGTCCGAGCTGCGTGATCGTCTCGGCGAGCTCGAACCAGCTCGCGACGTCGAGCGCGTTCACGGGCGGCCGCTCGACGACGACCTCGGCGATCCCTCCCGCGACGTCGCTACGGATCGTCATGTTCCCCCCGTGACCGCTTGCGCCATGCTGACGAGCGTCAGACCGTCTGGCAGAGTAGGCGATCGCCTTTCGGAGCGGCGAAGCCCCGCGCCGGGGCATCGGAGGGCACGCGCGTGAGTGATCCGCTCGACGGCACCGGAAAGGTCACGATCGTCACCGGCGGCTCGCGTGGCGTCGGTCGAGGGATCGCGACGCGGTTCCTGGCCTCGGGTGCCGACGTCGTGACCTGTGGTCGCAACGAGCCCGACGACCTGCCGAGCGCTGGTGGCCGGAGCGCCTCGTTCGTCGCTGCGGACGTACGCGAGCCCGAGGAGGTCGACCGGCTGGTCGGCGCGACCCTCGACCGCCACGGCCGCCTCGACGTGCTCGTCAACAACGCCGGCGGCTCTCCCTTCGCGAACGCCGCCGACGCCTCGCCGCGGTTCTCCGAGTCGATCGTGCGCCTGAACCTGCTGGCACCGTTGTTCTGCGCGCAGCGGGCCAACGCGGTCATGCAGGAGCAGCCCGAGGGCGGGGTGATCGTCAACGTCGCCAGCGTGAGCGGCACACGCCCCTCACCCGGCACGGCCGCGTACGGTGCAGCCAAGGCTGGGCTGCTCAACCTCACCCGCACGCTGGCGATCGAGTGGGCGCCCCGGGTTCGGGTCAACGCGGTCGTGGGCGGCCTCATCCTCACCGAGCAGGCCGACCTGCACTACGGCGACGAGGAGGGCATCGCCGCCGTTGCCTCCACGGTGCCCCTCGGGCGTCTCGGCGACCCGGGTGACGTCGGTGACGCCTGCTTGTTCCTCGCGTCACCGCTCGCCGCCTACGTCAGCGGCGCCGAGCTGCGCGTCGACGGCGGCGGCGAGCGCCCCGCCTTCCTCGGCGCGGCCAACCCCGACCGCTGAGCCGCCACGCTCCCCTAGGCTGCGCTCGTGGCAGTGGCGCACCGGGTGTTCGTCTCGCTGGATTGTGCCGAGCCCGCTCCCCTGGCCGAGTTCTGGGCGGCGATGCTGGGCGGAGACGTGGCGTTCACGACCGCCACGGCTGTGGGCGTTCGGACCGACGCTATGTGGCTCGCCGCGATCCGGGTGCCCGACTACCGACCCCCGACGTGGCCCGGCGGCGACGTCCCGAAGCAGATGCACCTCGACCTCGGCGTCACGGATCTGGAGGCGGCTGTCGCCGAGGCGCAGCGGCTCGGAGCCCGCCTCGCGCCCCACCAGCCGTCACCCGACCGATGGCGAGTGCTGCTCGATCCCGCCGGCCATCCGTTCTGCCTCACCACACAGATCCCGCGCGAGGCCCGATAGAGCCCCCGGCTCCCTCTCGAGCGGCTCGAGGCCGAGATCGATCGCCGGGAGGGATGGGCCGGTTGGGGCGTGCAGTCCGCGGCCCACTGGCTCTCGTGGCGCTGCGGCGTGTCGCTCGTTACCGCCCGGGAGCACGTCCGCGTCGGCCGAGCCCTGGCCGACCTGCCCGCGATCCAGGAGGCGTTCGCGCGGGGCGAGCTCTCGTACTCGAAGGTCCGGGCGCTCGTGCGAGTGGCGACGGCGGACTCCGATTCCGACCTCTGCGAGCTCGCACTCCAGGCCACCGCCGCCCAGCTCGACCGCATGCTCGCCGTCTACCAACGGGTTCGCCGCCACGAGGCGCAGGAACGGCACGGTCGCCGATTCCTGAGTCTCCGGTGGGACGACGACGGGTCGCTGCTCGTTCGCGGCCGCCTCTCCCCCGAGGACGGCGCGCTGCTCCTCGCCGCGCTCGCGAGCTCTAGGTCGTCCGGACGATCAGGACGCTGCAGGGTGCGTACTGGGCGACCTTGGTCGGCACGCTTCCGAGCAGGAAGCGCTTCGGGGTCGCGATCCCGCGATTGCCCACGACGATCAAGTCCGCGCCGACCTCTTCGGCCACGTCCACGATCGCCGCGGCTCCGTCACCGACCTTGGCGTGGGTTTCGATCTGGAGCCCGGTGTCCGCCAACGACTCGGCGGCGGCCCGGACCACCCTCTGGGCCGCGGTGCCCCGATCGGGGTCGTCGCCGACCGGAAGGGGGTCGTCGAAGCGGGGCTCCAAGCCGGTGACGACGTGCAGCGTGGCGCCGGTCGACTTCGCCAGCTCGGCGGCTCGACGGATCGCCACCGCCGCCGTCTCGGACCCGTCGGTTCCGGCGACGATCGTCTGGTACATCGATCTTCCTCCCCCGCTCCGCGGCGCCGCGATTCGCCGCGCTACGACCGAAGGTTTGCACACCGGGCGCTAGGGATGCTGGCTGCTCACCGACACCACCTCGCCCGTCATGTACGAGGCGAGGTCGCTTGCCAGGAAGACCATGACGTTGGCGACCTCCCAGGTCTCGGCCGAGCGGCCGAAGGCCTCCCGCCGCCGCAGCTCCTCGAGCTCCTCGTCGGGCATGACCCGGTTCAGGAAGGGATGCAGCGCCAGGCTGGGTGAGACGGCGTTCACGCGCACGTCGGCTGGGGCGGCCTCGATCGCCGCCACCCGGGTCAGCGCCATCACGCCCGCCTTGGCGGCCGCGTAGTGGGCCTGATTGGCCTGGGCACGCCAGCCGATGACCGACGCGTTGTTGACGATCGCGCCTGTCTGCCTCGGGATCATGTGCCGGAGACCCGCTCGCGTGCACCGGAACGTGCCGTTGAGTGTGACGTCGAGGACGGCGTGCCACTGCTCGTCGGTCATCTCGACCAGCGGCGCGCTCCCCCCGAGCCCGGCGTTGTTGATCAGCACGTCGAGGTGACCGAACTCGCCGACCGCCGTGTCGATCATCTGCTGCACCTGCGTCTCGTCGGTCACGTCACACGGCACCGACGGCGCGCGGTGCCCGAGCACGTCCTCGAGCTGCTCGGCTGCCGTCGCGAGGCGTTCGACGTGGCGGTCCGACACCATCACCTCCGCGCCCTCTTCGGCGCAGCGCTTCGCGGCCGCGAACCCGATTCCCGTGCCCGCCGCCGCGGTCACGAGCACGGTCTTCCCCGCGAGCAGGTCGCGGGCGGGCGGGTACGGGGGTGCAGCGCTCACGAGGCCACCTTGGGTTCGGGCGGGAGCCCCAGCGCTCGCTCGCCGATGATCGTGCGCTGGATCTGGTTCGAGCCCCCGTAGATCGTGTCGGCGCGGGTGAACAAGAACAGCCGCTGGAGCGCGCTCAGCTCATAGGGGCCGCCGTCGGCGAGCTCGGCCCGGGGGCCGAGCGCGTCCATCGCGAGCTCGCCGAGCTCGCGATGCCAGGTCGCCCAGTAGAGCTTCGTGATCATCCCTTCGGGGGTGAGCTCGTCGCCGACCATGCGCGACAGCGTCCGCAGCGCATTGGCCCGCATGATACGGAGGCCGATCCACGCGTCGGCGATCCGCTGACGCAGGACCGGATCGTCGACGGCCCCGGTGGTGCGCGCGGTGGCGATGATCTCGTCCAGCTCGGACGCGAACGCGAGCTGCTGGCCGAGCGTCGACGCGCCTCGCTCGAACGCGAGCGTCCCCATCGCGACCTTCCATCCCCCGTCGACGTCGCCGACGACGTTGTCGGCCGCGGTCCGGGCGCCGTCGAAGAAGACCTCGTTGAACTCGGAGGTCCCGGTGAGCTGCACGATGGGCTGCACGGTCACGCCCGGTTGATCCATCGGAACCAGCAGGTAGGAAATCCCCCGGTGCTTCGGCGCGTCGCGGTTCGTCCGGCACAGCACGAAGCACCAGTCGGACCACTGCGCGAGCGACGTCCACACCTTCTGGCCGTCGAGCACCCACTCGTCGCCGTCGAGGACCGCCCGGGTCTGGACGTTGGCAAGGTCGGAGCCCGCGTTCGGCTCCGAGTAACCCTGGCACCACACCTCGGTGCCGTGCACGATGCCGGGGAGGAAGCGCCGCTTCTGCTCCTCGGTCCCGAACGCGAGCAGCGTCGGGCCGAGCAGCCCCTCGCCGACGATGCCCACCCGCCCGGGGGCGCGGGCGCGCGCGTACTCCTCGTAGAAGATCACCTGCTCGTGGAGCGTCGCTCCCCGGCCCCGGTACTCCTTCGGGAAGCCGATGCACGTCCAGCCCGCGGCGCCCAGGTGCTGCTCCCAGGCCAGTCGCTCCTCGAAGAACGCGTGCTCGTCGCCGGGCCCGCCGCGACCCCGCAGCCGCGCGAACTCGCCGGTGAGGTTCGCCTCCAGCCAGTCCCGCGCCTCGGCGCGGAACGCTTCGTCCTCGTCCGAGAAGCGCAGGTCCACGGCCGACTCGGAGACGCCTACGCGGGCATCTGCGCGCCGCCGTCGACGCAGAGCACCTGCCCGGTGACGAGGCGCGCGTCGTCCGAGCAGAAGAACACGGCCGCCCCGGTGAGGTCCTCGGGCTCGAGGGCCTGCTTCATCGCCGACATCATCGGGATCATCGAGATGAACTCCTCGGGCACGATCCGCTTCGTGGCCTCGGTCATCGTCACGCCGGGAGCGATGCAGTTGACGGTGATGCCGTACTGGCCGAGCTGACCCGCGAGGAACTTCGTGAGCCCGATGACCCCCCACTTCGTCTGCGAGTAGCTGAACGCGCCCACCTCCCGGAAGGGACCCGGCGGCATCGTGTTGTACATGTAGGCCGCGTCCGACGACTGGTTCACGATGCGGCCGAAGCCCTGCTCGACCATCGTCGGCGCCACCGCGCGGGTCATGAGCCAGGCGCCGTGGTGATTCACGGCGAACACCTTCTGCAGGTAGTCGAAGTCGTTGCGCTCGTTGTCGATGTCGTAGTAGATCGCCGCGTTGTTCAGCAGGATGTCGATGCGGCCGAAGCGCTCCTTCGTCGCGGCGGCGCACGCCTGCGCGGAGGCCTCGTCCGAGATGTCGGTCTGTACGAACGTGGCGTCGCCCTGGCCGTCGAGCTGCTTCATCGCCGTCTCGGCCCGCTGCTCGTCGAGTTCGGCCACGACGACCTTGGCTCCCTCGGCGAGGAAGCGCTCGGTGTAGGCGAGACCGATGCCCTGGCCGGCACCGGTGATGATCGCGACTCGGTCCTGCAGTCTCATGGTTCCCCCCGACAGGCGGGCCCTCAGGCCCGGTGGATGAGGTTGAAGCGCTCGGTCACGACGGGCTCGCCGCTGGCCTCGTTCTTCCAAGTCGTCTTGATGACGAGGAAGGTCATCGTGCGGCCCTTGCTCTCCTTCTGGTACAGGTCCTCGACCACACCCTCGCCGATGAGGGTGTCGCCGACCTGGATGGGCCGGTGGTACCGGAACTCCTCCTCGCCGTGGAGGATCAGGCCGCCCGAGGCCATGAGGCCCCCCATGACGTCGGCCACGACGTTCTTGCCGCCCGTGGGGTCCGGCGGCTGGTTGTCGGCGAACTTGCCGTAGTGCTGCATGACGAAGGAATAGGTGGGCGGCGCGGGAATGGCGTCGAAGCCCGCGTCCCGAGCGACCTGCTCGTCGTGGAAGATCGGGTTGTCGTCCTTCACCGCGTCGGCAAAGACGCTCACCGGTCCCCGCTCGATGACCACGCGGGACGACCCGGTGGGCTTCCCGATCACGCTCGTGTCGACGGCCACGACGGTGCTCCTCTCGTTGACAGCGCGCGCGAAGCCCGCGCTACGGTGACGTCGGTGTCAGTTTTCTCATGATGGGGGGAGCGCGCAAATGGGGATCCTCGACGGCAAGGTGGCGATCGTCAC
>CAYRHS010000100.1:0-11707 GCA_964424125.1 uncultured Burkholderiales bacterium
CGCGCGGGTCCAGGCGCATGGGGACACCCGCATCGCGCGGGTCCGGGATGGAGAGGCTCATGGACGCTCGAGGTCGGTGTCCGAACGCTCCCGTAGGTCGGCAAGCGAGCGGTTCAACAGACGGGACACGTGCATCTGGCTGATGCCGACCCGCCGCCCGATCTCCGATTGGGTGAGACCTTCGACGAAACGCAGGCGGATGATCGTACGCTCCCGCTCGGGCAGTGTGGCGAGCAAGGGCTCGAGCACCGCCCGCCGCTCGGAGTCGGCGAGGGCGGCATCGGGGCCGCCGACGGTCGCGGCGAGGGTCGCCCCGGCGTCCTCGGAAGGTGGCGGGGCATCGAGCGACGCGCTCTGGTAGGCGGACCCGGCCTCCATCGCCTCGAGCACGTCGTCTTCGCTCGTTGCGGTCGCCTCGGCGAGCTCGGCCACCGTCGGGCTCCGACCCAACTCCTGGCTCAGGTTCCCGCTGAGCGTCCCGAGCTCGACGTGGAGCTCCTGGAGGCGTCGCGGGACGCGCATCGCCCACCCGGTGTCGCGGAAGTGGCGCTTGAGCTCGCCCATGATCGTCGGGACGGCGAACGACGAGAACTCCACGCCGTGGTCGGGATCGAAACGGTCCACCGCCTTCACCAGCGCCAGCGACGCGACCTGGACGAGATCTTCGAGCGGCTCGCCGCGGTGCGCGAACCGGCGGGCCAGGTGTTCGGCCAGTGAGAGATGCTCCTCGACGATCCGATCCCGGAGCTGCGGGTCACGCGTTCGAGCGAGCTCGCGGAACGCGTCGGACGGGCTCACTCCCGATCGACCGCCAGACGCCGGACGAAGCGAACGTGGGGAGTCGAGCCGTTCTCCGAGCACTGGTACTCGTCGCTGAGGCTGGCCAGGATCTGCTCCGAGTACGCCGGCGGAGGCTCCCGGTGGCCGGCGAGTGTCGCCCGGCAGTCGACCGCGAGCGCGTCGTCAGCGAACAGGAAGTCGAGCGCGATGGTCCCCGCACCGTGCCAGTGGGAGCCGACGAGCAGGTGACAGGCCTCGTCGACCGCCATGCGCAGCTCGTCGACACTCTCGACGTCGAACCCGTGCACGTTGGCGATCCCGGCGATCGTGATCCGGGCGAGGCGGAGATAGTCGGCGCGCGCCGGGATCGTCAGCCGGATGGCCTCTCCCGGTGGCCCGGTCTCCGGGCTGGACGTCATCAGCGGCTCCCGAGTGGACGGGCGGACTCCCTTCAGCGCCCGAGTGTACGATTACTGCTGTCATGGCGACCGAGTCGGTGCCTCAACGCTTCTCCGCGGTCGTGGACGAAGCCGGCGCGCCACCCGTCGTTCGGCTCCGGGGCGAGCTGGACGTCGCCGGCGCGCCGGAGCTGCGGTCGGTGCTCTACCCCATGCTCGACGACGGGCAGTCAGTCGTCGTCGACTGTTCGGAGCTCCACTTCCTGGATTCGACGGGGCTGGGCGTGCTGATCTGGGCGCACAAGCGGGCCCGGGAGCACGGTCGGGAGGTGCGGCTGCGCGCCACGTCCGGCGCTGTGGCCAAGGTGCTCGACATCACCGGGCTGGACGAGATCCTCGCGGTCGATCCCTGATCGACCGCGCGGCGTGTCCTGCGCAGGCGGCGTTTGTCTCCCGTTGCCGCCGGGCATGCTGGGGCTGACAAGCCGAGATTTTTGCCGAGGACGACCCCGATGGAACTGCCGCGGTCGCCGGACAGCCCTGCCTACGCCCGACGCTTGGTTCGCGAGCGCCTCGGCCGGGGCCCGACCGACGAGGCGGAGCTCCTGGCGAGCGAGCTCGTGACGAACGCCCTCGTGCACACGGACCGAGGACCGATCCGGATGGCGATCGAAGTCGACGGGGGAGTTGTCCGGGTGGAGGTCCGAGACGCCGACCCGAGACCGCCGGAGCTCGCCGACCCCGCACCCGAGGACGAGCACGGCCGCGGGCTGGCGCTCGTGGAGGCGCTCTCGGAGCGATGGGGCGTCGACCGGCGGCCGGACGGGAAGGTGGTCTGGTTCGAGCTCTCCCGCTAGTGCCGCCGTGTGACCCCTCGGACGTGTGGGTACTGGATGGGGGCGGGCGCCCACATTCCCAGGAGGCACGCAGTGCGCATCCGGATGGTCGAACGAGCGCGATCGCTCCCCGAGGTCCTCCGCCCACTGCTCGCGACCGTTGCCGGTGTGCGTGACCGAATCCGGGCGCATCGCGCGCCGGTCGTCGCCGGCGGGGTGGCCTTCTTCCTCCTCCTCTCGCTCGTGCCCGCGATGATCGCCGCGGTCTCGATCTTCGGGCTCGTGGTGCCCCCGTCCGAGGTGACCTCGACGCTGGAACCCGTGACGACGTCCCTGCCCACCGACGCCGGCAATCTCGTCGACGAGCAACTCCAACGGGTGGCGAGTAGCGGTGGCGCCGGGCTGTCCGTCGGCGCGGCCCTGGCCCTCGTCGTGGCCCTGTGGACCACGTCGTCGGGTGTCAAGGCGCTCATCGGGGCGGTCAACCTGGCCCACGAGCAGCGGGACCGCCGCGGGTTCCTCGCCCTGCGGGGGCTCTCGGTCGTGCTCGCCCTCGCCGCGATCGCCGGCTTGGGGGCGTTCGTCCTCCTCCAGGTGGTGAGCGCCGAGCTGGGCGGTGGCTTCCGCCGTGCCTACGGCTTTCTCCAGTTCCCTCTCATCGCGCTGGGGGCCTTCGCCTGGCTCGCCGTCCTCTATCGCTTCGCCCCGCACGAACGAGATCGCGAGGGCTGGCATCTCGTGAGCGGAGACGCGATCGCCGCGGTCGTCCTCGCCGGGCTCGCGACGTTCGGCCTGGGGTTCTACGTCTCCAACTTCGGGTCGTACAACGAGACCTACGGAACGCTCGGTGCCGTGATCCTCCTGATGACGTGGCTGTTCGTCGTCGCGTTCGCGGTCGTCATCGGCGCCGAGCTGGATGCGGAGCTCGACGACCGGCCTGTCGAGGGCTCGTCCTCGGGCGATGGCCGGCGCGAGCTCGCGTCGGCCGAGGAGTCGAAGCATGAGCTGGGGACGGATCGGGTACACGATCGACGAGCCAGCAAGCACGAGGAGCAGCAACGATGGCCGACGAACGACACGGCAAGGTGACGCAAGAGACTCGCGCGGCAGAACGGCACGAAGTGAACAAACATGGCGAGGCGGATCGTCCGCCGACCGCCGAGGAAGAGGAGCTCGCCGAAGAGCAGGAGCTCGAGCCCGGCGTCGCCGAGCACTACGAGGAGATGGCCGAGAAGGGTGCCTCCACTCGGGGTGAAGGCCGGATCGAGCCGTAGCCGCGGGTCCGTCCCTCCGACCCGCGACGAGCCGAAGGGAGCAGAGCACCGTGCGCGACCGAGTGCCCGAGTCGATTGCCCGTCTCTACCGTCACCGGGGCTGCTGGGGCTCCGTCTACCTCGACGTGTCCGCCGTCGACGAGAGCCAGGGCGAGCGCCTGGCCGTCGGGCGCAAACACGTGCTCGACGGCCTCGTCGGCGACGGCGCGGACGATGAGATGGTGGCGCGGGTCCGTTCGGCCCTGGCCGGTACCGGGTGGGGGCGCTGGCGATCGGGCGACACCCTCGTCGTGCTGACGGCCGACGACGGGACGATGGTCGAGCGGTTGCTCCCGGAGCCACCTCGGCGCGACGTCGTCCGGGTCGGAGCGTTGCCGTACGCCGCGCCGCTGATCGAGTGGGAGCACTCGGCGATCCCGCACGTCGTCGTCCTCTGCGACCGTGAGGGTGCAGACATCGTTGCCTTCGACGGCGCGGAACCTGTTGGTGCGGCGACGGTCGAGGGAGACACCGAGCACATCCATCGCAGCCATCCGGGGGGCTGGTCCCAACGGCGATTCCAGCAACGCGCCGAGGACACATGGGAGCGGAACGCCACGGGAGTGGCGAGGGAAGTCGCCGAGGTGACCGGCCGCATGGGTGCGGATGCGCTCTTCGCTGCCGGGGACGAGCGTGCCGTCGGCTTCCTCCGCGAGCACCTCCCGACCCGTTGGCGCGAGAAGCTGCACGTCGTCGGCGGCAACGTGCGTGGGGAAGCCGACGCGCTCGCCGCGGTCGCGGACGAGATCGTCCGCACGAACGCGACGATCGTCGCCGAGCGGACGGTCGAGCTCCTCGAGCGTTTCGCCGCCGCGCGGACACACGACGGAGCTGTCGAAGGCGCCGAGCTCACGCTCGCCGCGCTCGCCGGAGGTCGGGTCGACACCCTGCTCGTCCACGACGATCCCGACGACGACCGCGTGGCGTGGTGCGGCGCGGTGCCCGCACTTGTCGGTGCCTCGGCGGCGGCGCTGCCGGGTGGCGATGCCGTCGCCGCCCGATTGGTCGACGTGGCCATCCGGGGTGCCGTCGGCACAGGCGCCGGCGTGCGGATCATCCCGGCTCACGGGCCCGACGTCCCGGTCGAGCGCGTCGGAGCGCTCCTGCGCTACTGAGCGCGGTGGTGTGGTCGCGCCTCGTGTCGCGCCTCGTCCGGGGATCCGGTCACGACCAGCTTGGACGGTCGCTGATGCTCCATTGCCTTGACGACGTGGGCGAGCGTGTCGGGGTCGCCAGGGCGGGCCGACACGACGAAGTGTGCGTCGTCGCCCATCAGCGTCTGCTCCCAGGAGGGGCTCATGGGCGCGGTCACCGCTCCGGCGAGGAGAATGCCGACGAGGCTCCCCGCTACCGCTCCGATGAGCGCGGAGACGAGCGCCGAGATCACGGTCGTGACGATCGCGCTGGCGGTGACCGCCACCAGCACGGCGAGCACTGCCCCGGTGGCCCCGCCCAGAAGTGCCCCGACGAGCAGGCGCTCACCGACGAATCGCAGCACGCGGTCATCGCGTTGTGCGTCTGCGTGTACCGCGCGCACGAGCTCGGCCACGTCCCAGTCGGCGGCGGGATCGACGGGGTCCGGCCGGTCGATCCGAGCAGCAGCGAGCCGGGAGCCGTCCACCCCCAGGCGTTGCGCGTGGTCGAGCGCTGCACGAGCCCGGTCCGAGCTCGCGAACGCGGCCACCACACGTGGTCCATTCCCTCGGTCGTGGTCACGCAACATCGTCGGTACCTCAGGCGTCGAGTTCCGTTCCACCGTCTATGCCTCGGGAGCAGGGGCGTCGGCAGTGCTCGCCTCGCCTTGCGCTCGCAGCAAGACCGCGTCGAAGACGGCCCGATAGGTCCGCAGTGTCAAGAACAGCTCGTCGATCCTCTGGTCGCCATCTTCCGCGCGTCGATGCACGTCGTACGCAGATCGATACAGGTCGGCCAGGTCGGGCCGCTCCACGGACAGAGCGCCGGCGCGCGCGTGCACGTCCTCGACACCGAAGCCCCGTTCGGACATCACGTCTACGACCAGGGTCTCGGCCGCACGGACCGTCGCCGCCGGATCGTCCAGGAAGCGATATTGGATCTCGCGCCACCGATCCGTGTATCCGGCGCGGGAGTCTGGAGCGATGCGATGCGGTCGGAGCTCGTTCTCGCGGACCCGACGCTCGAGCTCGGCTTCGCCCTTCCGTCGGCCGCGTTGCTCCACGATCTCCCGGTACTCGTCACCGAAGTAGCTCCGGAGCCGTTGCGTCCGGGCTCGCGCCCTTGCCCGGGCGTTCGTCGCCCAGAGCGCGAGGACGAAGCCGACGAGGAGTGTTCCTGCTCCGACGAGGACGACGAGGACGAGATCCATGGTCTGCTCCTGTGAGACTCGGCTCGAGACGAACGTTCCCGGTCTGCCAAGACGCCAAACTCGGGAACAGCGGGGCGCCGGCTTCGACGCGACGACTTCCCGGGTTGCATCGGGTGCCGGTGCTGGCGCGGTGACGAACGTCGTCAGATCGCTTGCAGTGCCCGTCGCAGTGTTCGTCGCAGTGCTCGCCGCGAACGCGATCGGGATGGCTGCGCCTGCGGATGCGAGATCAGAAGCGCTCGATGTCCGTCGAGACCTCTCGTACGGTCCCGAGCCCGGCCAGCAGCTCGACGCGTACCTCCCGGATTCGGCCGAAACCGATCGTCCCGCTGTCCTACTCGTCCACGGCGGGGGATGGACTCGCGGAGACAAGTCCGAGTACGGACTCGCGGCGAGGCGGTTCGCGAGCGAACGAGGTTGGCCCGCGTTCGCGGTCAACTATCGCCTGGACGCGGCGAAGCGGTGGCCGGCACAGGTTCGCGACGTACAGGCAGTCACGCGCTGGGTGATCGACCACGCCGATCAGCTCGGCGTCGATCCCGAGCGCGTCGGCATCGTCGGTGGCTCCTCGGGCGGCCACCTGGCGGCGATGATGGCCACGCTGGGGACGGCGGACCTCGAGGAGGGGTTCGACGACGACGAGCCCGAGGTTCGAGCGGTCGTCACCTGGTCGGCGCCGCTCGATCTGCGGGACCTCCAGGCCCTGGGCGATCGGACACCCGAGGACTGCGCGGGAGACGAGGAATGCCTGGGGCTCCTGATCCCGAATGCGGTCGAGGACTTCGTCGGGTGTCCTCTCGAGAGCTGTCCGCAGGAGTACGAGCAGGCGTCCCCGGTCGCGCGCGCGAGCAGCGGCACCGTGCCGATGATGCTCGTGAACTCGGAGGACGAGGTGATCGATGTCGCACAGGCGCGTGCGATGGCGAAGTCGTTGGCGAGTGCGGGAGTGGAGCACGAACTCGTCGTCATCAGCGGCGGGGACCACTCCCTCCAGTACGCGGACGAAGCCTGGGCGCCGACGACCCGATTCCTCGCGAACCATTTCGATTCCGACGAGACGGCCGGGATCGGGTCCGAAGAACCGGCCGGCCCCGACCCCGTCACCGTCGGGCTCGTCGTGGCCGCGGTCGTGGCCGTGGTCGCCGCACTCGCCTTGATCGTGACCGTTCGCTTGCGGACCCGCGGCTCGACGCGAGACGACGATTGAAAGCGCGTCAGCCGGGTATCCCCATGATGTTCGCACTTGGAGACGGAATCGGTGATGGAAGGAGCCCGCTGGTCGAGAAGTGGGAAACGGGCGCGCACGCGTGAAGCAACGGCGGCCGTGCGTGTCGGTGAGCTCCGCCGTGCCCTCGAACGCCTGATCGCACTGCCGGCACCACTCGCCGTGTCCGTGGTGGTCGACCGGGATCGTGTGGTCTGGACGGAACACGACGACGTCGAGGAGTGGTGGTCGAGCATCTCAGTGCCGGCGAAGGTCCCGGGCTCGCCGTCCCTCGGGGAGCCACGTGTGACGGTCCCGCGCATGGTCGTCCGTGAAGTCGTCGGCCTCGAGTCCCTCGCTCGCGCTGACGGCGCCGAGTGCATCGTCAGCGTCGTGGACGGCACCGAGCTGCGGATCGACACGTTCAGCGTTCCCGCGTCGCGATCGGCGCCGCCGATCGATCCGCCTCCCCGTTTCGAAGAGGCCGAGCCGCTCGTCGACCAGGTCATCCTTCCCGACGAAGAGTTCCGACACTCGAATCCGGGACGCGTCGTCGTCGGCGCCCCCGGACATCGCCGCGCACTGCGCTTCTCGGGCGCGGCGCTCGACCGATTCGTCGCCCGAGGGATCCGGAGCGCCCGGCTCGTGGGCGCCGGTGACCACCAGTACCTGGTCGGGGCCACTCCCGCCGCCGTGCCGGAGCGGCTCGTCCTCGTCGCACGCGGCCGATCGGAACCGGGCGCCACGAGTACTCCCCGGGTGGGGACCTTCGAATCGTGATCGCGATCGTCTCGCTGCTCGTCATCGTCTTCGTCTCGCTCGTCATCACGCGGGTCGCGACGGTCGCTCTGATCGCCACGGGACTGTCCCGTCCGCTCGCGCGC
This sequence comes from uncultured Burkholderiales bacterium, assembly GCA_964424125.1. Classification (GTDB taxonomy): domain Bacteria; phylum Actinomycetota; class Acidimicrobiia; order IMCC26256; family JAOSJL01; genus CAYRHS01. The sequence goes on from CAYRHS010000100.1 coordinate 7,760, forward strand.
TTCCAGGCGAGGTCCGCGTTCACCGGGGTCGGCTTCACCACCGACGAGGCCGAGCGTGTGGTCGGGCATCCCGTGCGGCGGCGCATCATCTCGATCCTGATGCTGACCGGCAACGCCGGCATCGCGGCGGCGATGGCGTCGATCGTCCTGACCTTCCTGAACGCTCGAGGGGACGTCTCGCTCACCCCCCGGGTGGCGGTCCTCGCCGGCGGACTGTTCGTGCTCGTGTGGATCGCGACGAGCTCACGAGTCGATCGCGTCGCGACCCGGGTCATCGGGAGCGCACTCGGTCGATACACCTCGCTCGAAGCGCGAGACGTGGGTGGGCTCCTCGAGTTGGAGTCCGGGTACCGTGTGGTCGAGCTCCACGTCCGACCCGGGGACTGGCTGGCGGATCGTGACCTCGCCGGGGTCGACCTCTTCGACGAGGGGGTGCTCGTCCTCGGGATCCGGCGTGAGCACGGTCGCTACCTCGGGGCGCCGCGAGGGGACACCGTGGTCCGATCGGGTGACACCCTCGTGCTCTACGGGCGCGCCCGGCTCCTCGAACAGCTCGATGCGCGCCGCGCCGGCATCGGCGGCGAGCTGGCCCACGTGGATGCCATCGCCCAGCACCGACGTGCGCGTGACGACACCGTGGACGACGGCGAGAACGTTCCCGAGTCGTCGCGGGGGTGAACGCGCGTTTCCCGGGCTTGGCATTCGGGTACCCGACGAGCATGGAGACGGAGCGTGCACTCGCGGGTGCGCGGATCGCGGACCTCGCCAAGGCTCGTGCGCGCCACGATTGGGGTCGGGGTCTGCAAGCCGTGCTCCGACTGGGGCCGGTGGGCTGCATGGAGCACCTCGAGGCGTCCGGGCTCCGGGGTCGGGGTGGGGCCGGGTTCCCGACCGGCCGCAAGTGGCGGACCGTCGCCGAACACTCGTCCCCCAAGCTTCCGGCGACCGTGGTCGTCAACGCCGCCGAGGGCGAGCCCGGCTCCTTCAAGGACCGTGAGATCCTGCGACGTGATCCCTACCGCGTGCTCGAAGGAGCGCTGATCGCGGCCGTCGCCGTCGATGCAGACGAGGTGATCGTGGCGACGAAGCGTTCCTTCCGAACCGAGATCGCGCGGCTTCGGCCGGCGATGGCCGACGTCGCACGACAGGCCGAGGGCATCGGCGTCGACCTGGTCGAAGGCCCCGGCGAGTACCTCTACGGCGAAGAGTCCGGGCTGCTCGAGGTGGTAGCAGGACGTCCGCCGTTCCCGCGCATCGCGCCGCCCTACCGCGGCGGTGTGGACGAGATCGATCCGTCGACGAAGTCGGCGGCGGCCGAGCCGCTCGCCGCGCCGGGTGACGCCACGCCGACGCCGCCGACACTCGTGAACAACGTCGAAACCTTCGCCAACGTCCCGGGAATCCCTCGCACAGGGGCCTGCGTGGTTCCGCGAGGTCGGAACCGATGAGTCACCCGGCACGGTCGTGTGCACGGTCACGGGGCGGACGCGCCGGGCAGGCGTGGCCGAGGTTCCCATGGGTACCCCGCTCCGGACGGTGATCGAGGAGGTCGGTGGGGGTGCCGAACCCGGTCACGGCTTCACCGCCGCGATGTCGGGAGTCGCGAACCCGCTGGTCCCCGCCGCGGCGTTCGACATCGCCGTGTCGTACGAGGCGATGACCGCCATCGGTTCCGGCCTCGGCGCAGCCGGCTTCATCGTGTTCGACGACCGAACCGATCCGGTTGCACTCGTGCACGGGATCGCGCGGTTCCTCAGCGTCGAGTCCTGCGGGCAGTGCACGCCGTGCGAAGTCGACGGACTCGCCGCGGCCGAGGCACTCGACCGACTTCGCCGGGAAGAGGGTTCGGCGCTCGACCTCCTCGACGTCCGCAAGCGACTCGAACGCGTGACCGAGGGCGCGCGCTGCAACCTCGCGCTTCAGCAGCAGAAGGTCATCGGGAGCGTCCTCGATGTCTTCGCGGTCGACGACGCCCGACGCTCGGGTCGCGAACCCGTCGAGCCGATCGCGCCGATCGCGGACCTCCTCGACGGTCGGGTGATCCTCGAGACCGACCAATTGGGCAAGCAGCCGGACTGGACATTCGAGGCACGCGACTCGGGACAGACACCGGCGGCCCGGCTCTCCGTGACCTCCGTGCCGACCGAGGGCGAGCGATGATGGCGATCGGCTTCTCCGCCCAGGACACACCGGAGTCGATCCAGATCGACGAAGTCGTGCCGAGAGGTCTCGACGCGGCGGACTGGATCACCGCCGGCGTCGTCCTCGCCGTGTCGATCGTCCTCGCGATCGCAGCACGCCGGCTAGTGACGCGAGCGCTCCGCGCGCAGGACACGCCGGTCGGCGTGGCTCGGCTCGTGGGACGTTTCCTGGGGGCAATGGTGTTCGCGGGCGGTCTTGTCTACGTCCTCAGCTCGCTGGGGATCAGGATCGGGCCGGTCCTGGGAGCACTCGGGATCGTCGGGATCGCGCTGGCGTTCGCGTTGCAGGACATCCTCGAGAACTTCGTCGCGGGCATCCTGCTGCAGACCCGCCGACCGTTCGCGATCGGCGATCAGATCGACACGAACGACTACCAGGGAACGGTGGAGGACGTGAACACTCGCGCCGTCGTCATGAGGACCTTCGACGGCGAGCGGGTCGTGATCCCCAGCGCCATGGTCTTCAAGAGTCCGATCCACAACCACACCGCGTTCGATCGCCGGCGGACCACGGTCGTCGTCGGTGTCTCGTACGAGGCTCGTCTCGCCGAGGCGCGTGAAGTGATGCTCCGCGCCGCCCGGCAGGTCGACGGCGTGCTCAACGAACCCACACCGGAGGCCTATCTCGAGGAGCTGGGCGAATCGGGCGTCAACTACGCACTGCGGTTCTGGCACGAACCGGGGATCGCAGATCTCTGGCAGGTACGGGATCGTGTCATCGAGGCGGTCTTCGACGCCTTCGGTCAGGCCGAGATCGAGATCCCGTTCCCGCAGCGAACCGTGCATCTGCGGCGCCCGGCCTCGTTCGAACCCACCGGCCCCGGTGCCGGCGCCGGGGCCGAAGGCAGCTGACCGATGCGCCTTCGATTCGAACGCCTCGAGGACCGGCTGCGCGAGAGCCTGTGGTTCTACCCGAGCGCAGCCGTGGTGCTCTCGATCGCCGCCGCGCTCGCGCTCTCGTCGCTGGACCACCAGCTCGATTCCGAAGGCGGGCATCCGCTGACGTTCGGCGGCGGACCCGATTCGGCGCGGATCGTGCTATCGACGATCGCCGGGTCGATGATCACCTTCACCGGCCTGGTCTTCACGATCACGATGGTCGTGCTCCAGCAGGCAAGCGCTCAGTTCTCTCCCCGTGTGCTGCGCACGTTCCTGCGCGACCGCCAGAGTCAGGCCGCGCTGGCCGTGTTCATGGCGACCTTCACGTACGCGCTCGTGGTGCTCCGAGAGGTCCGCTCGGGAGACGAACTGTTCGTACCGTCGATCGCCGTCCAGTTCACGTTCGTGCTCGTGCTGGCCAGCCTCGGCATGTTCGTCGCGTACGTCCACCACATCGCCCGTGGCATCAGGGTGGAGTCGATCATCGGGCGCGTCGCCCGGGAGACCAAAGCCTCCATCGAGCACTGCTATCCGCAGCAACCGCGCGAGCCGCAGCCGCTGCCCAGCGATCTCGCCCGCACCGACGGACGAACCGCGGTTGCTGCTTCCGTCGCCGGGGTCGTGGCCGGGATCGATCTCGACGGGCTGCTGGGAGCCGCGACCCGTGCGAACTCGACCCTCCGGGTAGTTCCGTCGATCGGCGAATTCGTGACGGTCGGCTCGCCACTCGTGGAGCTGGTCTCCGATCACGGCGGCTCCGGCGTCCGCGACGATCAGCTGCGGCGGTTCGTGCGCGTCGAGAACGAGCGGACGATGCGCCAGGATTCCGCCTTCGGGTTCCGCCAACTGGTCGACATCGCGCTCCGGG
>CAYRHS010000101.1:0-11661 GCA_964424125.1 uncultured Burkholderiales bacterium
GTTCGCCCTCTCGGGTGGCCAGCAGCAGCGGCTCTGCATCGCCCGCTGCCTCGCCGTCGATCCCGACGTGATCCTGATGGACGAGCCGTGCTCCGCCCTCGACCCGATCGCCACCGCCAAGATCGAGGACCTCATGGCGGAGCTCAAGGAGCGGCTCACGATCGTGGTCGTCACGCACAACATGCAGCAGGCGGCGCGGGTGTCGGACACGACTGCCTTCCTGACCACCGACGTCCACGAGGGCGGTCGCATCGGGCACCTCGTCGAGGTCGACCGCACCGACAAGCTCTTCACGAGCCCGTCGGACCCTCGAACCGAGGGCTACATAACGGGACGATTCGGCTGATTCATCGGCCTCATGGCCCGCGTCCCTACACTCGAGTGACATGACGGCGATGGTGGTCGCGATTGCGGCAGTGTTCGTCGCCACGACCGGGGTCCTGACGATCGCCCTGGTACGGACGCGACGACGCATCCCGGAGCCCGCGGCCGTCGTTCCCGCGCCAGCAACGTCTTCGCACGGGGACGAGGACCTGGGCGAGCAACGCCCGAGCGACGTGTCGCTCGAGCATCGGGCTCGCGTGCTCGAGGGGGCGGCCGCGGCGGCGCCCGACGGGGTCGTCGTCGTCGATCGGGACGGCAACGAGATCCAGCGCAACGTCGCCGCCGAGCGCTATCAGGGGGCGCGACACGCGGACGCGCTCGCCGAGCGCTCGATCAACGAGCAACTCGACGCGGCGCTCGCCGGAGAACGGACCAACCGGGAGCTGGAGCTGTTCGGCCCGCCGCCGCGCGTGCTGCGGATCATGACGGAGCCCTTGCGGGTCGACGACCGGATCGTCGGCGCGGTCGCCTTCGTCCGCGACATCTCGGAGGCTCGTCGCGTCGAGGCCATTCGTCGCGACTTCGTCGCCAACGTGAGCCACGAGCTCAAGACGCCGATCGGGGCGCTGATGCTCCTCGCGGAGACGCTCGCGACTGCGGACGATCCCGCGATCCTCGAGTCACTCGCACCGAGGGTGCACCTCGAGGCAGAACGCCTGGCGCGCATCGTCGACGACCTCCTGGACCTCAGCCTGCTCGAGGCGCAACACGAGCCCGAGCGCGAGCCCATCGCGGTCGTCGATCTCCTGCACGAGGTCGTCGAACGGGTCCGGTCGTCTGCGGAAGCGGTCGGCATCCAGCTCGTCGTCGACGAGCCGAGCACGCGGCTGCGCGCGCAGCTCGACCGACGCTGGATCGCGAGCGCGCTCGTGAATCTGCTCGACAACGCGGTGAAGTATTCGGACCCCGGCGGGGTCGTCACGGTCCGCGCCGAGGCCGAAGGGGACGAGCTGGTGTTCGACGTGCGGGACGAGGGCATCGGGATCCCGACCCGGGACCTCGACCGGATCTTCGAGCGTTTCTACCGGGTGGACCGAGCCCGGAGCCGGGCCACGGGCGGGACCGGACTCGGCCTGTCCATCGTTCGCCACGTCGCGGAGGCGCATCGAGGAAGCGTCTCCGTCCAGTCGACCGAAGGGGTCGGTTCGGTGTTCCATCTGTCATTTCCGGGTGCGGTCATGACCCGGCCTTCCCTCTCGGAGGCGTCCTGATGGCTCCCGCCACGCCGATCCTCGTCGTCGAAGACGAGCAGTCCTACCGCGAAGCGCTCTCGGTCGCGCTCGAGCGCGAGGGTTTCAATGTCGCCGTCGCCGCGGACGGCGCCGAGGCGTTGGAGCGTTTCGACGCCGGTGATCCCGCGCTCGTGCTTCTCGACGTGATGCTTCCGAAGCTCTCCGGCGTGGACGTCTGCCGTGAGATCCGCAAGCGCTCCCAGGTCCCGATCATCATGGTCACGGCCAAGGACGCCGAGATCGACGCGGTGGTCGGCCTCGAGGTCGGGGCCGACGACTACGTGACGAAGCCGTTCCGGCTCCGGGAGCTCGTCGCGCGTGTGCGCGCTGCGTTGCGCCGCGCCGGTGCCGGGAGCGCCAACGCGCAGGAGGTCCGGTCCGAGGAGGTCCTCGAAGTCGGCGACGTGCGGCTCGACGCCGCCCGCCACGAGGTCCACGTGCGCGGCGACCTGGTCCCCATGCCCCTCAAGGAGTTCGAGCTGCTCGAACTGCTCCTCGCCAATGCCGGCCGTGTCCTGCCTCGCGACGTCCTGATCGACCGCATCTGGGGTCCCAACTACTTCGGCGACACCAAGACGCTCGACGTCCACATCAAGCGGGTGCGCGCCAAGGTCGAGGAGGACCCGTCCCGGCCGGCACGGATCGTCACCGTGCGCGGCGTCGGATACCGCTACGAGAAACGCTGAGGGGTCGAAGTCCCAACCGGCTCCGGCTCAGGTCTTCTTGCGGCCGAAGCTGATCTCCTTCTTGTACCAAGGGACCTTGTCGGCGTCGCGCTGCTTCTCGGCCTTCTTGGCTTCCTTCTCGGCCTTCTTGGCTTCCTTCTCGGCCTTCTTGGCTTTCCGGGAGCGTTTCGCCTTCCGTGCCGCCTTGGCCTGGGCCTCTTCGGCCTGCTTGCGCACGCGCTCGGCTCGACGCGTCTCGCGGTCGGTTCCCGTCCCGGCCGCGGGGGCCTCGGCCGCGGGCGCTTCGGCCGCGACTGCTTCGGGCGCCGGCGCCTCGGCCGCGGGCGCTTCGGCCGCGACTGCTTCGGGCGTCGGCGGTTCGGCAGGCGACTGCGGTGCCGGCGCGGGCCGGTCGTCGGGAGGACGCGACCTCGACTTCGAACGGCCGCGAGCAGACGTGCTGGAACCCTTCGGGCGGGGTGAGGACGGGAGGAGGTCGTCGTCGGCGGGGTCCCAGGGCCGCGTGAGCACCAGCGCCTCGGATCCCGCGGCCGGAGGCGCGTCGCCGCCGGGAGCGGGGCTGGTCGCTTCCGCGATGGTCGAGCGCGCTGGCCGCGGAGGTTCCGTGACCCGCTCGGGGGCGAGTGGCTCGGGCGTTGGTGTGGGTTGGGCGATCGGTGGTGGGGATGCGGGTTCCGCGACCGGCGCCGGTGGCTCGGGGGCGGGTGGCTCGGGTGGCGGTGTGGGTTCCGCGACCGGTGCCGGTGGCTCGGGGGCGGGTGGCTCGGGTGGCGGTGTGGGTTCCGCGACCGGTGCCGGTGGCTCGGGTGGCGGTGTGTGCTCGGCGACCGGCGGTGGGGTTGGCGGTCCGGAGGCCTCCGGGGGCAGTCCGGGCTCCGCGTCCGGTCGGGGCGCCGGTTCCTCGGCGGCGACGGTGGCCGCGGCCTCCAGGATCTCGGCCAGCGAGCGGACGTCGTCGGGCCGAGCTTCGCTTCGGTCCTCGGATTCTTCGCCGTGGCCGGAAGCCGACTCGCGGGAGCCGGGCTCGCCGGAGTGCTCGTCGTTGGGCTCGTCGTCGGGCTCGTCGCCCAGGAGGTCGGAGATCCGCATCGCCTGTTCCCTTCGTGGCCCCGGGGACGTCGGCTCTGGTATCGACGCGTTCCGGGGGCGCCTGAAGCCGGCGGCCCGCGTCCGAGTCTAGGGAGGACCTTCCCTGCCGTCATCCCCACCGGGGCGGGGCCCGGCCGCGTCGACGTCGGGGACGATCTCGATGCGGCGCTCCAGGGCCCGGGAGAGCAGCGGCGTCTTGAGATCCTCGCCCCACCGCACCAGATCCGCGGGTGTGGGGCCGTGGACGTGGATGCGCAGCACCGAGTCGTCGACCTCCTCCACGCGCAGGGACCGAACCACCTGTTCGTGACCACGCTCGAGCCCGTCCGCGACCCGGAGGATGCCGGTCAGCAGGATCGTTCGGTCGCGTCGACGCCGGGAGAGACTCGCGAAGGGAAGGTACGAGGTCTTCGGGCCACCACCACGATGGAACCGGACCAACGACGAGAGCACGGCGACCTCCTTCGGCGAGAAGCCGCGGAGATGGCCGTTCTCGACGAGATACGCGCCGTGGTGGTGGTGCTCGTCGAGCGCCACCTGGGCCCCGATGTCGTGGAGCCGGGCCGCGTGGGCGAGGAGCTCCCGATCGGTGGCCCCCAACCCGTGGAGGTGCGCGGTCTGGTCGAAGAGCTCGGTGGCGAGCGTGGTCACCTGGTCCGAGTGCGCGTCGTCGGCGTGCCAGCGCTCGCGCAGCCGCAGCACGGACGTCTCCCGCAGGCGCTCCGGCGACGCCCCTGGTGGCTCTTCGCAGCCGAGCGCGTCGAGGATCACTCCTTCGCGCAAGCCCCATTCGCTGACGGTCACGCCGTCGTGCTCCAGCGCGTCGAGCACGGTGAGCACGACCTCCACGCCGATCGGGAGGAGCTCGGCGCGACGCGTACTCATACCCGACCAGCCCGAGCGCTCCTCGAGCGTGCTCCGGCGGACCTCGTCCGCGAGCTCGTCGAGATGCTTGCGCCGGAGTCGGAGCTGGTTGATGGACGGCACGGAACCACGTCGATTGGCGGCGAGACGGGCGAGTGCTTTCACCGTTCCACCCGTAGCGACGCACATCTCGGCTCCGGTGGCCTCGAGGTCGCTCTCCACTCGGGTGAGCTCCTTCTCGACGCGTTCGCGCACGGCCGCGCGTGTGCCTTCATCGAGCTTGTCGGCGTCGGGCGAGAGCTCGGCGCGCAGACGATTGACGCCCACCGGCAGGGTGGTGGCGTGGGTGATCGCGGCTCCGTGCCCGGCGGCGAGTTCCAGACTGCCGCCCCCGAGATCGAGTCCGAGCACGGGGGTAGGTGGAAACGCGACGCTGCCGCGCATGCCCGTGAACGAAAGCCGCGCTTCCTCGGCCCCGGTGAGGAGCCGGATCGGCACGCCGGTGTCGGCTGCGATCGAGGTGGTCAGCATCGCGCCGTTCTCTGCGTCGCGCAGTGCGCTCGTTGCGACCGCCTCGACCCGTTCCGCACCCGCTCGCCGGGCGAGGTCCAGGAGATGACGGACCGCGTCGAGCGCGGCCACGGCGCGGTCGGTCGGGATCACGCCACGAGAATCGAGCGAGCTACCGAGTCCGAGCGTGGTGCGTTCCCGCGAGACCGGAAAGATCGAACCGTCGCCGTCTGCGTCCGCGACCAGCAGGTGGAAGGAGCTGCTTCCCAGGTCGAGCACGCCGATGCGCATCCCCGCGGTTCTACCGGACGATGGGCCGGTCGAGCGGAATCCACCCTAGGGTGCGCGCGTGACTCGCCTGGTGGTCGTCGGTGGCGGTGTCGTCGGGACCATGCACGCGCGGGAGGCGCTCGGTCGTGGGTACGACGTCGTCCAGCTCGAAGCCGACCACGAGCCTCGGGGCGCGACGGTTCGGAACTTCGGTCTCGTGTGGGTCAGCGGTCGGGCCCGCGGCGAGGAGCTGGCCCTCGCGCTCCGTGCTCGTGAGCAGTGGGCCGCGATCGGTGCTCGAGTGCCGGGAGTCGGTTTCCGCGCCGCCGGATCACTGACGATCGCCCAGCGTCCCGACGAGGCCGAGGTGCTGAGAGAGGTGGCTGCGCAGGCGGACGCCGACGAGCGTGGCGTGCGGCTGATGGAACCGGACGAAGCCCGGATCCTGTGCCCAGCACTCAGAGGGAAGGTCGAAGCAGCGTTGCATTGCCGGCTGGACGCGCTCGTCGAGCCGGGGCTGGTGCTCCCCGCGATCCGGGCCGAACTCGCGCGCAGCGGTCGCTACGAGCTGCGCGCGGGCCGCACCGTGGTCGACGTCGACACCGGTTCCGTGCGCGACCACCTCGGTTCCCGGCACCAGGGTGATGCCGTCGTGCTCTGTCCGGGCGCGGTGCACGAGGCGCTGCTGCGCGAGGCGCTCGAAGACGCGCCGCTGCGTCGGTGCCGGCTGCAGATGATGCAGACGGCACCGTTCCCGCCGGGTCTGCCGACCGCGCTCGCCGACGGCGACTCGTTGCGCTACTACCCGGCCTTCGACGTGCCCGCTGCGGCGGCGCTCGAACCCCGAGCGGGACTCGCGGAGGAGCGCCGCATCCAGCTGCTCGTTGCGCCGCGTGGGAACGGCGAGCTCACGATCGGCGACACCCACGAGTACGAAGAGCCGTTCCCCGTGTTCGTCGACGAGGCCCCCTACGACCATCTGCGGGAGCGCGCGGAGTCCCTACTCGGCGTGAGCCTGCCGCCCGTGCGGCGGCGGTGGTCGGGCGTGTACTCACAGGTGACCGACGGCTCGATCTGCTGGCGGGCGGAGATCGCCGAGGGCGTCGTCGTCGTCACCGGACTGGGTGGGAGGGGCATGACGCTGGCGCCGGCGGTGGCCGCCGACACCATCACCGGGCTCGATCGAGGGGCAGTGTCGTGATCCGGGTCGCGGCGCTCGACATGGCCGGCACGACGGTGAGCGACGAGGGTCTCGTGGTCCGCGCCTTCCGGGATGCGCTACTCGCTGTCGACTACCCGCGCGCCGACCTCGCTCAGGGTCTCCAATTCGCGCACGAGACCATGGGCCGAGCCAAGACCGAGGTCTTCGGCGTGTTGTTGCACAGTGACGCGCGGCAGGTTGCCGCTGCCCTCCGCGCCTTCGAGGAGTCGTACACCTCGGCTGTCGACGCGGGGGCCGTGACGCCGATCGCCGGCGCCGAGCGGGCGATTCGTGAGCTGCGCCGACGCGGGATCGCCGTCGTGCTCACGACCGGTTTCACGCGACGTACGTGCGACCATCTGCTCGAGGCACTCGGCTGGGCTGGACTCGTCGACGGCTCCGTGGTCCCCGGTCCCGGCATCCGTGGTCGGCCCCATCCTGATCTCGTGCTCGCGGCCGCGAAGATCGCCGGCGTGGAGGACCCAACCGAGATCGCCGTCGCCGGCGACACGACGAACGACCTGGAAGCCGGCACCCGAGCGGGAGCGTCCATCGTCGCCGGGGTTCTGACGGGGGCGCACGACCGGGGTCAGCTCGAGGCTGCGCCTCACACCCATCTGCTCGAGTCGATCGCCGAGCTCCCGGGCGTGATCGCGATCGCCGGAGGTCAGGGTTCGTACGGCGGCAGGTAGCGACCGCGATGCACCGCACCGCCGTTGAGCTCGAGCGACCAGGCCGAGCCCTTGGGCCAGACCAGCTCACCATCGAGCGGCACGCGATCGGCCGCGAGGTGGGTGAGCAGGTTCCCGATGACGTCGCCGTGTGAGCACAGCACCGCCGAATCGGTCTCGAGATCGGACAGCAGCTTTAGAAGGTCCTCGAGCGGCGCACCTTCGACGAGGGCGTCGTGGAGCAACACCGGGAGGCGACGCCGGTGCGCGAGCGGCTCGACGGTCTGCCGGCACCGCACGTAGGAGCTACTGAGCACGCACTCGATTGCCGCGTCGGCCAGCGCGAGGCCCAGTCCTTCGGCCTGACGCTGCCCCACCTTGGTGAGCGGACGGAGATCGTCGGGACCGTCCCAGCGCTGACGGTTGCCCGCCTTGCCGTGCCGTACGAGCCAGATGCTCATGACGGCAGTCGATCCACGAGCTCGCGGTCGTGGACGTAGGTCAGCACCCCGCGCGCCGTTTCGAGCGCGACCCAACGGCACTCGTCGACCTCGTGGTTGGGGACGAACGCTTCCGCGTGCGGATCGATCGGCTGCATGGACCAGTAGCGCACCTGTTTCGGCCGGCCCTTGCGATCGCGGTAGTGCACGACGCCCAATTCCTCGTCGAGAGTGCAGCGCAGGCCGGTCTCTTCCTCGACCTCCCGGAGCGCTGCCTCCTCGTCGGTCTCGCCCGCGTCCAGCTTGCCCTTCGGGAGGCTCCAGTCGTCGTATCGGGGCCGATGCACGACGGCCACCTCGACTCTGCCCGCCGGGTCCCGGCGCCAGACCACGCCGCCCGCCGCCCGGATAGAGGGAGGCTCGCTCACATCCAGGACCGCAGCTTCTTGCGGTCCAGCGCCCGCCACGCCTTCGGGAACCGTCGCCGCGCCGCCCCGGCCGCTCGGCGTTCGGCCGCGACCAGCTGCCCGGCTGCCAGGGCCACCGGGGGGCCGGCGTTCCGCACGTGATCGCGGAGCCACTGCTCCGCGATCACCGCGTCCTGGTGCTCACCGAGGACGTCCTGCACGTCGGCCGCGGCGCGGGCGAAGGCGCGGGCCCGCTTGCCAACGGCAGGCGCGACGGCCTCGGCCGCGTAGCGAGCGCGTTTCGACCGGATGCGGACCGCGTGGAGCGCTTCGTCGGTGGGATCGTCGGGGAGCTCGTCGACCGTCCGCTCGAGATGCCTCCACGGGCGAGCCACCAGCGCGGGGAGCACGTCGAGCGCGGGGGTCTCGGGTTCGAGCGCCAGGTCCATCGCCGGATGGTTGGCCGCGTCGACGAGCCGGTCGAGCAGTTCGAGATAGCGATCGCTCCGGACCGCGTCGAGGAGGTCGCGTCGCGCGTCGCGGTGTCGGGAATCGAGGACCTCGAGCAGTCCGCTCGCCGCGTGCCGATCGTCGGCCGGGAGGTCGGCGATGCGCTTCGCGAGGCGGTCGCGCAAGACCTCCACGTCCCGCACCGCCCCGAGCTCGCGTCCCAGCCAACGGAGCTCGTCTCGCAGCTCCTGGGTCCAGGTGTCGTCGAGCAGCGCGCCGAACGTCCGCAGGTCGGAGCGCAAGCGGCGCGTCGCGACTCGTGCCTGGTGGACGTCCTCGGGATCGACGCCGCGCCGGACTCCCGGATCATGGCGCATGAGCCGCGCGACCGAGGCTGCCACTGCGTTGCGGACCGCGTCGAACGCGCTCGCGTCCGTGGACAAATCCGTCTCGACGCAGACGTCGGGCGCCGCGAGTGCCTGCGCACCGAGCGCGCGTACGACCTTGGGGATCGGGTCGGGCGGTCCCAAACCGGCCTGGCGCAGTCGGGTCACAACGGCGTCGGTGACGTCGTCGGGCGCGCTCGGTGCCAGCTCCACCTCGACCTCCCGGAAGCGCAGCGCGATCCGGCGACCGTCGAAGACCGAGACCTCGTCGTCGACGACCTCGGCGAGCTCTCCGCCCTCGCCGTCGAGGAGGTCGACGCGCCTCCGAACCGTCCGGAGGCGCGCCACTCGCTCGACCGGCGCGTGTCGGATGAATGCCTGAACGAGGTCGACCGCGGGCGGTGGAGGCGTTCCGGGAGGACCGTCGAAGGGGAGCTCGGTGCGGACCAACGTCCCCTTGGTGTCGCCGTCGGCGCGCTCGGGGAGCTTCACCATCCAGCCTTCGTCGTTCCGGTGGCGGAGGCTGATGCCCCAACGTGCGAGCCGCAGATCGCGTGTGTCGTAGTAGACGGCCTGGAGCTCGACCGGCTCGTGGACGGTCGTGACGACGCCCTCGCGCACGTCGGTGAGGTCGGGAAGCTGGAAGCCGGGTGGGGGGGCGAGCTTGACCTCGCGCTCTCGGCCGCTATGCGCGGCCATCGGTGTGCGAGCGAGCGAGCGACAGCTGCTCGAGTGTGGTGTGCGTGTTCGTCCCCACCCGCGTGGCGATCTTGCGCCAGGCGTCGTCGGGACCGAGCTCCCACGAGAGCACGTCGTCCGACCAGTTGATCTCGAGGACCTCGGCGAGGCGGGCCCGCAGCGTGGGGTCGGCGACGGGCACGAGCGCCTCCACCCGGCGATCGAGGTTGCGAGGCATCAGATCGGCCGAGCCGATCAGGTACTCGGCGGTGGTCGGGTCGGCGCCGAAGCGGTAGATCCGCGAGTGCTCGAGGTACTTCCCGAGAATCGACCGCACGCGGATGTTCTCGGAGAGCCCGGTCACCCCGGGGCGCAGGGAGCAGATCCCGCGCACGATGAGGTCCACCCGGCACCCGGCGGCCGACGCGGCGTAGAGGGCGTCGATGACCTCGCGGTCGAGCAGGGCGTTCATCTTCAGGGTGATGTGTCCGCCGGGGCGTGCTGCCTCTTCGTCGATGCGGCGGATCATCCCGAGCTTCATCGACTCGGGCGCGACGACGAGCTTGCGGTACGGAGCCTGGTGGCTGTACCCGGTGAGGTGGTTGAAGAGCTGGCTCAGGTCGGAGCCCAGCTCCTCGTCCGCGGTGAGCAGGCCGAGGTCCTCGTAGAGCGTGGCCGTCTTGGGGTTGTAGTTCCCTGTTCCGATGTGGCAGTAGCGGCGGATCCCGTCGGGCTCCTGGCGGACGACGAGGAGCGTCTTGCAGTGCGTCTTCAGGCCCACGAGCCCGTAGACGACGTGGACGCCGGCTTCCTCGAGGACCTGCGCCCGTTCGATGTTGGCCTGTTCGTCGAAGCGAGCCTTCAGCTCCACGAGCGCGACGACCTGCTTCCCCGTCTCGGCTGCCTTCACGAGTGAGCGCACGATGCCGCTCTCGTCTCCGGAGGTCCGGTAGATCGTCTGCTTGATCGCGAGGACCGACGGGTCGTCGGCGGCCTGCTGGATGAAGGCCTCGACGGAGCTGCCGAACGAGTCGTACGGGTGGTGGACGAGCACGTCACCACCGCGCAGGATGCGGAAGAAGTCGGGTTTGGCGTCGGTGGTGCGCAGCGCGGGAGGTGTCTGCGGGGTCCAGGCCGGGTCCTTCAGCTCCGAGCGGTCGAGGTCGTAGATGCCCCACAGCCCCGTGAGGTCGAGTGGCGCGTCGATCACGTACACGTCGTCACGCGAGAGCTGGAGCTCGCGGACCAGCAGCTCGAGCACCTCGTCGGACATGTCGGCGCCGACCTCGAGCCGCACGACTCGGCCGAACTTCGTCCGTTGGCGCAGGACGGTTTCCATAGCCTCGAGCAGGTCGGCCGACTCGTCCTGGAGCTCGTAGTCGGTGTCGCGCGTGACGCGGAAGGCGTGGTGCTCGAGCGCTTCCATGCCCGGGAACAGGGCATCGACGCGGGCCGCGATGAGCTGCTCGAGGGGCAGGAACCGCTGCCCGTCCGGCAGGGCCACGAACCGCGGCAGGATCGGCGGAACCTTGACTCGGGCAAAGCGCCGTTCGCTCGCGCCGGGGTCCCGGACGACGACGGCCAGGTTCAACGACAGGTTCGAGATGTACGGGAACGGGTGCGCAGGATCGACCGCCAGGGGCGTGAGTACGGGGAACACCTGCTCCTCGAACACTTCGACGAGCGCCTTGCGGTCGTCGGTCGCGAGATCGTCCCAGTCGACGAACTCGATGCCGTGCTCGGCCAGGGCGGGGCTGACGGTGTCGGAGAAGATCGCGGCTTGTCGGTGGACGAGCTCACGCGTAGCCGAGGTGATCCCGCGGAGCTGTTCGACGGGGTCGAGACCGTCGGGACCCGGGGTGCGGATCCCGGTCTGGAGCTCGGCGCGCAGCGCCGAGACGCGCACCTGGAAGAACTCGTCGAGGTTGGACGCGAAGATCGCGAGGAATTTCGCGCGCTCCAGCAGCGGCCGATCCCGGTCCTCGGCGAGGGCCAGGACGCGCTCGTTGAAGTCGAGCCAGGAGAGCTCGCGGTTGAGATAACGCCTGGGCCCGTTCCCGGCGTGCGCGCCCCCGAAACGTCCAGCGGCGTCAGGGGTGAGCGGCGGCCGAGCAGCGGGGCGCTGGGACTCGAGTCCACCGACGCGCGCCATCTCGGCCGTCGCGACTTCGCGTCCGACCACACCGCCATCGTACAGACGATCTCGGGGTGCGTCTCCGGGTGCAGAAACGGCGACGACCCGCCCGAAGGCGGGTCGTCGCACCTGCGAACCGCCTCGGTGGGGACAGCAGGGGCGGGGAGTTCTGCTGTCCGGCGGCCGCCGGGTGCAGCTGGGGGGCGCTGCGCTCAGCACCCTACGCGGGCCACCTCGCGGGTCGATGTCGCCTTCGTTC
>CAYRHS010000102.1:0-11621 GCA_964424125.1 uncultured Burkholderiales bacterium
GTCGAGCGAGTGGAGATCGTCGGGCTCGTCCCGGAGCGCGAGTTCGCTCGCTGCGCACCCGAGCTGCGGGCCGAAGCCGACCTCACGCCCGACCGAACGGTCGAGGCCCGCCTCCGAGCGCGGCGCGGCGACGGGTGACTACGCGCCCGCGACGGCGCGCCGACGAGCGAGCGCCCGCTGCCGGCGGAGGCGGCGCCGCTCACGCTCGGAGAGGCCGCCCCAGATCCCGAACTTCTCGCCGTTGCTCAGGGCGTACTCGAGGCAGTCGAGGCGGACCTCGCAGCCCCCGCAGACGCCCTTTGCCTCCTTGGTGGAGGCGCCCCGCTCGGGGAAGAAGAGGTCGGGATCGACCCCCAGGCAGTTCGCCCGCTCCTGCCAGCGCTTGTCGTCGCCGCTCAAGAGTGCCGCGTTGATCGTTCCATCCGGTAGGAGTTCCTGCACCCGCGTCCCCCTCGGTCCGGCGTCGTCGACGCCCGGTCCCGACTCTCCACCGGCCCGCCGCTCGAGGCCCCGGCCTCGCCCGCTGAACAGCGCGTCGAATGACGAGCCTGGAATTACATTGTTGTCATACTGACGGTCCACCCCTTGTCTCGCAAGGAGAAATTGGCGGCACGGGCAGTTGATCGCCTCGACAAACGGCACAACCATCCGAAAAGGTGCGGGTTCTCGGTTGCGCGAGCCCCCCGAGCGGCCCACCATGCCGGACGGTGGAGCTCGAAGCGGTCGTCGGCGACATCACACGTGAGGCGCTCGACGCGATCGTCAACGCCGCCAACGAACGGCTGGCCCGAGGTGGCGGCGTGTGCGGGGCGATCTTCGCGGCCGCCGGTCCGCAGCTGGACGAGGCATGCGCAGCGCTGGGGGGATGCGCCACCGGCGACGCCGCGATCACGCCAGGCTTCGACCTCCCGACCCGCTGGATCGTCCACACGGTGGGACCGGTCTGGTCCGGCGGCCAGGCGGGCGAGCCGGCGCTGCTCGCCTCCGCCTATCGACGGTCGCTCGAGGTGGCGGCCGAACACGGCGTCCGCACGATCGCCTTCCCGGCGATCTCGACCGGGATCTTCGGGTATCCGCTCGAAGCCGCGACCGAGATAGCGGTGCGAAGCGTGCGGGAGTCCGGGGTGGACGTCGATCGCGTTCGCTTCGTCTGCTTCGACGATGCGACCCACGCCGCCTACGTGCGGGAGTTGGCCTCGTCGTCCTGAGCCGGGTGCTGTACGGCCCGCGCCTCGTTCCGCTTCCCGGCGAGAACGTCCCGCAACGTCTCGACCAGATCGGCGGGGTCGAACGGCTTCGTGATGTACGCGGCGGCGCCGAGCTCCCGGGCGCGGGCGATGTCGAGCTCACCGGTCTTCGCCGAACAGACGACGACGCGGGGACGCCGGGGGCGGTCGGCGAGCTGCGCCAGGACCATCCAGCCGTCGAGCACCGGCATCATGATGTCGAGCAGGACGAGGTCGGGGCTCTCCTCGTCGATTCGTCGCAGCGCGGTCTCGCCTTCGGCGGCGAGGGACGGCTCGAAGCCCTCGCCCTCCAGCAGCAACCGGAGCGTCAAGAGCACGTCCGGCTCGTCGTCGACGATCAGGATCCTCGGCTTGCCGCCCACGCCTGCTCCTCTACGTCCGGGGGCGCCGGCTCGGCTGCCCTGTCGTGTTCCGATCGGACGGGAAGGGCCACTCTGAAGGCCGCACCACCTTCCGGGCCCTCGTCGACCCAAACGGTCCCGCCGCACGCGGTGACGAGCCCCCGCACGATGGGCAACCCGAGGCCGTGGCCGGGGCGGCTGTCGGTTCGATCCGCCCGGTAATAGCGCTCGAAGATCTTCTCCCGCTCCTCCGGGGGCACCCCCGGCCCCGCATCGAGCACCGACAACAGCACCTGCGAGCCGTCCTGCTCGATCGTCAGCCGCACCGGCAAGGCGCCGTACTTGAAGGCGTTCTCGATGAGGTTGCCCACAATGCGCCGCAGCGACTCGGGGTCCCCCCGCACCTCGCACGACTTGGGTGCCTCGACCGCCACGGGACGGCCCGCGACCTGCGAATCGAGCGCCACGAGCCGGACGAGCGCGGCGAGGTCGACGGGTCGCATCATCGGCATGACGCCCGGTGTCCGCTGCTTGGACGAGGTGAGCATCTCCTCGACCATGTAGTGCAGACGCTGCGCCTGGCGATCGACGACGTCGAGCAGGTGGCCGCGCTCCTCGTCGGAGAGCACCGGCCGCCTCGACGCGGCGACTGCCCCGCGGATCGAGGTGAGGGGCGTGCGCAGCTCGTGGCCCATCGAGGCCATGAACTCCGACTTCATCCGATCGATCTCGAGGAGCTCCGCGACGTGGGCGCGCTCGGACTCGTAGAGGCGTGCGTTGGCGATCGCGGCCGCGGCCGGCTCGCCGAAGAGACGCAACGTCTGGAGGTCGTATTCCTCGTACTCCCCACCCTCGGATCGGCTGACGTTCAAGACGCCCAGCAGCTCGCCGCGGTTCTCGAGCGGGACACACATCGCGCTCCACGGCGCCGAGTCCCGCTTGTGCAGACCCGGGAATCGGTTCTCGTCCGCTGCACCGAAGAGGATCAACGGCTCACGCGTACGGGCGACCTGCCCGGAGATCGACTCGCCGACCTTCACGACCGCTCCCTTGGCACCCTCGTGACCCTGCACGGCCACGGCCCGGAGCTCGTCACTGCCTTCCAGGAGCATGATGGAGCCGCGATCCCCGTCGAGCATGTCGAGGGCGTTCTCGAGGATCACATCGAGCACGTCCTCGAGCTCGAGCACCGAGTTGACGACCCTGCTGGCCGCGACGAGCGCGCTGTACTGGTGAAGCGACTGCGAGAGTGCGGTGTTGATCGCGAACTCGTCCTCGAGGAGGCGAGCGAGCTTCCGGAGGTGGAGTTCCTTTTCGATCGCATAGATCGTGAAGCCGATGGCGAGCGCGATCAGCCCGATCCGGAGCACCGTCGGGCTGACGACGATGTCGCTGTCGGGACCCCATCCCGAGGCGAAGGTCGTGACGAGCAAGAGCGCCACGACGACTCCGAAGGCGACGAGCGAGAGCTGGACGCGCCTTGACTTGATCGCGCCCAACGAGGGCTCGCGGTGGAGCCCGGCGATGCGGGCTTCACGCCGGATCTCCCCGCGAACCGAAGCCGTCCGACTGGGTGTCGTCTCGCGCTGGTCAGTGGTCGTCACGCCGCTCATCATCAGCCCTTCCCCGGAGTCATCGGGCGCGGACGGGGTCGCCTTGAGCGGCGGGCGCGGATCGCCGGAGGCTTGCGACGGCCCGGGGGCTCCCGGTGCCCGGCGCTGGGAGGGGCTTCAGCTCACGCGGCGGCGGCGGACGCGGTGCTCGAGGAAGTCGACGAGCACGAAGTCGCCGAGGTTCTCGGGCGTCGTGAAGAAGGCACGACCCCGGTTCAGCTTCGTCATTCGCTCCACGAAGTCACGCAGGTAGTAGCTCTCGTCGAGCATGAAGGTGTTGATGCGGATCCCCGCGCGCGTGCAACGCGCCACCTCGCGCAGCGTCTCCTCGATCGTGACGGGCGAGGGCGGGTACTGGAACAGCGCCTCGCCGTTCTCGATGTGGGCCGTCGGCTCACCGTCCGTGATCATGATGACCTGCTTCGTACCCGCCTGGCGTTCGAGCTGGCGGCGCGCGAGCAGCAGCGCGTGCTGCATGTTCGTCCCCCACTCGAAGTCCCACGACACCTCGGGAAGCGTGCGCGCCTCGATCTCGCGGGCGACGCGGCCGAAGCCCACGAGGCCGAGGTGGTCGCGGGGAAAGCGGCTCGAGATCAGTTCGTGGAGCGCCATCGCGACCTTCTTGGCCGGGAGGAAGTTGTCGCGCATCGGCATCGACATCGACAGGTCGAGCAGGAGCACCGTGGCGGAACGCGTGAGCATCTCGGTGCGCTCGATCTCGAAGTCGTCGGGCGTCAGCCGAACCGGCGTGCCCGCGCCCTGACGCCAGATCGCGTTACGGATCGTCTGGCCGACGTCGAGGTGGAACGGGTCCCCGAACTCGTAGGGCTTGTGCTCGTAGTCTCGCTCGTTCCCGACGCCCACGCGCTCGACCTCGTGTCGACCCACGCGGTCCTCGAGCAGCCGCTCGAAGAGCTCGCGCAGGGCGCGCTGACCGAGCGCGCGGATCCCGCGGGGCGTCAGCTCGAGGCGGCCCTCGCGCTGCTCGATGAGCCCTGCATCCTCCAGGAGCCGCGCGACCTCGGCGAGCCGTTCGAGGCTGCGCGCCGCGTCGTCACCCAGCAGGTCACGGACGCGGTCGAGGTCGACCTCGGCCAGCTGCCCGGGCTGGGTGGTCGACGACAGAAGATGCTCGAGCTCGTCGAGGTCACCGAGCAGGTCGAGCAGGCCCGACATCTGGGCGAACTGCATCGGGTCGTCACCCGAGAACTGCATGCGCTGGTCCCACGGGAGCTGCGGGAACGCTTGCTGGAGGTGGCGCGCGAGATCCTGCACCTGCCAGTTGAGGTCCATGTCCTCGAGCAGCGCGCGAGAAAGCCCTTCGAGCTGCTCACGTTGCTCGGGCGTCATGGAGTTGAGGAGCTGCTGCATCTGAGCCATGGAGCGCGCCATCTGCTCGAGCAGCTCGTCGAGCGTCTCGGGGTTACCCGGGAAGAAGTCCCCGTAGCGCTCCATGAAACCCTCGAAGTCGGGATCTTCGCGCTGCTCGCGCTGCTCGAGCATCCGGTTGAGCTCCGCGAGCATGTCCTTCATCCGCTGCATCCGCTCGGGCGAGACGTCCGAGAGCCCCTCGGCGAGCTGATTGAAGTAGCTCTGCATCAACTCCCGGCGGAGCTCGTCCATCAGCTCCTCGAAGCGCGCGCGGGCCTCGTCGCTCATGAACTCGTAGTCCTCGAGCCCCTGCACTCGGCTCGCGAGGTCGGGAGGGAGCTCGTCCAGTTGGCGGCGATGCTCGGCCGCCGCCCCCTCGAGCACCTCCTGGCGCCGTCGGTCGCCGGCGGCGCGCGCCTCGCCGACGCGACGGTCGATCCCCTGGCGCTCCTTGTCGACGACCTCGTCGAGCGCTCGGGCGACGTCCTCGTAGACGCCGCCGAGGTCCCGGCGCTCCAGCTCCTCGCGCCGACGCTCCCGGAGGTCGCGCAGCATCTCTCGCAGCCCGAGCAGGCGCTCGCCATCGGGGGTCTCCATCCCGCCCTGGAGCAACCGACGCAGGGCCGCGTTGAGGTCGCCGTGGTAGAGGAGATCGTCGGAGAGCTCGGCGAGCAGGGAGTCGGCGTCGAGGTCGAAGCCCTGCTGCGTCCCGTCCCAACGGGAGTAGCGGAAGACCCGGGCCATCACGGCGAGGCTACCGGCCGATTGGGCCCAGCGCCCCCGCAACCGACAGCCTGATCGAGATGCGCCCCGTCGTGATCGTGCTCGTCGCCCTCCTGGCCTTCGCCGGCTGCAGCAGCGGCAAGAGCGTCGAGGTCTCCGACCAGTTCTGCGAGGCGGCCCGAAAGCTCGATACGGAGATCGCGGCGACCGAGCAGGACCCCGAGGCGCAGATCGAGCTCGTCACCCCGCTCGTCGAGGAGGCGCCACCGGAGCTTCGTGCCGACGCCCAGACCTGGCTCGACGCGCTGGAGCGGGTCGCAGCCGGCGACGAGTCGATCCGGGACGACCCCGAGATCGAAAAGGCCGTCGACAACGTCAACCGGGTGGCGCAGAACGAGTGCGACATCCTCGGCAGCCAGGGTGGGTCGCCGTTCGGTTGATCGGCCCCGGCCGCAGTCCCGGCTCCACACCTCGTGCCTGCGCAACTCGCCCCGATCTCGAGCTGCTGGGTCCGCTCGGTCCGGGCCACCTCCTCGTCGATCGCCGCGACGACGGCGGGCGCGTCCTCGGGCCGCCACGGCCGCAACACCACGGGACCCTCGAAGAGCGTGGGAAGGTCCGTGCGCAGCGCCACGACGCGACGCGACGGATGCCCGAGCGCGCCCGGTAGCGAATACCTCAGTCGTCGAGCTCGGAGCGACGCGCTCGTCCCCGATACACGGCTCGGCCTCCGACCGCGTCCTTGTTGAGCCGCTTCGAGAGGTGGAGACCCTCGAGGACGAATTCGACCGCGGATGCGATGCCCGCGGGGGTCTCACCGACGTCGAGGTCGACGAGCAGGTCCCGCAACGCCGGGACGTCCGCGGCCAGCGTCACGTACTCGTCGGCTTCGACGTCGTCACCGGCGTGGACGACCAAACCCGCCTCGAACGCCTCCACGACGGCGGGAAGCCTCTCCGGCGCGACCCGGTCGCGGAAGGTCTCGAGCACCGCGCCCTTGACGATGCGGTCGAGGACCTGCTCGTCGCGCCCCTCCTCGACCGTCTCGAACTCGATCTTCCCCGCGGTGGAAGCGACGAGGGCTTCGAGGTCGCTCACCCGAGGGACGACCTCTTGCTCCCGGCGCCGGAGCGCGCGGCGGAGCGCGTTCGCCACGAGCGTCTCGCGGTTCGTCACGGACAGCCGCACCGACACGCCGCTGCGCTGGTTGACATGCGGCGACCGGCGCGCGAGCTGGCTGACCTCCGCCACGATGCTCGTCATGTAGTCGGGGACGTGGACCGGCAGGCCGGCTCCGACCGGCGCGCGCGCCTCCTGCTCGATCACCTCCCGCTCGACGTCGGCGTCGAGCGGGTAATGCGTGCGGATCTGCGCGCCGAAGCGGTCCTTCAGCGGCGTGATGATCCGGCCCCGGTTCGTGTAGTCCTCGGGGTTCGCCGACGCCACCAGCAGCAGGTCGAGCTCGAGGTGGACCTTGTAGCCCCGGATCTGGACGTCGCGCTCCTCGAGCACGTTCAGGAGCCCGACCTGGATGCGCTCGGCCAGGTCCGGCAGCTCGTTGATGGAGAAGATCCCGCGATTGCTTCGCGGCACGAGCCCGTAGTGCATCGTCAGCTCGTCGGCGAGATATCGACCCTCGGCGACCTTGATGGGATCGACCTCTCCGATGAGATCGGCGATCGAGGTGTCCGGCGTGGCCAGCTTCTCGCCGAAGCGGCGATCCCGACGTACCCAATCGATCGGGGTGTCGTCGCCCCGCTCGGCCAGGAGGTCGACCGCGTACCGGGACACCGGTCGAGTCGGGTCGTCGTTGATCTCACTCCCCGCGACGATCGGCATCCACTCGTCGAGCAGCGACGTAAGCGAGCGGATCATGCGCGTCTTGGCCTGGCCGCGCTCCCCCAGGAAGATCACGTCGTGGCCCGCGAGGAGCGCGTTCTCGAGCTGCGGGAGGACGGTGTCGTCGTAGCCGACCACGCCCTCGACGAGCGGCGCGCCGGCCGCGATGCGGCTCACGGCGTTGGCGCGGATCTCGTCCTTCACCGGGCGCGACTCCCACCCGCTGGCTCGCAGCTCCGCGAGCGTCGTGGGACGGGTCATCCGCGCGCTCCTCGTATGTCTCGCACCGGCATCCGAGCGTACAGCGGACGGCCTCGTGCCGACCCGCGAGGAACGAGCGCCGCCGCCGCGACGACGAACGGATAGCGTCGGGGCGCGACCAGCCCGAGGAGCGCCTGGCATGAGCGACGAGGCCGAGCACGAGACCCCTGCGGCCGACGACGAGCGGCGGCGGCGAGCCGAGCAGCGCGTCGGGGCCAAGATCGCGCTCGCGGGACACGCCGTCATCTACGTGGCGGTCAACATCTCGTTCCTCGTCCTCGTCGGGGCCGACTGGCTCTGGGTGACCCTGTTCTGGGGCCTCGGGCTCCTGGCGCAGGCGTGGGCCGTGTTCACCGACACCAGCCGGACCCTGCGCGATTGGAAAGAGCGGGAGATCCAGCGCGAGCTCGCACGCGACGACAAGGGTGACTGAGACCCCCTCGCTCCACGCCCGCTCGCGCGTGCCCGACACGCTCGACCTGACCGGGACGTGGCGCGCTGCGGTCGCCGACGCGACCCTCGAGCGGGAGTTCGCCCGGCCTTCCTTCGACGACCGGGGGTTCGAACCCATCGACGTCCCGGGCCACTGGCGGTCCTGCTCGGCCTTCGCCGAGTCCGACGGCCCGCTCCTCTACCGGCGCCGTTTCGACACCACCCCGCCGGCCGCCGAGCGACGCCGCTGGCTCGAGCTCGACGGCTGCTTCTACTACGGCGACGTCTGGCTCGACGGCGCCTACCTGGGCGACACCCACGGCTACTTCGCTCCCCACGCCTTCGACGTGACCGCGGCCCTGGCCACCGAGCGGGGGCACGTCCTCGGGGTGGAGGTCTCCTGTCCTCCCCAGACCGACCGCACCCACAAACGCCTCCTCACCGGCGTGTTCTCCCATTGGGACGTGCTGGACCGGACCTGGAACCCGGGCGGGCTCTGGCGACCGGTACGCATCCGCGAGACGGGCCCCGTCCGCATCGCCCGAGCTCGCGTTCTCTGCACCGAGGCCCGCCCCGACCTGGGTCGGCTGTCGATCGACGTCACCCTCGACGCGAGCACCGAGCTGGAACGCGACGCGCGCGTCACCCTGGTGACGAGCGTGCACGGCTCCGACGTCGACGTCGAGCAGGAGCGTGCCGAGACGGTGGCCGCGGGCGCGAACCACCTTCGCTGGACGGTCGAGGTCGACGACCCACCGCTCTGGTGGCCCCGGCGCCTCGGTGTGCAGCCGCTCGTCGACGTGGACATCGTCGTGGAGGTCCACGGCCGACCGAGCGACGCGGTCTCTCGCCGGACCGCGTTCCGCGAGGTGACGGTCGACGACTGGGTGTTCCGCGTGAACGGCGAGCGGCTGTTCGTGCTCGGCTCGAACCACGGCCCGACCCGGATGGCCCTGGCTGAGGCCACCCCCGAGGAGCTCCACCGCGACGTTGAGCTCGCCGTCCAGGCGAACCTCGACCTGCTGAGGCTCCACGCCCACGTCACGCGGCCGGAGCTCTACGCGGCCGCGGACGAGGCCGGGCTGCTCCTGTGGCAGGACTTCCCGCTCCAGTGGGGGTACGCGCGCGGCCTGCGCAAGGAGGCGTCACGCCAGGCACGGGCGATGGTCGACGAGCTCGGCCACCACCCCAGCATCGCCCTGTGGTGCACGCACAACGAGCCGCTCGCCATCGACACGCAGCCGGGCGAGCCCATGGACGCCGGTGCCATCGGCAAGTTCTTCGCCTCGATGATGCTCCCGACCTGGAACAAGGACGTGCTCGACCGCGGCGTCACGCGCACGGTGCGCCGGGCTGACCCCACGCGCTTCTGCAACCGGCACTCGGGGATCTGGCCCGGCATCGCGAGCGGCGGCACCGACTGCCATTGGTACTTCGGCTGGTACCACGGCTCCATGGACGGCCTGGCCCCGGCGCTGGCGCGATGGCCACGCACCGCCCGGTTCGTCTCCGAGTTCGGCGCCCAGGCCGTGCCCGAGGCCCACGACTTCATGCACCCCGAGCGGTGGCCCGATCTCGATTGGGACGAGCTGTTGGCACACCACGCGTGCCAGAAGCTCCTCTTCGACCGCACCGTGCCCCCCGCCGGCCACGACACCCTCGCCGCGTGGGCCACCGCGACCCGCGAGTACCAGGCCGCGCTCATCCAGCTCCAGGTCGAAGACCTGCGACGCGTGCGCTACGCGCCCGCCGGCGGGTTCTGTCACTTCTGCTTCGCCGACGCCCATCCCGCGGTCACCTGGTCGGTCCTCGACCACCAACGCAACCCGAAGCCCGGATTCGAGGCACTCCGCGAAGCCTGCCGACCGGTGCTGCCGATGCTCGAGCCCCGCTCGGGCTCGGTCCACGTGGTCAACGAGACGCGTGAGCCACTGGTGGGTGCGGTAGTCACCGCACATGTCGGGCGCGCGCGGAGGCGTTGGCAGGGGAACATCCCCGCCGACGGGATCGCGTTCGTCGGGCGCATCGCCGTCGACGACTCCGGGCGCGCCGAGGGCGCACTGCTCCACCTCGAGCACAGCCGCGTCGGTCCCGTCGACAACCGCTACGACCCGTTGCTGCTCCAGGCCACACGGCCGGGCCCCCCGCTCCCGAGTTGAGCCGAGGACGTGGGCGTCCGGGCCTCGGCAACCGGGCCAGCCTTCGTGCCCGGGTTCACAAGGTGCGGACGCGCGGAGGGCTTGAGTACGTTCGCCGCCTGAGGCTCCACGGTTTGCTCGAAAGCGCACGCCCATGACCCAAGTCACCACCGAGGACCAGCGCGCCGAGGCCGACGACGCGGATGTTCTCGCTCGCGACTTCGGTCCGCCCGTCCCACCGCCGCCGAAGCCGCGTCGACCCTGGCCGATCGAGTTCTATTCGTCCGACGTCGGCAAGAAGTGGGTCATGGCCCTCACGGGCATCGTGCTGCTCGGCTTCGTGCTCGTCCACATGCTGGGGAACCTCAAGGTGTACCTGGGCCCCGAGGAGATCGACCAGTACGGCGAGGCGCTGCGTGATCTCGGCGGGCACCTCGTACCCCGCACGAACCTGCTCTGGGCCATGCGGATCGGGCTCATCGGCGCGTTCGGCCTCCACATCCTCGCGGCCTACCAGCTGACGCTCTCGAACCGCCGCGCGCGCCCCGAGCGGTATCGCTCACGTCGTGACTACGTCGCCGCCAACTTCGCTTCGCGCACGATGCGCTGGACCGGGATCATCGTGGCGCTCTTCCTCGTCTACCACCTGCTCGACCTCACCTGGGGCGTCACGAACCCCGACTTCGTCCGGGGCGCCGTGTACCACAACCTGGTCGAGAGCTTCTCCCGGGTGCCGGTCGCGATCTTCTACATCCTCGCCAACATCGCGCTCGGCATCCACATCTTCCACGGCGCGTGGAGCCTGTTCCAGAGCATGGGCATCAACAACCCACGCTTCAACGTCTGGCGCCGCTACTTCGCGGGTGCGTTCGCCGCGGTCATCGTGATCGGCAACGTGAGCTTCCCCGTCATGGTGCAGGCGGGGGTCATCTCGTGACGATCGCGACGCCTGCAGGCGACACACGGCTCGACTCGAAGATCCCGCCCGGGTCCATCGCCGACAAGTGGGACGACCACAAGTTCGACCTCAAGCTCGTGAACCCCGCCAACAAGCGGAAGTTCACGATCATCATCGTTGGCACGGGTCTCGCGGGCGCGTCGGCGGCCGCGTCGCTCGCGGAGCTCGGCTACGAGGTCAAGGTCTTCTGCTACCAGGACTCGCCGCGGCGGGCCCACTCGATCGCCGCGCAGGGCGGGATCAACGCCGCCAAGAACTACCAGAACGACGGCGACTCGGTCTACCGCCTCTTCTACGACACGGTGAAGGGCGGCGACTACCGCGCTCGCGAGGCGAACGTGTACCGGCTCGCGCAGGTGTCGGTCGACATCATCGACCAGTGCGTCGCGCAGGGAGTGCCCTTCGCCCGCGAGTACGGCGGCCTCCTCGACAACCGCTCGTTCGGCGGCGCCCAGGTCTCGCGGACCTTCTACGCCCGCGGCCAGACCGGTCAGCAGCTCCTCCTCGGCGCGTACCAGGCGCTCGCCCGCCAGATCGAGGCCGGAGCCGTCGAGATGTTCCCGCGCACCGAGATGCTCGACGTCGTGGTGAAGGACGGCCGGGCGGTGGGAATCGTTGTGCGCGACCTCGTGACGGGCACGGTGAGCTCCCATTCCGGCCACGCCGTCGTGCTCGCAACCGGCGGCTACAGCAACGCC
>CAYRHS010000103.1:0-7322 GCA_964424125.1 uncultured Burkholderiales bacterium
CTCGTGCTCGACGCCGACCCGCGCTCCGAGCTGTACCGCAGCGGGACGATCGACTCGGTGCACGTCGTCGACGGGGCGCTCGAGGACCTCGCCGCGATCGAGCGGGCCGTGACTCTGCACGAGACCGACACGATCCTGCACCTCGGCGCCCAGACGATCGTCGGCGCCGGCTTGCGGCGTCGCCGCCTGAGGCAAGGGGAAAGTGCCACATAAGGCCCACGTCGGCCGGTCGTTCAGCGCCTCCGCCAGCCCGCTCACCGCGCACCGCTGCCGACCTTCGACGCCAACATCCGGGGGACGTGGAACGTCCTCGAGATCGCCCGCCGCCATCGCGACCTCGTCCGGCGCGTGGTCGTGGCCAGCAGCGACAAGGCCTACGGCGAACAGGACCTCCCCTACACCGAGGACGCCCCGCTGCTCGCCCGCCACCCCTACGAGGTCTCCAAGGCCGCCGCCGACCTCGTGGCGCAGTCGTACGCCCACACCTACGGCGTCCGGGTCGCGGTCGCACGCTGCGGCAACGTCTACGGCGGGGGCGACCTGAACTGGAGCCGCATCGTCCCCGGCACGATCCGATCGCTGCTGCGAGGGGAGACGCCGATCATCCGCAGCGACGGCACCTTCCTGCGCGACTACCTGCACGTGGACGACGTCGTGGACGCCTATCTCACCCTGGCCGACGCCCTCGAGCGCGACGACGTCGTCGGGAAGGCGTACAACTTCAGCGACGAGTCCCCCCTGTCGGTCCTCGACCTCTACCGAGCGATCTGCAAGGCCGTCGGCGCGGGGATGGTCGAGCCCCGGGTGTTCGACCGGGCCGAGGGCGAGATCAGGGACCAGTACCTGAACGCGATCAAGGCCCGGCGGGACCTCGACTGGCGGGCGCTGGTCGACCTCGAGGACGGGCTGCGGCGCACGGTTGCGTGGTATCGGGATCTTCTCGCAGCCGACGGGGCGACCGGATGAGCAGCGCCGCCGATGACCTGCGCGCGCAGATCCGCGAGCTCGTCGCCAAGTACCACGCCGAGGCCTTCCCGCAGCGGCCGTTCCTGCCGGGTGTCACGCCCGTGCCCGTGTCGGGCAAGGTGTTCGACGCTTCCGAGCTCGACCTCCTCGTCGACGCGTCGCTCGACTTCTGGCTGACGACGGGCCGCTACGCCGACGAGTTCGAAGCGCAGTTCGCCTCGTTCATGGGCGTCCGCCACGCGCTCCTCTGCAACTCGGGATCCTCGGCCAACCTCCTCGCGGTCTCCACGCTGACGTCACCTCGGCTCGACGAACGACGGCTCCGGCCCGGCGACGAGGTCCTGACCGTCGCGGCGGGATTCCCGACCACGGTGAACCCGGTTCTGCTGAACGGGTTGGTCCCGGTGTTCGTCGACGTCGAGCTCGCCACCTACGACGTCGACGTGGCGCGGCTCGCCGAGGCGATCGGTCCCCGGACGCGTGCGATCGCGCTCGCGCACACGCTGGGCAATCCGTTCGACGTGGACGCGGTCAACTCGTTGGCCGATGAGCACGGCCTCTGGTTCGTGGAGGACAACTGCGACGCGGTCGGGTCGCGCTACCGGGGCCGGCTGACGGGCACCTTCGGCGACCTCGCCACGGTCTCGTTCTATCCGGCGCACCACATCACGATGGGTGAGGGCGGGTGCGTACTGACGGATTCGGGCGTGCTGAAGAAGATCGTCGAGTCGTTCCGGGACTGGGGGCGCGATTGCTGGTGCGCGCCCGGCGACCAGAACACGTGCGGCCGGCGCTTCGACTGGCAGCTCGGCGACCTTCCCCACGGCTACGACCACAAGTACGTCTACTCGCACGTGGGGTACAACCTGAAGGCGACCGACATGCAGGCGGCCGTCGGTGTCGCCCAGCTCGAGAAGCTTCCGGGCTTCATCGAGGCCCGCCGTCGGAACTGGGACCGTCTGCGGGCGGCCGTCGCGGGCTTGGAGGAGTTCTTCGTCCTGCCCGAGCCGACTCCCGGGAGCGAGCCGAGCTGGTTCGGCTTCGCGCTCACCGTCCGGCCGGA
Organism: uncultured Burkholderiales bacterium; assembly: GCA_964424125.1. Lineage (GTDB taxonomy): Bacteria > Actinomycetota > Acidimicrobiia > IMCC26256 > JAOSJL01 > CAYRHS01. The sequence goes on from CAYRHS010000103.1 coordinate 2,030, forward strand.
GGCGCCGTTCGGTCGCCACGAGCTCGTCCAGCATCTCGAGGAGCGCATGATCGCCACCCGCCTCCTGTTCGGGGGCAACCTGACGCGACAGCCTGCGTACCGAGACGTACCGCACCGGGTCGTCGGACCGCTCGACAATGCGGACGTCGTCACCGACGGCACGTTCTGGGTCGGCGTGTATCCGGGGCTCACCGAGCCGATGCTCGACTTCGTCGCGGAGACGCTCCACGCGTTCGTCCGCGACCACACCGCCGGTTGAAGTCCCGCGCGTGGAACGCGTCGACACCCCGATCCCCGGCTGCGTCGAGCTGCGACCCCGCGTCGTGCGTGACCATCGCGGCAACCTGGCCAAGCCCTTCCAGCAGAGTCGCTTCCGGGAGCTCGGCCTGGAGTTCGAGATCCGCGAGCTGTTCCACAGTCGCTCCCGTCGTGGGGTGCTGCGCGGGCTGCACTTCCAGCTCCCCCCGAGTGCCGTGGCCAAGCTCGTGTACTGCGTGACCGGACGGGCGTTCGACGCGATCGTCGACCTGCGCGTCGGCTCGCCGACCGAGGGTGCCGGCCACACGCTCGAGCTGTCGGCCGACGTCGACAACGCCGTCTTCGTGCCCCGTGGGTGCGCCCACGGGTTCGTCGCCCTCGAGGACGCGACGACCCTCGCCTACGCCTACGACGGCGAGTTCGATCCCGAATGCGACGCCGGGATCCGGTGGGACAGCGCCGGGATCGACTGGCCCGTAGAGGAGCCGATCCTCTCCGAACGCGACTCGGGTCTCCCGCCGGGGCCGTCCTTCGCCTCGCCCTTCACCTACGAGCGATGACGACCGAGCCGGAGGGACCGGTCCTCGTCACCGGCGGGACCGGCTTCCTCGGCCCTCACGTCGTCGCCATGCTCCTGAAGACCGGGGCCGACGTCCACGTCGCGGTCCGTCCGACCTCCGGCCTCGATCGCCTCGGCGCTTCCCTCCCCCACGTCACCGTGCACCAGCTCCCTGACACGACGTCCGCGCTCGTCGACGTCGTGGGCGGGATCCGGCCCGCGAGCTGCGTCCACCTCGCCACCCACTTCGTCGCCCGCCACACGACCGCCGACGTCGACGAGCTCGCCGAGGGGAACGTCGCCTTCGGAATGCGCCTCGCGGAGGCCGCATCCGTCACCCGATGCCCGCGCGTGGTAGTCGCCGGGACCGCCTGGCAACACCACGGCGGCGCGGCCTACTCGCCGGTGAGCCTGTACGCCGCGACCAAGCAGGCCCTCGAGGACGTCCTCCGCTATTACGCGGAGACGGGCGGCTTCGAGGTCGTCGTGCTCAACCTGTTCGACACCTACGGCCCGAACGACCCACGGCCGAAGCTCGTGCCGGCGCTCCTGCGAGCCTGGCGCACGGGCGAGCACCTCTCGATGAGCTCGGGACGGCAGCTGATCGACCTCGTGCACGTGGACGACGCCGCCGCGGCGTTCGCGCACGCGACCAGGCTGGCGCTGGAGCAGGACTTCAGCTCCTTCGCGGTCTCGTCCGGTCAGCCCGTGACGCTCCGGGAGCTGGTGAAGCGGGCGGAGGCTGCGTTCGGCGGTCCCATCGCCGTGGAGTGGGGCGCGCGTCCCGACCGCGGCCGGGAGATGCTTACCCCCTGGGACGCGGGCCCGCGTCTGCCGGGCTGGTCACCGTCGATCGATCTGGACACGGGGCTCCGCGGGCTCGTCGCCGGCCCCGGTCAGGGAACGTAGACGCCGATGAAGGCGAGGAAGCCGTAGGCGACGAGACCGCCGGCTGCGATCGCCGTGACCGGCCGCTCGGCTACTCGGCCGGTCACGAGCATGGCGGTCGCCACCACGAACGGGAACGCGCCCATCGCGTAGCGCTCGAGCGAGTCGAGGTTCGTCGCCGCCAGCGCGAGCACGAGGGTCGCCCCCGCGAAGGCCGTGTACGACGCGGGCAGGCGCCGGGCGATGACCACCAGCAGCCCGACGAGCACCGCGGCCCACAAGAAGTGCAGTCCGGGCACGAACCTGTCGCCGGAGAAGAAGTCGCTCCCCGCGTCGAAGAAGCTCGAAAACGGGTCGCGCACCGATCCCTGCCGGGTCGGGTCACTCTGCAAGGTGAGGGGCAGGAACGCGTCGTGGAACGCGACCTGCACCCACGCGAGGTAGGCGAGGATCCCCACGCCGGGAGCCAGGGCCGCTCCGACACGGGCGAGGCGACCGGGAGCGTCGGCCCCCCGCCACGATCGCCACGCCTCCACCGCCGCGGCGAGCACCAGGAAGACGGCGAACGGCCGTGTGAGCCCGGCGAGGAAGCCGAAGGTCGCCGCCCACCACCACCGCTGCCGGCGCAACGCCAGGAAGCACGCCACCGCGAGCGCGAGGAAGAGCGACTCCGCGTAGCCCATGAAGAGCACGAAGGCCGTCGGCCAGATCGCGGCCAGCCACACCGCACGGGATGCGATTGCGTCGCTCCCGGTCTCGAAGCGGACCAGGCGGCGGAGCAACACGAGGAAGACGAGCGCGGCCAGGTTGGCGATCACGAGCAGCGCGGCGCCGGTGTTCCCCGCGAACACGAAGGACAGCCCGCGTCCCGCGAGCGGGAAGAGCGGCCAGAAACGCAAGCCCTCCTCCCCCACAGTGTGGTACCCGTGCTCGGCGATGCCTCGGTACCAATCGGCGTCCCACGCGAAGAACCCGTTCCTGAGGAACACGGGTTCCCTCCCGGCCGCGAGTTGGTCAGCGGCGAGCTTGGCGATCGCGTACGCGGTGAGCGTGAGCACGAGGCCCGTCGCCCACGGGAACACGACCGCGCGGAACTCGTCCAGGAGACGGCGAGGCGCGTCCGAGCCGAGCTGAGGGCGCGCGGGCGCCTGGATCACGAGACCCGGAACTCGGTGAGGTTGGCGAACTCGAAGAAGTCGTCGTCGCCGATGACCACTTGGTCGGTTTGCGGTCGAGCGCCCTGGAGCGCCGTGACGACTGCCTCGCAGCGCTGGTCGAAGGTCCGGTATCCGCCCGCCCAGACCAGCCAGATGGTGTGGTCCTCACCGGCCGCGTCGAGGAGCACGTCGGCATACGCCTCCGGATCGGTCGCGGCGTTGCGTTCGGCGTAGTCGCGCCAGTCGACGAACTCGGGGTCGCCGCCGTCCGGCCATGCGCGCTCGACCACGTCGTCGCGCACGATCCGGTCCACCGCGGGACCGAGCTGATCCGGACAGAACCCGACGACGTCGCCGGGTACGGCCTGTCCGTTGATGGCGGCTGCGACATCGACGGCCTGAGTCCGGTGCTGGAAGACGTTCCGCAATCCGCCGAGGAAGCCGACGACGATCACCACCGCGAGGACGGCGGCGCGCACGCGCGGGCCCGCGAAGGTCATCACGCCGACCGCCGCCACGAGGAGGAGCAGGGGGAACACGACTGATGCGTACCGAGCCTCGAACGCGCCGGACGTCGCGAACGCATAGACGATGCCGACGACGAGCGCGCCGAAGCCGATAGCTGCTTCCCAGCGGACGAGCGGCCGGGTCCGGACGTCGAGCTCGATGCGGCGGGCGTCGACGGCCGAGCCGAACACGCCGAGGAGCACGAGGAGGGCGATCCCCGGCCCGAGTGCCCAACCCTCGGGATGGAATCCCCCGCCGAACTCGACGAACGCGCGATGCAATGCGGTCGTGGGGGACACCGGTGTCGCCCACGGCGTGCCCGTGTGCTCGACCTGGAAGAAGAAGATCGGGAGCCACGGGACGAAGGCGAGTGTGCCGGCGAACCATGCGGCCAGCGCCCGTCGTGCCGCACGGGGCTGGGGATCTCGAACGGCCCGGACCGCGAGGTACAAGGCGACGAGTGCGAGCGGGTAGAAGGACCAGTACGAGTTGTAGAGCAACGCGGCCGTCACGGCCGCGACGGTGAGCAGGCGGCCCAGCGTCGGGCGGTCCAGCGCCCGACGGAGCGCGAGGTAGCCGAGGAGGACGAGGAGGATCTGGAGCTCGTAGGGTCGAGCCTCGGTGCTGTAGCGGATCGCGAACGGCGACGCCGCCAGGAGCAGGAGGCTTGCCCACGCAACGGCCCGACCCCCGACGCGGCGACCCGCGTACCACGCAGCCGGCAGCGCCGCGAGCCCGATGACCCCGGAGAGGGCCCGCACGGCCATGTCCCCGGTCCCGAAGAGGTCGATCCACCCGTGGAGCAGGACGTAGAAGAGCGGCGGGGAACCGTCACGGCGCAACGCGTCGAGGAGATCGCCGATCGGCACGTGGGCGATGTTGACGGTCAGCGCCTCGTCCAGCCACAGCTCGGACCGCGTCACGAAGCGCAGGACGACGCCGATCACGAGCACGAGGACCACGCCTGCTGGCAACAGCCAGGCAGGCCCACGGGTAGTCGTCACGAGCGGGACCGAGGTCGAATCGGGGCCGCGAGGGCGCGCCGACTCGCTCGAAAGCGTCCGCATCGGCTCATGGTAACCGTGGAACTAGTGCCGGCCGGGAACGCCCGTCGCTGCTGCGCCTTCCTTGAAGTCCCACCACTGGACCTCGACCATCAGGGGCAGGAGATAGCGGACGTAGAAGCTCGTGATGGCGAGCACGCCGAAGTCGTCGACCGACTTGTCGACGATGTCGACACGGTCGTCGTGGGCGGCGTAGGCGTGACACCTCGCAAGCATGCCGTCGAGCTCTTCTTCGGTGGCCACCGACATCCCGAAGTGGTCCATACGTGCACAGGACATCGGCTCGTCCCCGGCGACCAGGAACACGAATTGCTCGTACGTATAGGCGGACAGCACGAGCCGCCGACGATCCTCGGTCATCGTGGGCAGCTCCTCCCACCCGAACACGCTCGAGTAGAAGCGGACGATGTGGTCGCGGTGCCGCTCGTCGAGCATCGCGGGGGGCAGGCTCATCGCGACGTGGTTGAAGCGCGGCTCGCGTCCCCGCGACTCCCCCATCAGGTTCATCCCGCCTCCCCGCTCCGGCTCGGGGCGACGAGCACCTTCCCTGACAGCTGACCGGCCTGGAGCCTCCGCATGGCGTCCAGCATGTCCTCGAGCGCCACGTCTTCCTTCTCGACGAGATCCTCCACCGGGACATCGTCCGAGGCCAGGAGCTCGAGCGCCAACGCGAAGTCCGCAGGGCCGCTCGCGCACGAGCCGGTCACCACGAGCTCGTTGAGGAGGATGCGGTTCGAGTCGAAGCTCGGAGGGTCGACGCCTGCACCGATGATCACGAGGGTCCCCGTCCGGCCGAGCTGCCCGAGACATGCCTCCATCGCGGTGGCTTTCCCCGAGCACTCGAACGCCACGTCGAACGG
>CAYRHS010000103.1:7332-11192 GCA_964424125.1 uncultured Burkholderiales bacterium
TCGACGACCGCGCTCGGCGAGACGGGCGCGACGAGCACGTCCGGCTCGCAGGTCCTCGCCCCGAGCCGCTCCGCGAGGGCACGTCGAGGCGCCGACGGTTCGCTCACCACCACGTCGATGTCTCCTCGGCCTCGCAGCAGGACCACGATCAGTGCGCCGATCGGCCCGGCGCCGGCCACGAGCACCCGCGCCCCGGCTCCGACGGGCGCACGCTCGAAAGCATGCAGCGCGACCGCGAGTGGCTCGACCAGTGCGGCGTGGCGCAGGTCGAGCTCGTCCGGCGGGCGAAGCAACTGGGCCGAGGGCGCGGCCACGTACTGTGCGAACGCGCCCTGGAAGTCGCGCTCCCCCATCGGTGCACGGTGCTCGCAGAGTGGTTCCCGACCGGCCCGGCACATGGCGCACGTTCCACACGCCTGGGCGAGCCCTCCGACGACGGCATCCCCGATCGACCAGTCGTCGACGTCGCTTCCGAGGGCGACGACCCTTCCCGTGTACTCGTGCCCGCTGATCGAGTCCGGCCGCCCCCAACCGTCCAGCACGAGGTGGAGGTCGGTGCCGCAGACGCCGCAGTGATCGACCTCGACCACGACCTCGCCGGAACCGGCCTCGGGAACCGGAACCTCGGTCACCTCGACCGTCCCCGGTCGCCGGTAGACGGCGGCGCGCATCGTGTCCGGGAGATGATCAGCGCGCGGCGCAATCGCCATGAACACGACATCGTAGGCGTGTCGGGTCGCCGGCGGCGCGCCGCCCGGCTCGGGGAGCGTCAGCCGTCCCGCTCGGCGTCGGGCGCGGGCGCTTCGAACTCGATCGGCGGCGGATCCTCGTACACGGCGACCTGGCCCAGGTGCTCGCCGTCGGAGGAGTAGCGACCGACGACCTGGGGCGTGAGCCCCGCGGGCACGGTCAACGCGACCGGCACCCGACCGTCCACCGCGTCCGGGAGGTCGAGGCGAGCGATGGTGCCATCGGACCACAGCACATGGAGGAACGCGGTCTCCGGATCCGTGACGCCGACGAGCACGCCGAAGTCCTGGTCGACGAACGCGACGTCGGGGACCCCGCGGAGGGTCTCGTCGGCGACGCACCGGTCGGGAACGGCCCTGCCGGGCTCGTCGAGCCCGAAGCACAGCCCACGATCCGACGCTCGGCTCACGAGCTCCCACGGACGGCCGTCCGCAGTCGTGCCCGCACCGATGGTGCGCTGGTCACCGGTGAAGTGGTGCGTGGCGGCGGGGAGACTCGTTCCCGGCTCGATGGTCACCTCCACCGGCTCGCCGATCGGTTCCCCGTCGGCGTCGAGCCCGACCACGGAGGCTGCGCCGTTGTGCACGGGCACGAGGAAGAAGCGGCCGGGTGCCCGGAGCTCGTCGCCGACCGTGGGTCGCTCGGCGGATTGCCCGCGTTCGGGTGCGACGCGGACCGCGACCGCGTCGGGCGGGGCGATCCCGTAAAGCAAGCGTGGCTGATCCGTTCCGAGGTCGGGAGCGACCTGGACCGAGCCGATCCGGTCGTCGGCAACCGGCGCGAACTCGCAATCGGCTCCCGTAGTGCCAGCGGGGACGAGCACGGCACACGCAGCGTCTTCGGTCGCGCGCGCGACGAGGTCGTACGGTGCCGAGGTGACGTCTCCCACCTCCCCCGACCCTGTGGAAGGAACGCTGACGCTCTCGGTGGCCACCACGACGGCGATCGGCCCGTCGACCTCGACGTCGGTGGGCTCGAGCGAGTCGGCGCGCGCAAGGAGCTCGGAACGAGGCACCTCCGTGTCAGCCGTCGCCTGGAGCCGCACGATCTCACCCTCCGAGCCCCTGAAGACGAGTGCGGTCGTCGTTGGGAGACCCGACTCGGCACTGGTCGTGACGAAGACGCCCTTACGGCCGGCCACCGTGACCGATTCGGGAACCGGTCCGCTCGCGCTCGGCCCGAGAGGCTCCTCGGCCAGTGACAGGTTCCGGGCTTCGGTGCCGAACTCCGTGAAGACGCTCACCGTCGCGCCCACCCCGACGTCCTCGGCCGGCAGATCGAGCGCGACCAGGCCTCGCGCCTGATCGCAGACGAGGACGTTGCCCTCGTAGTGGAACGCCTCGCACACAGTCTGGTTCGCGGAAACGGACACCGCCTCGGAATCCCGTGGCGCGTAGACGACCGCGTTCGCGAACCTGACCGGTCCGCCAGTGGCCACGCCGGGAGGGCTGCTGCCGTTCCGGTCCGAACGCGCCAGCACCGCTCCAACCAGCACCGCGGCGAGCGCAACGGCCAGCGTGGCCGATGTGAGGCGCCACACGCGCGCACCGGACCCCGACGTCGGTCGTGCACGGAACGGCCACCAGCGGCGCCGGCGCTCGTACACGGCCGCGCGCTCGTTGATGCGCAGCCATGCGTCCTCGGCGGTCTCGGTCGTGTCCGTCAGCTCGGTGAGCGCGTCGCGAACGCGTTGCTCGACCGGCTCCAGCCCGTCGACGCCGGCGCGGCCCCTCATCGTTCGATCACTCCACGGAGTTTGCGAAGCCCGCGGTGGAGGTGCGACTTCACCGTTCCCGGTCGGCAGCCGAGCGTCTGCGCGATCTGTCGTTCCGAGTAGTCCTCGTAGTAGCGGAGCACGATCGCGGCTCGCTGCATGTACGGGAGCTCGGAGAGCGCGTCCAGCAGCTCGCGCGCCTCAACCGACACAGCATCGGGAACGTCCAGCCTATGAAGGCGTTCCTGCTCCCGCCTACGTGATCGGTGATACGAGCGGCACGCGTTGACGACCGACGTTCGGAGGTACGCGGCTGGGTTCTCCGTCTGGTCGAAGCGTGCCTGCATGCGCGCGAACGCGTCCTGTACGAGGTCCTCGGCCGCCGGATTGGAGCCGGTCAGCGCGTGGGCGAGTCGCACCATCGACGCGTACTGCTCCCGGAACAGATCGCCGAGCGTGGCCGGACGAACCTCGGTCTCGACGCCGAGGTCGGTTCCGACCCCCTCGGGGGCCGAGCGGTCGGCGGTCACCGCCCTCACCGCGCGCCCCGGCAGCCGCGCCACCATCACCTCTGCCACACCGGGAACGACGCCACGGCCGTCCCGGCGGTTGCGCGCTTCTCTCCGATGTCCCCACTTTATTGGACGAACACCTCGAACCGGACGGTTTCGTCCACAACTAGGCGCGAGGGAGACCCAGGACCCGCTCGGCGATGATGTTGCGCTGGATCTCGCTCGTCCCCCCGGGGATGGTGCCCCCGAAGGAGAACAGGTACTGGTCCTCCCAGCAGCCTTCCCGGAGCAGCTCGAAGCCGGCGAGCGACCGGTCGACGGCGTCGGCGCCCAGCGCCTCCGCACCCTCCAGGCAGACCCGCTGGACGGCCTCGGCACCGAAGAGCTTCAGCAGCGAGTGCTCGGGGGATGCCTTGCCCGCGAGGAACTTCGAGAAGCCCCGATAGCCGACGGCGAGGATCGCCTGGGCGTCGATGTAGGCATTGGCGACGCGCTCGCGAAAACGCGGGTCGTCGCCGACCCGGCCCCCACCCGGCGCCGGCCGCGTCGCGAGCCGTGCCAGGGCCTCGGCCCCCCGTTGGAGGTCGTACGCGTACCCGATCCACAGCATTGCCCGTTCGTGCGCGAGCGAACCGCTCGCGATCGGCCAGCCCTTGTTGAGCTCACCGAGCAGATTCGCGCTCGGAACGCGCACGTCGGTGAAGAACACCTCGTTGAAATCGGTGTGGTCGGGGTCGGTGAGCTCGGCGAAGGGTCGCGTCTCGATTCCTGGACTCCGCATGTCGATGATAAGCACGCTGATGCCACGATGCTTCGGCGCTTCCGGATCGGTGCGCACGTAGCAGAGGCACCAGTCCGCGTGATGCGCGCCCGAGGTCCAGACC
>CAYRHS010000104.1:0-11145 GCA_964424125.1 uncultured Burkholderiales bacterium
TGTACCCCGCCACCGACGAGCAGCCGGGCACCCTCGGCCTTCCCCCGATCGATGTACGAGAGCACGCGGTCGTGCTGCTTGGCGTTGATGAGCGGGCCCATCATGTTCGCCGGGTCCTTCGGATCACCGTACGGCAGTCCGAGGAACGCATTCTCGAGCAGAGCGACGCCTTCGTCGTAGCGGGAGCGTGGCAACAGCATCCGGGTCGTGAGCGCGCAGCCCTGGCCCGCGTGGATGCAGGTCATCGACCCGCTCCCCACGACGGCGGGGAAGTCGGCGTCGTCGAGGACGATGTTCGCGGACTTGCCCCCGAGCTCCATGAAGATCTTCTTGAGCGTCACCGCACCGACCTCCATGATGCGCTTCCCGACCGGAGTGGAGCCGGTGAAGCTGATCAGGTCGACGCGAGGGTCGCGAACGAGCACCTCGCCGACCGCGGCCGGATCCTCCCCGGTGACGACGTTGACGACGCCGGGCGGGAAGTCGGTCTCCTCGGCGACGAGCCGACCGAGCAGGGTCGCGTTCAGCGGCGTGTCGGGCGCAGGCTTCAGCACGACCGCGTTTCCCGCGGCGAGCGCAGGCGCCAGCTTCGAGAGGTTCAGCATGAACGGGAAGTTCCAGGGTGTGATGAGCGCGGCCACGCCGACGGGCTCGTGGACCACGCGCCGCTTGCTGGTGATCCCCATGAACTCGTGCTCCGGGAGCTCCCGCTCCCACTCGTAGCGGTCGATGAGGTCGATGTCCCACTGCATGTCCTCGATGCAGCTGTCCTGCTGCACCGCGTAGGTCAGCATGATCGGAGCACCCGCCTCGGCGACGAGCAGCGGCCGGAGTGTCTCGCGCTCGCGATCGAGCGCGTCTTTCAGCTGCTGGAGACATCGACGGCGGAGGGCACGGTTCGTCGACCAGTCGGTCTCGTCGAACGCGCTCCGCGCGGCGGCGATCGCCCGCTCCATGTCGGACGGCGCTCCGTCGGCGCACCCGCCGACGACCTCCTCGGTCGCGGGGTCGAGGACTTGGAAGGTACCTCCACGCTCGGCGTCGACGAGCTTCCCGTCGATCAGCATCCGGGACTCGACCGTCAACGGGCTCACGGCTCCCCCTCCGTTGCGCGACGCACGAGGAGGGTACCGCCGCCCGCACAGACCTGACGAGCGCGTCAGGTCAGCCCGCGTGGCAGACCTCGGCGTCCTTCGTGTTGCCCTCGGCCGGAATTGGGTTCGCGTGGAGGATCCGGGCCAAGTGCACGAGGTTGTGCGCCATCCAGCGGGTCGTGCGCTGCGTGTACTCGTGCTCCTCACCGCCGGCATCGAGGTACGACGGTCCGGGCCCGGCGTCGCCGACCCAGTAGGTGTCCGCGTTGGGCGGCACCGTGCAGCCGAGGTGGGTCATGTTGAACAGCGTGGTCTCGGCCGCGGCGTGGGCGCCGTCCTCGTTCCCCGTCACGACGACGCCGGCCACCTTGTTGTACAGCGGGTACTGCCCGACGTCGTTCGCCTCCGCGTAGGTGCCGTCGAGACGCTCGACCACGAGCTGCGCCACGGAGCTGCGGACCCCGAACCAGATCGGCGTGCACATCACGAGGATGTCGGCCGCCTTGATCTTCTCGAGGATCAGCGGCCACTCGTCGCCCTCGCCCTCGAACGAGCTCACGCCGAACGGCACGTGGTAGTCGACCACGCGCACGATCTCGGACTCGACGTTCATCTGGTCGAACCACTCGATCACCTTGCGGGCGAGGGCCTCCGTGTTCGACACCTCGGGTGACTTCTTCAGCGTGCAGTTCACGAACAGCGCCGTCAGTTTCGGGTCGGCCATGGCTCCTCGGTTCTTCTCCGGTTCTCCGGCTGATCAGACAGGACGCACGTCCACGAACGTGACGCGCTCGTCACCGCGCCGAAAGGCGGTGACGACCGGCATCCCGATCGAGACACTGGCGGGATCGGTGTCGGGCATCGCCGCGAGCAGACGGGCCCCACGTTCCTCGAGATCGACGAGCGCGACAGGGAACGGTACCCACTCGTCGAAGGGCGCGATGCCGTTCTGGTGGATCACCGTGTAGCTGTGCACGGTCCCTCGGCCCGACGCCGTGACCCACTCGAGCAGCTCCGACCCGCAGTGGGAGCACAGCACCCGCGGGTAGTGCTGGTGCAACCCGCACTCCCGGCAGCGCTGGATCCGCAGCTCGCCCTGCTGGGCGCCCTCGAAGAACTCCCGAGCCTCGGGCGAAACCCGCGGGACGAGGTACTTGGGGAGCTCGTCGGGCACGCCGACACGCTAACGGGAACGGCGCTGCTCGACCCGGCCTCCGAGTCCTCGACATCACATGATAGTCCTATCTGTCACATTGACAGAGTGGGGGCGGGCTCCCTAGGGTGCCGCCGTGCGTGGCAACCGCCGTTCCGAACGAGGCCCCCTCCTCCTCGCCGTCGCGCTGGCCGCGGCCACGTTCGGCGCCCTGTGGGCCTTGAGTGACGGCGGCGCGGGCGGCTTCGACCTCTCGGAACCGATCGCCTGGTCTCGGCGAACCGAGCCGGAGCTCGCGATGCTCGCCGCGCTCCGCCTGCTCGGACTCGTGCTCAGCGCGTGGCTGCTCGCGACGAGCGGTCTGTACGCGCTCGCGGTGCGAAGTCGACACCAGGGTCTACGCCGCGTCGTCGGATGGTTCACGCTAACGGCGATCCGCGGACTCGTGGAGCGCGCCGCGGTGGTGTCGATCACCGCGTCCTCGGTCCTGGGGGGTACGTCCGGTGCGTGGGCAGCGGACGGGCCGCCCGTGACGAGCGGCGAGGTCGTCGTCGAGCAGCCGGTGGTGCGCGACGGCCCCGCTCCCAGCTCGACCGCGCCACCGACCTCGACGAGCACGACCAGCACGTCGACCGCACCCCCGAGCACGATCTCCGCTCCCGAAGCGAACACGCCGAAAACCGACCTCCCGCCGCCGGCTCCCGATCCCGAGCCGCCCGGCACGCCTCCCCCGACGCGGACGGAGACGCTCCACGTCGTCGAGCCCGGCGAGAGCTTCTGGCTGATCGCCGAGCGGCTCGTCGCCGAACGCCGGGGCTCGACCACCGAGGCCCTCGGTCCCGCCGACGTGCGCGAGACGTGGGTCGAGCTCGTCGAGGCGAACCGAGCCACGATCCGCTCCGGCAATCCCAACCTGATCTACCCGGGAGAGGTGCTCACGCTCCCCACGGCGTGAGCTGAGGCGATCGAGCGAGGGCCTCGCGTCAGCCGAAGAACGCGTGGCGGAGATCGAAGTTGGTGCCGTCCCAGTGGAAGACGTCAGGGCGGCGACAGCCGACCCGATCACGAGCGCCCCGCCGGGCGTGAGCCCTCAGCCCACGGCCTCAGTGCCGAGCACGACGGTGGCCATCGACGACAGCCAGCCGCCCGAGCCGTGCGCAACCGCGATCTCGGCGTTCCTCACCTGCGAGTCGCCTGCGTCGCCTCGGAGCTGGCGCGTCGCCTCGACGAGCAGGAACAGGCCGCGCATCCCTGGGTGGGTGGCGGAGAGGCCGCCGCCGTCCGGGTTGGTGGGCAACGCACCGCCGAGACGCAGCGCGCCGCTCTCGACGAACGGGCCACCCTCCCCCTTTGCGCAGAACCCCAGGTCCTCCAGGCACACGAGGACGGTCGAGGTGAAGCTGTCGTAGAGGTGCGCGACGTCGACGTCGGCGGGCCGGACGCCGGCCTCGGCGAACGCCTTCGGCCCCGTGAACGCCGCGGCCGTCGACGTGAGGTCGGGCATCGCCTGGATCGAGTGATGGGTCGTCCCCCCGGCCGCGCCGCGCACGTGGACGAGAGGATGCGGGAGGTCGCGGGCGCGCTCCTCGGTCGTGAGAACGAGCGCGCAACCACCGTCGGAGACGACGCAGCAATCGAGCTTGTGCAACGGGTCGGCGATCACGCGCGACGAGAGCACGTCGTCGACGGTGAGCGGATCCCGATACATCGCGTTCGGGTTCCTGGTCGCGTGCTCGCGTGTCTGGACGGCAACGCTCGCGAGCTGCGCGGACGTCGTCCCGTACTCGTGCATGTGCCGTTGCGCAGCTAGCGCGTAGGCGCCGACGAGCGTGAGACCGGTCGGGAACTCGTACGCCCACGGACCCGTCGGAAAGTACTGCTGGCCGGTGCCGAGCGAACGTCCCGCCTTCGACAGCTGGGTGTTCCCGTAGACGAGGACCACCACGTCGGCGTCGCCTGCTTCGATGGCACGCAAGGCGTGCAACGCGTGGAACTCGTACGACGAACCGCCGCAGCTCGTCGAGTCGAGCCAGCGCGGCCGGAGGCCGAGGTACTCGGCGAGCTGGACCTCGTGCATGACCGCGGTGCCCGCGGCCGCGAGGCCGTCGACGTCGCCTGCCCCGAGCCCTGCGTCGTCGAGCGCGCGCCGGAAGGCTTGGGCCGAGAGGGTGGTGGGCGTGTGGTCGGGTGCGCGGGGCCCGTCCGCGACCCCGATCCCCGCCACGCACACTCGCCTGCCCATCGTCTGAGCGCCTCCTCCCGGTCCCTTTCGAGCCCGGGACGACGGGGGGTAGATTGTGACACGGACGTCAGGGATCGAGCGGGGGCCCGGCCATGCAGATCGACGACATGATCCTGGTGAGCGTCGACGACCACGTCGTCGAACCACCCGACCTCTTCGAAGGGCACCTGCCGGAGCGGTACCGAGACGTCGCACCCCACGTCGTACGCAAGGACGACGGCACCGACGTATGGCGCTTCCTCGACAAGATCGAGGTCCCCAACATCGGCCTCAACGCCGTCGCCGGACGCCCGCAGGAGGAGTACGGCATCGACCCGACGAGCTTCGACGAGATCCGCCCCGGCTGCTTCGACGTCGAGAAGCGTGTCCTCGACATGAACGCCAACGGCCTCCTCGGATCGCTCAACTTCCCCTCGTTGCCGGGCTTCGCGGGCCGCCTCTTCGCGGCGCTCGACGACAAGGACGCGGCCGCCGCGCTCGCGCGCGCCTACAACGACTGGCACATCGACGAGTGGTGCGGCGCCGCGCCCGAGCGGTTCATCCCGCTGTCGATCCCGATGATCTGGGACCCCGAGCTCATGGCCGACGAGGTGCACCGCGTCGCCAAGAAGGGCTGCCACGCGGTCACGTTCCCGGAGAACCCGGTGCCGCTCAACCTGCCCAGCCTCCACTCGGACCACTGGGACCCGTTCTGGAAGGCGTGCTCCGACGAGGGCACGATCGTCTGCATGCACATCGGGTCGAGCTCCAAGCTCGTCACCACCGCACCCGACGCGCCCATCGACGTGATGATCGTCCTCCAGCCGATGAACATCGTCCAGGCCGCGGCCGACCTCGTCCACTCACCCGTGTGGCAGAAGTTCCCCGACGTCACGGTGGCGCTCAGTGAGGGCGGCACCGGCTGGATCCCGTACTTCCTCGAACGGCTGGACCACAGCTACCGCGTGCACAAGTCGTGGACGCACGCCGACTTCGGCGACCAGCTCCCCAGCGAGTTCTTCATGGAGCGCGTCGTCCTCTGCCAGATCAGCGACGGCGTCGGCGCCAAGCTGGCGCGCCAGATCGGCACCGACCGCATCTGCATCGAGGTCGACTACCCCCACTCCGACTCCACCTGGCCCCGCTCCCCCGAACGCGTCTGGGGCGAGCTCACCGACGCGGAGCTAAACGACGCCGAGATCGACCAGATCGCACACCAGAACGCGATGCGCTTCTTCCGCTACGACCCGTTCTCGATCCGGCCTCGCGAACAGTGCACGGTCGCCGCGCTGCGGGCCGAGGCGGTCGGCGTCGACACCACGCCCCGCCCGGCAGCGCAGCAGGCCGACAAGCCCGAGCACGAGGGCCGGATCACGATCACCGACCTCACGCCGACCGCGTGAGCGACGCGGAGGACGCCGAGGGCGTCCGCCCGCCGCTCCCGCCCCGCCCCCCACGACCGTTCATCCTCCACTGGGCGGTCGACGCCGCCGTCGCGTTTCTCGCCACGGCCTTCCTGCTCTGGTTCGTCTTCGGGGTTCCGATCGGAATCGTGGTCACGATCTCTGCCCTTCTCGGCCTGGCGGCCGCACCGTTCACGAGCCGCGCCGAGGCCGAAGGATTGGCGCGCCGTGAACGTGGCTCCCCGCCGGACGAAGGGCCGCTCGGCTAGCCCGACGTGTCGAGGTAGCTCGCGGCGTCGTCCCGGTACTCGTGGGCCCGGTCGGCCACGGTCGCAACGTACGCCGCGGAGTGGTTGTAGCCGAGATAGGCGCGCGCGAGCGCGAAGTCCGAGTCGATCCGCCCGCCGGCCGCGCGGCACAGGTAGCGGGCCGCGGCGAACGCCGCGTCGTAGAGGTTGTTGGGATCCTTCTTGCCGTCGAGGGTGGCGTCGCTCGCCCAGCGCTGCCACGTGGAGGGGATGAACTGCATCGGGCCCACGGCCCGGTCCCAGAGCCCGTCGCCGTCGAGCCCGCCACCGTCGGTGTCGCCGATCGCGGCCACGCCCTTGCCGTCGAGCGGCACCCCGAGGATCCAGGGAGTCACGTTGCCGGCCGCGTCCGCCGTCGCGTCGCGGTACCGGCCGTGGTCGGATTCGGTACGACCGATGCCGGCGAGCATCCACCATTCGATGCCGCAGGCCGGGGCGAACCGGGCAACGAGCCGCTCCGCCCGGAGGTAGGCGTCGAGCGCGACCAGCGGGACGTCGATGCCGGCGACCGTCGCGCCGGGGAGGGTCGCGGCGACGTGCCGACGAGCGGCCACGAGCTCCTCGCCGGCCGCCTCGGCCGGGGCCTTGGCGTTCTCGAGTCGGGCGCGGACGTCGGCGAGCTGGTCGGCCACGCGTTCGGCGGCATCCGATGCCAGCGCACGCTGCCGGTCGGCCTCGGCCGCGACCTCGCCGAGGGTGTCGCCCACCCGGTCCGCGAGCTCGCCACGGCGAGCCAGATCGATCGGGCCCGAGGCATCGAGCATCGCGTAGCCGCGCGCGAGCGCCGGGTCGTTGACGTAGGCCGCAGCCGCCAGACGGCGCTTGCGACCAACGGCGACGGCGAGCTTCTCGGCCGCCTCCCGCTCCTTGGCGGAGAGCTCGTCGAGATCCGCCTGCAGAGCGTCCTGCCGGGCGCCGAGGTCCACCGCCTCCTCCGCCAGCGCTCGCAGCGCAGCGTCGGCGTCGTCCAGGCGACCGAGCGCGGCCGCGGCCTCGCCCGACTCGATCGGCGCGCCGGCCAACCGCGCGTCGAGACCGGGCAGGACCGACACGGCGAGCTCGGTGATCCGAGCGCGGCCACCCCGCGTGGGCTCGTCCGTGCTCGCCAGAGCGCCGGACGCGCACGACGTGACGCCCACCACGAGAGCAGCGAACGCCGCCACCGCGCGCGCCACGCGCCACGCGCCGCCGACGCTGCGCTCGCTGCTCGTGGCATCGGGCCATCGACCGCTCCGGTTGCCGCGCGTACATCAGCCTCGCTCGCGAGCCCCGCGGCGACTGTCCGCACGGGGGCGCTCGTTTCCAGTATGCCCGGTTTGCCGAGAATTTGCCAGAGGCGGTCAGGCGGCGGCGCCCCCCGATCCGAGCACCTCGAATGACTCCACGAGCCTGTCCCAGCCCGGGTCGTCCTCGTTCGGCGACACGAGCATGAGCAGGTAGAGGCGGCTCCCCACCACGACGAACCGGCCCTTCATGTGCATCCCCTCCCCCGCGACCTCCATGTCGAAGGCCTCGTGGCCGTCCTGCGTGGTCTGCTCCATCGAGATCTCGGCGTCGAAACCGTCGACGTTCCCCTCGAGCTGCACGTCGCCAGCGCTGTCGGCGAACAGGGTCTCGAGGTCGGCCTCGCTCGCGCCCGGCATCTCGAACCATCCGACGAGGGCCACGTAGTCGGGCGCGACCTCGCTGACCTCCATGTGGACCGCGACCGTCTGGCCGTCGACCTCCGCGACCTGGTCGATCGTCTGCGGCGCCACGGGGAGCTCGGCCTCGAACCCACCGAGGACGTTGCGCACCGGGACCTCGCTCTCGCCGTCCACCCAGGCCCGAGCCGCCTCCTCGAGCTCCACGTCGTCCGCGGCGAGGAAACGGTCGTAGCCGAACCAGCCGGCAACCCCGGCCACCGCCACGAGCAACGCCAGCAGGAGCGTGGGGACCCGTCGCTGCTCCCGAGGCGGCGGGGCGAGCTCCCAGACCGCGGGCGCGTCGGCCGGCCCCGAGACGCTTCCGGGCGGCTTGGGTGGCGGTGCCCCCCCGAAGTACCCCGCTCGCTCCCGAGACGGGGGCGCCGTCGGAGGGTTGACGGCGCGGCTCGGATCGGCGGGGGGCGCGGCGGGCGCCGCCGGCCGGGACGGCGCGGGGGCTCGGAACTCGACCGCGCCCGCCAGATCCGTACCGCAGCGGGTGCACGACGCCCACGTGGGCGGCACGAGGAATCCACAGCCCGGACACTGCCTCACGCTGCGTGGTATCGACCCCTCGACCCACCCACCTGAGGGGCATCTCGCTCTAGGCTCCGCCCGATGAGCAGCCTGCGCGCGGCTCCCGTCCGCTTCGACCCCTATGCGTACTGCACGCACGAGGATCCGTTTCCCGTCTACCACACGCTCCGCCACCGGGCCCCCGTCTACCGGGACCCCGACCGGGGCTTCTTCGCCCTCTCACGCTACGACGACGTCCACGCGGCGCTCCGCGACTGGGAGACCTTCACCTCCTCGAGGGGCATCACGCTGGAGGAGACCACCGAGCTCTCCCCGCCGATGCTGATCGAGATGGACCCGCCCCGCCACACGGAGCTGCGGGGCCTCGTCAGCCGCGCCTTCACGCCGAAGCGCGTAGCCGCGATGGAGGACCCGGTCCGACTCCTCGCCCGCCGGCTCGCCCGGGACCTCGCCCGACGCGGAGGCGGCGACGTGATCGCCGAATTCGCCGCGGTGGTGCCGATGGCGGTGATCTCCGAGATGCTGGGCGTGCCGCCGAGCGACCGGGGACGGATCCAGGAGCTCGCGCACACGCTCGTCCACCGGGAGCCGGGCCGAGCCGAGCTCACCCGGGCGGGTGCTCGGGCCGGCGTCGAGCTCGCCTCGTACTTCGCCCGCCTGGTCGGAGACCGCCGGGGTGGCCACGGGGACGATCTCGTCACCGGAATGCTCCACGCCGAGGAGGGGGGCCGACGGCTGCGCGACGAGGAGGTCATCGGCTTCTGCTTCCTCCTGATCATCGCCGGGTACGAGACCACCACGAAGCTCATCGGCAACGCGTGCTTCTGGCTCTCGCGCCATCGTGATCAGCTGGCGGCGATCGCGGCCGAGCCCGACCTCGTCCCCGCGGCGGTGGAAGAGACGCTCCGCTACGACGGCCCCACCCAGCTCATGGCACGCGAAGCGACGCGCGACGCCGTGATCCGCGACGGGAGGATCCCGGCCGGCGCCCGGGTGCTCTTGCTCCTCGGCTCCGCCAACCGCGACGAAGCCCGCTTCCGCGAGCCCGATCGCTTCGACGTCTTCCGCGAGCCCGTCCCCCACCTCGCGTTCGGCTTCGGACCGCACCACTGCCTGGGCGCCGCGCTCGCGCGCCTCGAAGGTCGGGTCGCGCTCGAGGAGCTGCTCGCCGCCCTGCCCGGACTCGTCGTCGACGAAGACGGAGCCGAACGCGTGCACTCGGGCAACGTCCGCGGCTTCGCCCGCCTCCCCGTGCGCGCGTGAGCTCGGCCGACGACCGGCACAACCGAGCGTTCTGGGACGCCGACGCCGACGACTACCAGGCCGTTCACGGCGCCGAGCTCGCCGCCGCCGCGCTCGGCTGGGGGGTCTGGCGGATCCCCGAGGCGGAACTCCACGTGCTCGGGGACATCACCGGCCGCGACATGCTCGAGCTCGGCTGCGGGGCGGCGCAGTGGTCCGCGGCCCTCGCCGAGGCCGGCGCCCGGCCGGTCGGGCTGGACCTGTCCGCGGTGCAGCTCGTCCATGCCCGGCGCCACCAGGCGACGCGGGAGGTGCAGTTCCCACTCGTTCAGGCGAGCGGCGCGGCGGCGCCGTTCGCCGCCGGGTCGTTCGACATCGTCTTCGCGGACCACGGCGCGTTCAGCTTCTGCGCGCCCGAGCTCGCCGTCGCCGAGGCGGCCCGGCTACTGCGATCGGGGGGTCTCCTGGCCTTCTGTGCCTCGACGCCGCTCCTGTACATGACCTGGGACGAGTCGGCCGACCGGCAGAGCCGACGCTTGCACCGCTCGTACTTCGATCTCGGGCGCATTCGGCACGACCAGGGCACGACCGACCACGTCGTGCCGACGGGTGAGTGGATCGGCCTCTTCCGTCACCACGGCCTCGTCGTCGAGGACCTCATCGAGCTCCAGGCGCCCGACGGAGCGTCGACCACCTTCGTCGACTACGCCCCCGCCGACTGGGCCCGGCGCTGGCCCGCCGAGCAGATCTGGAGGGTCCGCCGGCCCGATTGACGCTTCGGCGTCGGGAACGAGCAACTGCTACCCGCTGCCGACGCCGACACGTCGCGCGTCCGTCCTTCAGCGTTCGAGCTCGACGCCAGCCGACTCGCGATCCCATGTCGACGGGGTGACGCCGTCGGCGCGCAGCTCGAACTTGAGGACGCGGCCGACCGGGTTGCGCGGGAGCTCGCTGCGGAACTCGATGTACCGAGGAACGGCGAAGTACGGCACGCGCTCCGCACACCAACGGCACAGCGTCTCCTCGTCGAGTGACGCGCCTTCGTGCAGCACGGCCGTGAGCTTCACCTCGTCCTCACCGACGTCGCTCGCGACTGCGTGCACCGCCACGTCCTTCAGTGCCTCGTGGCCCAGGAACGCCTTCTCCAACTCGAAGCTCGAGATGTTCTCGCCGCGTCGGCGCAGGTAGTCCTTCTTGCGGTCCACGAAGTACAGGAACCGGTCCGCGTCGTCCAGCCCGAGGTCGCCGGTGTGGAACCAGAGGTTGCGCAGGACGTCGACGGTTGCCTCGGCCCGGCGCCAGTAGCCCGCGAAGACGTTGGGGCCGCGCACCTGGATCTCGCCCGACGCGCTCGCGAGCCGCACGTCGACGCCGGGCAGCGGCAGCCCGACGCTGCCGGCGCGCCGGGCGATGTATACCGGCCGGCGTGTCTACCCCTTCCACGAAGGCGACTTCCGCCTGAAGGGGGACTTCGTCGGCGCGCCCGGCTGGGGGCCCATCCC